>NZ_JAUNEC010000080.1 GCF_030525755.1 Alysiella sp.
GGATATTCTGTTTTATAGCGATTATAACGACCGTGCCACGCTTTCATTAGTGGTGCACCGCCCCAATAATAATTCTCGCCCCCAATAAAATCCCTTGCCGAAAAGGCTTGTCGCCACACACCATAAATTAACCATACCTTGCAAATACGCCAAAATCAGTTCTAATTCATCATCTGTTAGGATGCTTGGGGTGAAAAATTGTTAATGATTTCAAAATCTCTGCGCGTATAAAGCATTGTTACTCCTTATTTCGGTTGTAGTTTTAATTATACCCCCCAATAAATTTAGCAAATCTTTATCAAGAGTTATAATAAGCACAATCAGGCTACCTGAAGACCTTCAGGTAGCCCGTTTCATCAACGTGGTTTACAGCACCGATTTCACGGCATCAACCACATTTTCCACCGTAAAGCCAAACTCTTTAAACAACAACTCGGCTGGCGCGGATTCGCCAAAACGGTCTAAACCGACCACTTTGCCGTTCAAACCAACGTATTTGTACCAACCATCGGTAACGCCTGCTTCCACCGCGATTTTCGGCAAGTTTTCAGGCAGCACGCTTTGTTTGTACGCCAAATCTTGCTTGTCAAACACATTGGTGGACGGCATGGAAACCACATTCACGGCAATGCCTTGTTCCGCCAACGCTTTTTGCGCGTTCAGTGCCAATTCCACTTCTGAACCTGTGGCAATAATCACGGCTTGCGCGTTTTGGCTGCCTGAAATGATGTAGCCGCCGCGTTGAATGTTTGCCAAAGTTGGCTCATCACGTTGAATAAACGGCAAATTTTGACGGCTGAAAATCAAGCAGCTTGGGTGGTCTTGTGCTTGCACGGCTTGCGCCCATGCCACCAAACTTTCGGCTGTGTCGCAAGGTCGCCACACCGCCATATTCGGAATCAAACGCAAAGTCGCGGTTTGTTCAACAGGCTGGTGGGTGGGTCCATCTTCGCCCAAACCAATGGAATCGTGCGTGAACACAAAAATCGGATTGATTTTCATCAAAGCCGCCATACGCAAAGCATTACGCGCGTATTCGCTGAACATCAGGAAAGTTGCGCCAAACGGCTTCACGCCACCGTGCAACGCCATGCCGTTCATGATTGCCGCCATGCCAAATTCGCGCACGCCATAATGTACATAATTGCCGCCTTGACGCGGTTTGATGGACACGCTGTTTGACCAATCGGTTAAATTTGAAGGGGTCAAATCCGCCGAGCCGCCCACCAGTTCGGGCAACACTTGCGCCAAAATTTCAATGCTGTTTTGGCTGGCTTTGCGTGTGGCGATTTTTTCCGCTTTTTGGCAGATTTCGTTTAAGGCAGCCTGAACGTGTGTTGCAAAGTTTTCAGGCAGCGTGCCGTTCATGCGGCGCGTGAATTCGGCGGCTTTTTCGGGGAATTTTGCCGCGTATTGTGCGAACAATGCGTTCCATTCGTTTTCCAATTTCGCGCCTTTTTCGTGGGCGTTCCATTGGTCGTACACATTTTGTGGGATTTCAAATGGGGCAAAATCCCAATTCAAATGAGCGCGGGTGGCGGCGATTTCGTCTGCGCCCAAAGGTGCGCCGTGGGTTTTGTGGCTGCCTTCTTTGTTGGCTGCGCCTTTGCCGATTAAGGTTTTGCAGCAAATGATGGACGGTTTTGCCGTTTCGTTTTTGGCAGATTGGATTGCCGCGCGGATTGCGTCAGGATTGTGTCCGTCCACATTTGCCACAACGTGCCAGCCGTAGCTTTCAAAACGTGCAGGAATGTTTTCCGTGAACCAGCCGTCCACTTTGCCGTCAATGGAAATGTTGTTATCGTCATACAAAACAATGAGTTTGCCCAAGCCTAAAGTCCCCGCCAAAGACGCGGCTTCGTGGGAAACGCCTTCCATCAGGCAGCCATCGCCCAAGAAAACGTAGGTGTGGTGGTTCACAATGTCCAAGCCGTCTTGGTTAAATTCGCTTGCCAAGATTTTTTCTGCCAAAGCCATGCCCACCGCATTGGCAATGCCTTGACCGAGTGGGCCTGTGGTGGTTTCCACGCCA
>NZ_JAUNEC010000004.1:0-8070 GCF_030525755.1 Alysiella sp.
TTGTCAAAGAAAATTTGAAATAAATTTATACAATAACTGTTTTTAAAGGAAATTTCCCTTGCCTAAATCACTTTCAGCACCCCAACTTACAACAAAAAAGAAGCAATCTAAAAAAATTCCAAAGATTGCTTCTTCCCAATATAATTTAGCACACCAAATCAAAAATCAAGCCAAAGCAGCTTTGGCTTTTTCAACCAATTGAGCGAAAGTGGCTTTATCAAATACAGCCAAATCAGCCAATACTTTGCGGTCAAGTGCAATGGCAGCACGTTTCAAACCGTTCATGAATTTGCTGTATGACAAGCCGTGCTGACGCGCACCTGCATTGATACGGGTAATCCACAATTGACGGAATTGGCGTTTGCGCTGACGGCGGTCGCGGTAAGCGTATTGACCTGCTCTCATCACCGCTTGTTTGGCGATGCGATAGACGTTTTTACGGCGACCACGATAGCCTTTGGCTAACGCAATGACTTTTTTATGACGAGCACGAGCGGTAACACCGCGTTTTACGCGTGGCATAGTTTAACTCCTTTTAAGCGTAGGGCAACATTTTGGCAACAGAAGCCAAATCACGTTCATGCACCATAGAAGTGCCGCGCAACTGGCGTTTGTTTTTGGTGGTTTTTTTGGTCAAGATATGGCGTTTGAACGCATGAGCGCGTTTTACACCACCGTTGCCCAAGACTTTAAAGCGTTTTTTCGCGCTTGATTTGGTTTTCATTTTTGGCATGAGAAAACTCCAATGATTGTTAGATAAGGCATCGGGAGATTGTGAACAATACTTAAAACCCGAAACCACGCTTTTTCGCTGCTCAATAAAACACTTTCCTGATGCAGCGTTGAATCAGGAAAGCGCAAGATTATAGCTTTATTTTTTCTTTGGCGCAACCATCATGACCATTTGGCGACCTTCCATTTTGGGGAATTGTTCCACTTGCCCCTCTTCTGCCAATTCGTCTTTGATACGTTCCAACAGGCGCGCGCCCAATTCTTGGTGCGCCATTTCGCGTCCACGAAAGCGTAAAGTGATTTTCACTTTGTCGCCATCTTCTAAAAATTCGCGGATTTTGCGCATTTTGATGTTGTAGTCGCCATCGTCCGTACCAGGGCGGAATTTGATTTCCTTGATTTGGACTTGCTTTTGTTTTTTCTTGGCTTCATCGCGTTTTTTGGATTGTTCGTATTTGTATTTACCAAAATCCATCAATTTGCAAACGGGTGGTTTGGCGGTGGGGGAAATTTCAACCAAATCCACATCTTGCTCTTCTGCCATAGCCAATGCTTCTTTTAAGCTCACAACGCCGAGTTGTTCGCCTTCTCCACTAATTAAACGCACTTCTTTGGCGGTGATTTCGCCGTTGATTCGTGCTTCGCGTTCTTGCTGTGCGATGATAATGCTCCTACTAAATAATTTATCGAACAACACATTTTACATATGAAAACGTGTTTGAAAAATTTGCATGATTTTACTCGTTTTCAAGCGACATGAAAAGTACAATAAAGCACTTCTTTTAAAGGCGGCACTTTACAAAATTATTCTACTTCTTTAATCCAAGCCTGTTGTATGGCTTCCAATATTTTTTCACCGCTGCGCGTTGGGTCATCATCAAAATCAGGTAACGCTAAAATCAATTCACGCAACTGGGTAAAACGAATGGTATATGGGTCAATATCAGCATGTGCATCATAGAGTTCTTCAGCAATGCGTTGTGTATCAGTCCATTTCACAATTAAGGTATCCTTAAAATTGGGAGAAAATGTAGGGTTTCCAGCCTACCTGAAAATTAAGGCAATCATTATAAACATTGAAAGGCTGCCTGAAAAGGCGCACAATAGCGTTTTTATATTCGGAATCCACTCAAAATGGACAAAAATAAACTGCACCCACAAACTTTAGCAATTCGCGGCAGCAAAATGCAAACGCCGTTTCAAGAACACCATCAGGCTTTATTTTTAACCAGCAGCTTTATGTTTCATGATGCCAAAGAAGGTGCAGCTTTATTTGCCAAAGCCAAAAAAGGTTATACTTATTCGCGTACCGCCAACCCTACTGTCAGCGCATTCCAAGAGCGAATCGCATATTTAGAACAAGGCGAAGCAGGTATTGCAACCGCAACAGGCATGGCTGCAATCCAAGCTGCTATGATGACATTTTTGAATGCTGGAGACCATTTGATTAGCAGCCGCAGCTTATTTGGCACAACAGCAGGTTTCATTACTGGACACTTAATGCGCTTTGGTATTGAGGTTACTTTTGTCTCTCAAACCGATGTTACGGAATGGAAAAAGGCAATCCGTCCCAATACCAAAATGTTATTTTTAGAAACTCCCTCCAATCCACTCAATGAAGTAGCGGATTTGAAGGTCCTATCTGAATTAGCCCATTCAAATAATGCCTTATTGGTCGTGGACAACTGTTTTTGTTCCAGTGCAATACAGCAACCCCTGCGTTTTGGTGCAGACTTATCAATACAATCAGCAACCAAAGCGATTGATGGACAAGGTCGCGTATTGGGTGGCATTGTGTGTGGACGTACTGATTTGGTTAATCAAATTGGCTTGTATGTCAATTCAGCAGGTTTAAGTTTAGCTCCCTTCAATGCTTGGGTATTGCTATCGGGTGCGGAAACCATGTTTTTGCGTACTGAACAAGCCGCCGCATCTGCTTTGAGAATCGCGCAATGGTTACAACAACAAAACCCAGTCAAAGCCGTTTATTATTCTGGGCTGCCTGAACACCCGCAAGCTGATTTAGTGCGAAAACAACAAAGTTCAGGCGGTTTTGTGATCGCATTTGAAGTATGTGGTGGCTTGGAAGCAGCTTGGAAAGTCATTGACAAAGTAGAGATTTTTTCCAGAACAGCCAATTTTGGTGATGTACGTTCCACCATTACCCACCCTTGGACAACCACACACGGCAGAATGTCGATCGAAGACAAACTGGCAGCAGGCATCACAGAAGGTCTAATCCGCATTGCCATCGGTTTGGAATATACCAATGATTTAATTGCAGATTTACAACAAGCTCTGGCTGCCTGAAACACAAACATAAGGATACATCACATGACCGAAGCAGAATTTTCTATGTGGGCATTACGCATTTGCGTAGGTGGATTGGTCATTTTTTTGGGATTCATTATTTGGAACTTGGGTAAAGAATCCAAAGTTGGTAAATTCGGTATGTTTATTCTGTTTTTGGTATTGGGTTTGGGAATTGCAGGATTCTTATTTAAAAATCTTTTAGTGGAATTATTGATGTAAATCACTTTTCAAGCCATCTGAAAACGATAGGCTTTTGCAAAAAAGCAAACACTGTTATGATGTACGTTTCGAATTCCAATGACATCCTAAAAACATGAAAGCATTCAGCGATTTCATTGCCATTATTTTATTTTTTGCTACTTACTCACTTACCAAAAACATGGTAACAGCAACCATTGTTGCCGTTGTGGTAGGTATAATTCAGGCAGCCTATTTATATTGGAAAGAACACAAACTGTCTGCAACACAATGGTTAAGTTTAAGCCTAATCGTGGTATTTGGTGGTTTAACCGTTATTTTCAAAGATGGTGCATTCATCATGCTCAAAACCACCCTACTCACATGGATTATGGCAGCCGTTATGCTTGTCGCTCAACTCATGGGGAAAAATGGTCTCCGTCTCATCATGCCCAAAGAATTTAAATTACCCGATGCAGTATGGAATAAACTTGGCTATGCATGGATAGGCTTTTTTTTCGTTTTGGGTGCCATCAACCTTACCATTGCCTACCCTTTTACACCCGAACGTGAACCCATTTGGATGAACTTCAAGATGTATGGTTACTTACCTCTTACCCTGATTTTTTCATTGGCGCAAGGCATTTATCTGATGCGTCATTTACCAAAGGAAAACCCATAATGTTGTACATATTACTGGCAACCGACACTGAAAACAGCAGTGAAGCACGCGCACAAGCACGCCCAGCCCATTTGGCACGTTTAGCCGAATTAGACAAACAAGGTCGCCTGCTAACTGCAGGTCCAACTCCAATGCCCGATAATCCAGACACCGTTTCAGGCAGCCTGATTATTGCGGACTTTGACAGTTTAGACGATGCAGAAGCATGGGCAGGTAGCGACCCTTATGTAGACGCAGGCGTATATGCTGAATTACTGATTCGCCCATATAAAAAAGTGTTTCCAGAATGAACCCAATTGAAGCACAAATGGCAACCTTGCTCGCGCCATTACAAGCAGAAATCTTTGAATTTGAAGACCAAAGCCATTTACACATCGGTCATTCAGGCAGCAAAGCAGGCGGACATTACGCCATACTTATCGTAAGCAGCTCTTTTCAAGGCATGACACGTTTGGCACGACAACGCCATATACAAACATTATTGGCACCACTTTTTCAAAACAAAACCATTCATGCATTAAGCATTACTGCCAAAAGCCCACAAGAATACTTCCATTAAACCCCTCATCGCACCCAAGAAAGGACTTCCGATGAAACATCACAAAATCGCCGCAGCCATTATGGCTTTCGCCTTTTCAGGCAGCCTTATGGCACAAACCATTGTTACGGTAAACGGCACCAAAATTGACAGCAGCGAAATTGAACGCCGTGCACACAATGTGGTTGCACAAAGTCAAGGTAAAACACAAGACAGTCCAGATTTACGTCGCTTTTTAACTCAAGAATTGGTAACAGAAACCGTCATCACCCAAGAAGCCAAACGTTTAAAATTAGACCAAAGTAAAGAATACAAAAACGCCGAAAGCGACAGTCTCAAAGAGGCCCGTGCAAAAGGTTTAGACAAACACACCAACTTTAAACAAGACTGGGCAGACTATCAAAATCAACTGCTCATCATGGCATATTCAGGTGATGTTCTTAAAAAAAATCCTGTAACCGATACCCAAATTGAAGAACGTTACAAACAAATTCAAAATCGCTATCAAAACAGCGATGAAGTACAACTGGGTGAAATCGTAACCAACAAAACCGAACAAGCCCAAGCAGCCATCAAAGAATTAAACAACAAAAAAAGTTTTGCGGACGTTGCCAAGAAATACAGCATTGACCCCGAAATTAAAAGTGGCAAAAACCTGACTTTGCCTTTCATTGCTCTGGTGGACATGGCACAAGATCGCCCACAAATTCATCAAGCCGTTGCCAACTTAAAAAAAGGTGAGTTCACCAAAACTCCTTTAATTGGCGAACAAATTCAAGTAGTTTACTATGTTCACGACAGACGTCCGATTGTGATTGAACCATTAGAAAAATTAAGTCAAAACATCGGTGCTGTACTGTCCAATGAACGCATTCAATCGGCAATTGATGCCTTACTGCAAAAAGCCAAAATTGAAGTTACCAAATAAACTTACAATATCCCAAATGCCCTTTTAAACAAAGGGCGTTTTCATAGTCGTTTCAAATATAAATATAGTCGCAGAAGTAAAAATGCAATACAAGACGACAGCAATGCCGTAGTACTTTTTCAATTCTGCGACCATACTCGTACACAGCTCTCATTGTCGCCTTGTCCGTGTTCATTTAAAACGACTGTATTCAGATAACACTCATTGCTTTTCAGGCAGCCTCAAAAAAGTTAAAATTTCTCACTTTATTCAATGGCTGCCTAAAAACCAATACAGTCAGACTCAACAACACCCATTTAAAAGACCAAATCATGAAAACCACTATTGTGGATTACGGCATGGGCAACTTGCACTCCGTACTCAAATCCGTTCAAGCAGCCGCGATGCAAAGCGGCATCAGCACCAACATCATTTTAAGCCCATACGCCGAAGACATTCTGTCTGCTGAACGCGTAATATTTCCAGGGCAAGGTGCAATGCCAGATTGCATGGCAGCACTCAACCGCAGCGGTTTAGGCGAGGCTGTGCGTGATGCCTTAAAAAACAAACCCTTTTTTGGTATTTGTGTGGGTGCACAACTGCTGTTTGAACACAGCGAAGAAGGCAACACACAAGGTCTAGGCTGGTTTTCAGGCAGCGTCAAACATTTTATGCCTAATCAAACAGATGAAAAAGGCAATCGCCTAAAAGTACCACACATGGGCTGGAATCGTGTACAGCAAAACCGCAAACACATTTTGTTTAACGGCATCGCAGACCATGAGCATTTCTACTTCGTCCACAGCTATTATTTTTCCCCAAAAAATCACGAAATCATTTTGGGCAGCAGTCAATACCCTGATGAATTTGCCTGTATTATTGGCAAAGACAATGTGTTTGCTACCCAATTTCACACCGAGAAAAGTCATCATGCAGGTTTAAAACTGTTGCAAAATTTCTTAAATTGGCGACCATAATGGTAATTTGATTGTCAATTTGATAATTTAATGTATAAAGTAAAATCAATTTTTAACATATTTATTGTAAAGCCCCATCTCAACCCGCTGCCTGAAAACACTTTTTCCATTTCAGGTAGCCTTGAAAGAAAATAATATGCAACTGATTCCAGCGATAGATTTAAAAAACGGTCAATGTGTACGCCTAAAACAAGGCTTAATGGAACAAGCCACCGTATTTTCAGACAGCCCTGCACAAACCGCCGAACATTGGTACAAACAAGGCGCACGCCGCTTACACTTGGTGGATTTAGACGGCGCATTTGCGGGTGAACCAAAAAATTTTCCAGCCATTGCCAAAATTTTGGCAGCAGTATCAGCACACATTCCCGTCCAATTAGGCGGTGGCATTCGTGACTTACAAACTATTGAAAAATATTTGAATTTAGGTTTAAATGATGTGATTATCGGCACAGCTGCCGTGAAAAATCCCAATTTTGTACGCGAGGCTTGTCGCGAATTTGTAGGGCACATCATCGTGGGATTGGACGCGAAAGATGGTATGGTTGCAATTGACGGTTGGGCAACCGTTACCGAACACCATGTAATTGATTTATCAAAAAGATTTGAAGATGATGGTGTAAACAGCATCATCTACACCGATATTGGACGAGATGGTATGATGAGTGGCGTAAACATCGATGCCACCATCAAATTGGCACAAGCCGTTGATATACCGATTATTGCTTCGGGTGGTTTAACCAATTTAGACGATATTCGTGCTTTGTGTGAAGTTGCTCACGAAGGCGTGGTAGGTGCAATTACAGGACGTGCCATTTATGAAGGCAGCATTGATTTTTCCCAAGCACAACAATTGGCAGATAGCTTATTAACTCATTGACTGATAAATTATCTCACTTAACCATTAAAAATTAAAAAAATATTGAATACAAAACAAACTAAAAAGGAAACAAAAATGGGTGCATATATGTTGATTGCCTTTATTTTAGGCTTTTGGTGCATTTGGTCAGCTAATCGTGAAGTTAATTCCTTATGGGAAGCCTTGATTTTTACTTTGCTTGCGATTACCATCAAATCACTTATGGAATGGAGTGGTGTACCTGTTTTGACCAGTCACATTATGGTAGCGTGGGGTACTTTATTTATTTTCATTGTGATTATTTTGGAACTGGTAGATCGTTTTTCGCACAGCATGGCATATAATATGATACTGGCAGTCATCGGAGCAGTTGGTTGGTTTTTCTTGGCCCAATATTTATTCAGCAAAGAAGGTATGGACAGAATTGCCCACTTGTTGGCTTAATTTCAATATAAAAGCAGATGTCCAGCATCTGCTTTTGTGTTTTCTGGCTTTCCCACTTAAATTTCTCATCATGAAATTCAATCACATTGAACACAACAATAAATGTTCATCATATCAATCAAACAATATGAACACAGTATGATTGTTTCAAATTAACACGGCAAAGCAACAATGCCTGCCGTGTACAAAAATACACGATTTGTATTTGAAACAAACATAAACTGAATGAAACGTAATCACAAAATAATAAACATGAACCTACACCCTACCCCGCAAACACCTGAAAACACTTGGCACGAATTTTTACGTGGTATAAAAGACTGTGCACCCTTATGATGGGTATCATTCCTTTTGGTCTCATTTTAGGCGCACAAGCCGCACAAAAAGGCATGAGTTGGTTGGAAACCATGTTGATGATGGGTATGAATTTTGCAGGTGGTT
>NZ_JAUNEC010000004.1:8080-72079 GCF_030525755.1 Alysiella sp.
TCTGAATTTGCGGTGGTTGGCTTGTGGACCAATCCTTTACCCACCTTCCTGATTTTGACCACAACTTTCATGATTAACAGTCGCCACATCATGATGGGTGCAGCGTTTACGCCTTATTTACGTCATTTACCTAAACGTCAATTACTGCCTGCTTTATTTGTAATGGTAGATGAAAGTTGGGCTTTGGGCATGGCAGAAATCAAACGGCGCGAGCAACTCGGTCTACCTGCTTTCAATTTGCCCTATTATTGGGGAACGGCAGCATTATTGTATGCCATATGGATAATGTGTGGCTATTTCGGTTCAATCATTGGTCCCATGCTGGGCAATATAGACCAATATGGTTTTGGTATGGCATTTCCTGCTGTATTTTTGGTGTTGATACGCGGTATGTGGCGCGGTTTTCAGGCAGCCTTACCTTGGCTGATAAGCCTGATTACCGCAAGCATTGTATACTTGCTTATTCCAAATGGTAGCTGGTATGTAATTGCAGGCACGCTGGCTGGTTTGCTGTTTGCTTACTTTTTCCATTGTGAAAAACAAGGAGAAGCTGCATGATAACGTGGACATCGTTTTTAACCATTTGTGGCATGATGCTGGTAACGTACACAACCCGTTTACTTGGTTATTATGCATTGCGTAACCGCAAACTCAGTCGCCGCACAGCCAATATGATGGAAGCTGCACCAGGTTGTGTCTTAATTTCCGTCATCGCACCACATTTTGTTTCCAACAAACCACATGAATTGATTGCCATTTTGGTAACGGTTTTTGCTGCCAGTCGCTTATCCATGATGCCAACGGTATTGTTGGCGGTAGGTACATCAGGGCTACTCAATTATTTGATGTATTGAAAAAACCTTTACACAAATTTTAGACTGCCTGAAAATGTTTTCAGGCAGCCTCAATGATTGTTTCAAATGAACAGTTCAAACATTACCAATATTGCGTGAATTCTGCTGCATCGGTGTTTTTCGGTCTATCTTCATGACAAGTTGCCGTACCCACCATCAATAAAGCAATGATTTTCTCCTTTTCGGTACAAGCAAAGGCTTCTTTCAATAAAGGCGAATTGACCCATAAACCACTTAACCAAACACTGTCAAAGCCTTGTGCTTTGGCTGCCAATTGCGCAGCATAAGCGGCACACCCTGCACTCAAATGCTGTTCCCACTCGGGTTTCTTATTGGCTTTAGGACTGGCAATCACAGCAATAACCATCGGTGCCATATTGCCAACACGCTGTGCTTTTTTCATGGCTTCTTCGCCAAAATTGAATTGGTTTACTGTATCGGTCAAAATGGTACAAAAACGCTGCATACCTGTTTCGCTGCGAATGACCACAAACCGCCAAGGCGTTAAATGTCCATGGTCAGGAACTTGTGTGGCTGCCTGAATAATGGTGTCCAGTTGCAATTCATCGGGAGCAGGTGCTGCCAAATTTTTGGTAGAACGGCGTGTGGTGAGTAAATGTAAGGCATTCATGTTTTTCCCTTTTAAAATGATGATGTGTGTTTTCAGGCAGCCTTGATTGAACAAGCAATCAAGGCTGAAAAACATTTAACGCGCATAATGCGTCAATAAAGTATGCTGCAAGCCAATTTTTTCTGTGCCTTCGGCTACCTGAACGCGTGTGTAACTGCCATCGCCGTGCATTTGCCACGCTTTGCTGTTGTCGGACAATGCCAAAGTTAGACCTTCATACAATACACGGGCTTTGATGGTTTCGTCCTGAATGGGCGTACACGTTTCAATGCGATTGAAAAAATTGCGTCCCATCCAATCCGCGCTGGAAATGTACACATCTTCTGCACCGTCATTGTAAAAATAGTAAACGCGGGAATGTTCCAATAAACGCCCAATAATGGAGCGTACACGAATGTTTTCTGATAAACCTGCTACTTGTGGTCGCAAAGCACACATACCACGTACAACCAAATCAATCTGCACACCTGCTGAACTGGCAGCATAAAGGGCTTTAATCACAGTCGGCTCAATCAGCGAATTCATTTTTGCCATAATTTTAGCTGGTCGACCCGCACGGGCGTTTTCGGTTTCGCGCTCAATCGCTGCCATGACCATTTTATGCAAAGTAAAGGGACTTTGATACAGTTTTTTCAGGCTACTGGCTTGTCCAAAACCCGTGATATCCATAAACAAATAATTCACATCACGCGCTATATGCAAGTCAGCAGTAAACAAACCAAAATCGGTGTAAAGTCGTGATGTACTTTGATGATAATTACCTGTTCCCAAATGAGCATAATGTTTGAGTACATCATTTTCACGACGAATCACCAACGCCATTTTGGCATGCACTTTGTAACCAAATACGCCATAAACCACATGTGCGCCCGCATCTTCCAACTGCGTTGCCCAGCTCACATTATTGGCTTCGTCAAAACGCGCCATCAATTCCACTACCACCGTAACCTGTTTGCCTGCACGTGCAGCAGCCAAAAGTGCACGCCCCAATGCTGAATTTGCGCCTGTGCGGTAAATCGTCATTTTTATGGCGACGACATCAGGGTCTTGTGCTGCTTCTTGGATAAAGCGTACTACGGGGTCAAAACTTTCATAAGGGTGATGCAAAAGAATGTCGTTTTTGGCAATTTCGTCCAAAATGGAATCAGCATCACGCAAATTTTTGGGCAGATGCGGTTTATATGGTTCAAATTGCAAATCAGGACGATTAACCATATCAGGCAAAGACATCAAGCGTACCAAATTCACAGGCCCGTCCACACGGTAAATTTGGTGTGCTTTCAATTTGAATTGTTTGCTCAAAAATGCTTCCAATTCAAGCGGACAATCGTCCACCAATTCCAAGCGCACACCATCACCGTAATCACGGTCAAACAATTCACTTTGAATGGCAGCACGCAAATTGTCCATATCCTCTTCATCTACGGTTAAATCGCTGTCGCGTGTTAAACGGAATTGATGACAACCTGTAACCGTCATGCCACGAAATAATTGATACACAAATTCGTGTAAAATAGACGATAAAAACACAAAAGCATCTTTGCCTTGCGACACATTTTCAGGCAGCTTCACAAGGCGTGGCAAAATGCGCGGTGCTTGTACAATCGCCAAACCCGAATCGCGCCCAAACGCATCTTGCCCTTCCAGTTGCACAATAAAATTCAATGATTTATTGGAAATGCGTGGGAAAGGGTGCGACATATCCAAACCAATCGGCGTTAAAATCGGCAACAATTCACGTTTAAAGTAACGTTCAATCCATTCACGTTGTGCCTCTGTCCAATCGCAGCGGCGCACAAATTCAATGTTTTCGCGTGCCAATTCAGGCAGCAACACTTGATTGAGCAAGGCATATTGGTCACGAATCAAACGTTGTGCTTTCTCGCTGACTTTCATAATGGTTTGTATTGGCGTCATGCCCGAATCAAAAATTTGATTGGGACTTTCACGCTGTGCCCGAATCAATTTTGCCATACGAACTTCAAAAAATTCATCTAAATTTGACGAGACAATGCATAAAAAACGCAGTCGTTCCAATAAAGGCAAAGACACGTCCTGCGCTTGCGCCATCACACGGCGATTGAATGCCAATAAACTGGTTTCACGACAGAGAATGCGGTCGGATTGGGTCATAACATTTCCTCAAATCAAAATCTTATTTTTGTGGCATAAATTCCATAGTAGCACCTTGTTCACCCGATAAAATCAATTTGCCATTTTCAAAATGATACTGCTTCATATTCAACAATTGTTCTGTGAAAGCATATTCAATATCCATGTTCTCACACAACATTCGAGTGCTAAACATATGACTGAATGTGATAGCATGACCCATACCTTGTGTTACCTGAAAACCAATATTGTTGCAGCCCACATAAGCATGACCATTGGGTAAATCACTTAAATCCAAATTGACAGTATGTGAAACATTAACAGGCAATATGGATACAGCATCTGACACACCATCGGGAGCATGATGAGCAAAGTAAGCCTTCTCTAAAATCCAATTTTTCTTCAAATTCAGAGTATTGGGTAGCACAATGCTGCTTTTTTCATAGTCAGGTGAAGCAGCACAAGCTGCCAATGCCAAGATGCTACCGCCAATCCATAATGTTTTTTTCATGTTTCTTCCCGAGAAGACACCAAGCCCAATGCTTTTCAGGCAGCCTCAATCATTTAGGCTGCCTGAAAAGCATCATTCAATGGTCAAAGTAGAAAAAGATTTCACAGTATCATCAACCGCTTTTACACGCACCAAAAAATCTTCCAATAAAGCCAAAGGCAAGGCACTTGGACCATCACAACGCGCTTTATCGGGATTGGCATGACTTTCCAAAAATAAGCCTGCCAAACCTGTTGCCATGCCAGCCAAAGCCAACTCCAACACTTGACTGCGGCGACCACCCGAAGCTGCCGCACCTGCCGCACGTTGCTGTAAAGAATGGGTAACATCAAAAATCACAGGCAAATTACCGCTGACTTTTTTCATTACGCCCAAACCCAACATGTCCACCACCAAATTATCGTAACCAAATTGACTACCACGCTCACACAAAATTACTTGTTCATTGCCTGCTTCTTTGAATTTTTCAATGATGTTGCCCATTTGCTCAGGACTTAAAAACTGCGGTTTTTTCACATTAATCACACGCCCTGTTACCGCCATTGCGGAAACCAAATCGGTTTGACGCGCCAAAAATGCAGGCAATTGCAACACATCGCACACTTGGGCAACAGGCTCACATTGATAAGGCTCATGCACATCGGTAATCACAGACACACCAAATTCACGTTTGACTGCTGCAAAAATCTTTATACCCTCGTCCAAACCAACACCGCGATATGAATGCACAGAAGAACGGTTGGCTTTATCAAAAGAAGCTTTAAATACAAAAGGGATACCCAATTTTTCGGTAACATAAACATAATGTTCACAAGCTTTCAGCGTAGAATCCAAGTCTTCCAAAACATTGATGCCACCGAATAAAGTAAAAGGGAGGTCATTGGCAATATGCTGATTTTGAATAGTAATGTTCATGATTTTTCCTTAATTTTTAAGGTTCCAGGCTGCCTGAAACCGATTATTTCAACCGTTCTGCCAACCACAACACCGCCTGTTTGGCACATTCCTGTTCCGCAAGACGACGACTACTGGCTTGGGCATAAGTGATGTGTCCCAACTCCCCCAAATCACAAGAAACCTTAAACCATGCATCGCTACCTTCTCCTGTTTGTTGCTCAATGCGGTATTTGGGTAAAGCCAAACGATGTGCTTGCAACATTTCTTGCAATTGGGTTTTATTGTCTTTAGCTGTGATTTCAGTATTCACATTAGCAATGCGTGGCGCAAACAGACGAACAATAACCTGTTGCGCCACAGCAAAATCGCTATCTAAACTAATGGCAGCAAACAAGGCTTCCAAAGCATCTGCCAAAATGGAAGCACGGTCGTGTCCGCCACTTTTGCTCTCGCCCGCCCCTAAAAGCAAAGCCTGTCCCAAACCCAATTCCCGTGCAATTTCAGCTAATGTGGCTTCACGCACCAACTGCGCACGCAAGGGCGACAGTCTACCTTCGGGCAGCTTGGGAAACGCATCATACAACATTTTGGCAATCACATAATCCAAAATACTGTCGCCAATGAATTCCAAACGTTCATAATTGTCAGCAGAATGACTGCGATGGGTTAAAGCCTGATTGAGCCAATGACTGTGTTTAAAATGATAGCCCAATTTGTGTTGAAGTTGCTGCACATATTGGTCGCGTGGTTTGTGTCTCATAAAGCTGCCTGAAATATCAAGTATTCAAGAATTATACCATGCACATGGTTTTAAGGCTGCCTGAAAGGTTTCAGGCAGCCTGTTTTTACTTTATTTTAATAACAACATCAATAATAAAATCAAGGCAATGACACCGAGCCACATATTTTGTCTGCGCTGGCTTTGAATCAAATGCACATAGGCTTGGCGCATTTCTTGTTGTTTGTTTTCATCCAATAAAGTATGAATTTTGCGCGGCAATGCAGGCAAAATGTCCGCCCAATCAGGGGCTTCTTCTTTGAGATTTTTCCACAAGGCTTTGGGTCCAACTTGTTCATTCATCCAACGCACCAAAAAGGGTTTAGCGGTATCCCATAAATCCAATTCAGGGTCAAGTTGCCGTCCCAATCCTTCTATATTCAGCAAGGTTTTTTGTAATAACACCAACTGCGGCTGAATTTCCACATTAAAACGGCGACTGGTTTCAAACAAACGCATCAATACCATACCAAAGGAAATTTCCGATAAAGGTTTATTGAAAATGGGTTCACAAACGGTACGAACAGCCGCTTCCAATTCTTCTGCACGCGTGTCGGGCGGTACCCAACCACTTTCAATGTGTGCGGTAGCAACACGGTGGTAATCGCGGTTGAAAAATGCCAAAAAGTTAATTGCCAAATAGCGTTTATCGTAGTCGGTTAAGCTGCCAACTATGCCAAAATCCAACGCGATATAACGACCGTCTGGCGCAACCAGAATATTGCCAGGGTGCATATCGGCGTGGAAAAAACCGTTTTTGAATACTTGGGTAAAGAAAATTTCTACGCCATAACGCGCCAGTTGTTTCAAATCTATACCATTGTTTTTAAGGCGTTCAATATCGGAAATCGGTATGCCGTTCATCCATTCTATGGTTAGCACTTCACGCGAGCAATGGTCAAAAAATACTTTTGGCACAATGAGTTTATCGCTGCCTGAAAAATTGCGTGCCAATTGACTGGCATTGGCGGCTTCACGCATCAAATCCAATTCATCATGCAGGTATTTGTCAAATTCCACCACCACTTCACGCGGTTTCAGGCGTTTGCCATCGGAAAACAGCCGCTCAATCCAAGCTGCGCCAAAACGCATCAATGCCAAATCTTGTTCTATGACTTTTTCTAAATGAGGACGCAAAACTTTAACCGCCACCGTCTCCCCGCTAAATAGCTTAGCACGATGCACTTGTGCAATAGACGCGCTGGCAATTGGTGTACTTTCAAATTCAGCGTACAATTGACCAATGGGCTTACCCAAAGATTGTTCTATTTGATGGCGCGATAAATCGGCATCAAAAGGCGGCACTTTGTCTTGCAATAAAGCCAATTCACGCGCGTATTCAGGTGGCAACAAATCAGGGCGTGTGGACAAAACCTGTCCCAATTTCACAAAAATGGGTCCCAAACTTTCCAAAGCCAAACGCAAACGAACGGGCAATGGTTTATCTTGATGTTGTTTGGACTTGGGCAAAGATTGCAGGAGTTTTCGCACATAAATCGGGCGAACATGGTCAAACACCATATCTGCCAAACCATAACGATAAACAGTTTTGCTGATGACAGTAAAACGGGACAACCATTTCATAATTAAGCATTCACAAAAGGGCAAATAAAGCACAATTATACGGCAAAGCAACAGGCTGCCTGAAAGATTTTCAGGCAGCCTGTTTGGGCTTTAAACCGACATCAAACCTTCGTTTTGCAATAAGGTAAACAATGGTACGTGGTTTTCACGGATTTTTTGTCCGCCGTCTAAATCAGTAAATTCCAAAATCGCACAGGCTTCTACCACATTGCCACCCAATTTGCGAATCAATTCCACGCCCGCCAACATCGTACCACCTGTTGCCACCAAATCGTCCACCAACAACACACGTGCAGCCGGCTTAATTGCATCAGTATGAATTTCTACTGCCGCTTCGCCGTATTCCAATGCATAACTTTGCGACACAGTATCAAACGGTAATTTGCCTTTTTTGCGAATGGGTACAAAACCCACATTCAATTGATAAGCCAACGCTGCACCAATAATAAAACCGCGTGCGTCCAAACCTGCCACCACATCAATGTTTTGCCCCATATAACGGTAAGTGAGTAAATCCACCAATAAACGGAAATATTCGGGACTTTGCAACACAGGCGTGATGTCGTGAAACAAAATACCGTCTTTGGGCCAATTGGGAATTTTGCGGATTTTGGCAGCAAGGGCATCAACGCCCATTACATCAGGGTGAAACAACATAGTGGTTTCCAATTCTCAAAAATGCGGATTTTAGCGAGAATTGCCGAAAAAGGCTATAATTACCCCCTTTCAGGCAGCCTGATACATCACAAATCAAAATTTAAGGAATAAACATGTGCCAACTTTTGGGCATGAACTGCAACACCCCTACCGACATCGTGTTTTCATTTGAGGGTTTCCGCAAACGCGGTGGCTTAACCGACCACCACACAGATGGTTTTGGCATCGGTTTTTTTGAAGAACGCGGTTTGCGTTTGTTTTTAGACGACAAGCCCAGCATTGAATCACCAATTGCCGATTTGGTACGCACCTACCAAATCAAATCCAAAAACGTGATTGCCCACATTCGCAAAGCCACGCAAGGTCGTACCACATTGGAAAACACCCACCCTTTCCAACGTGAATTGTGGGGGCAATATTGGTTATTTGCCCACAATGGCAATTTACGCGGTTTTACGCCCCATATCGGACAATACTATCGCCCTGTGGGCAACACGGATTCGGAATGGGCATTTTGTTTTATTTTGGAACAACTGCGCTTGCATTTTACCGAAAAACCTTCGCATGAAGTATTGTTTGATGTCATCAATGAATTGTGTTGCAAACTTCGTGAATACGGTTTGTTTAACATGATTTTAAGCAATGGCGAAGTGATGTTTGCTCATGCCAGTACGCTGTTGTATTACACCATTCGTCAAGCACCTTTTGGTGAAGCCCATTTGATTGATGATAATGTAGCGATTGACTTTGCCCAAATTACCACACCGAACGACCGTGTTGCCGTGATTGCCACCCTGCCCTTAACCCACAATGAGCAATGGACACAACTGGCATGCAATGAATTACTGATGTTTGAAGACGGTAAGCCCATACGCCAAAGCCTACCTGAAAACCCACAGTATTTAAGTCAAAAAGAAGGTTTAGCAATTGCACGCGCTGCAGGCGTCAGCATTTAATGAAACAAAATTGATGGTTTCCAGGCTGCCTGAAAACCTTTATCCCTGAACATGAAACAGTAATCCCCATACCATGAACACCGAAAATCAAAACACCAATGACACCCCTGAACTTCGCCACCGTAGCATCAAATCTTTTGTGTTGCGACAAGGACACATGACTGCCGCGCAACAAAAAGCGATTGATGACAACTGGACACGCTTTGGCATAGACTTTCAGGCAGCCCTAATGGATTTAAACCAAATCTTTGCTCGTCCTGCACCCAAAATCCTTGAAATCGGCTTTGGCATGGGCGTAGCAACCGCTCAAATTGCACAAAGGCTGCCTGAAAAAGATTTTCTGGCAATAGACGTACACGGACCTGGCGTAGGCAATTTGTGCAAAATCATGGCAGAAGAAAATATTCACAATATTAAAGTGATGCGTCATGATGCCGTTGAAGTGGTAGAACAAATGCTACCTGACAACAGTTTGGACGGCATACACATTTTCTTCCCCGACCCTTGGCATAAAAAACGCCATCATAAACGCCGTTTGATTCAAATCCCATTTGTTGAGAAATTATTGCCCAAATTAAAACAAGGCGGCTACATTCATTTGGCAACCGATTGGGAAGAATACGCGGTACAAATGCTGGAAGTGTTAAACCATTTTTCAGGCAGCCTAAAAAATACCGCCACCGATTACGCCACCACGCCCGATTACCGTCCTGAAACCAAATTTGAAGCGCGTGGCAAACGCTTGGGACATGGCGTATGGGATTTGGTATTCATCAAATTGTGATGATGCTGCCTGAAACCATGCACAACACCCCATATTTTGTTATGATGCCACCGTTTGATTTTTAAGGATTAAGCCATGAATAAAACCTTAACCGCTCTTGCCGCATTCAGCTTACTGCTGTCTGCCTGTTCAGATAATCAAAAAAAACAAGCTGATGTTGCCGCCGCATCCGCCACCGCTATGGCTTTATGTCAGCACAGTACTTTACCCGACCAAGTACGCGCCGCCGTACACAAAGGCATTCGTGAAGCAGGTCATCAAGCTGCCATGCAAGACAACAATCAATGGTTAGACGGTAATCAAAGTGCAGAAATGGCAATGCAAATTGATGTGCATACCCTCAATCAACAAACAGCAGGACAAGCATGTCAAGCCAAAGTCAGCATAGTCTTGCCTGCGGCAGTGTTGGAAAAAGCTGCGGTCAATGCCCCCTTGTTTCAGGCAGCCTTACCGTTGGAACATCTGGCACAACGTACCCAAAATGGTAACATTCAATTTGCCAACAATACCTTAACTTTCCCATTAAATTACATCGCACAAGAACAAAACGGTCAATTCTCGTTCACACCCAATGATGCCAATCTCAATACCAGTATCAAAATATTAAGCGAAGCACTGTTACCTTATGCGGTTAAAGACACCATTATCTTTAACGGACGTAAAATGAGCCGCCAAGCCGCTTTAAAAGAATTAAGTAACCCCAAGCTGATTGAAACCGCTTCTGAACCTGAATCACAAATCGCTGAGGTACCAACCGTTCATGATACTAGCCAAGCAACACCCACTCCAACTGCTTCTGCTCCCATGCCCGAAATGCTGACACCCGAAATCCCCAAAGTACGCATCAGCCGCAACGAATTGGAAGAAGCGCGCAATGCCAACCATGAAGCGGGACAATCCATTAGATCCGCTTGGCGAAAAATTCCTGTTGAAATTCAAGAATCTTTGGTACAAGAACAACGCAACTGGGAAAGCAAAAAACAACAAAACTGCCGTAATGCAGGTGCCAAAGGCAGCGATGCCACCGAACGCCAATATTTGCAAATACAATGCGACACACGCATGACACGCGAGCGCATGCAATACCTCAATGGCTTTTCCATTGAATAAAGCAATTGTGGTTTTCAGGCAGCTTTCATCACATAACAAGGCTGCCTGAAAATGCAAAATACCCATTCACTCAAACCCATCTGAAACCATGTCTGATATTCTCAATCAAATCCTTGCCACCAAAGCACAAGAAGTGGCGGTAGCGCGTACCGTTTTACCCTTAAACGAACTCAAAGCACAAATTACCGATGCACCGCCTGTACGCGGTTTTGTTTCTGCCATTCGTGCGAAACACGCACAAAATCAAGCTGCCTTGATTGCCGAAATCAAAAAAGCCAGCCCATCCAAAGGTTTAATCCGTGCCAACTTTAATCCTGCTCAACACGCCCAATCTTATGCAAGCGCAGGTGCAGCCTGTTTATCGGTCTTAACCGATGAAGTGTATTTCCAAGGCTCGCCCGACTATTTACGTCAAGCACGTGCGGCAGTGTCTTTACCTGTATTGCGTAAAGATTTCATCATTGATGAATACCAAATTTACCAAGCACGTACTTGGGGAGCAGATGCCATTTTACTGATTGCTGCTGCTTTGGAACGCGATGAATTATTGCATTTGGAGCAAGTGGCACACGATTTGGGCATGGACGTGTTATTGGAATTGCATAATGAAACTGAAGCAGAAAAATGTGCAGATATGACCACACCCTTAATTGGCGTAAACAACCGCAATTTACGGACATTTGAAGTGAATTTGCAGCAGACCATCAATTTGTTACCACGCATTTCAGGCAGCCAAAACATTGTGGTTACTGAAAGCGGCATACGCGATTCAAATGATGTCGCATTCATGCGTGCCAATGGTGTACACACTTTCTTAATCGGCGAAACCTTTATGCGTGCCTCCGATATTGCCGCCGAAGTAGGCAAATTGTTTCAGGCAGCATGAACGTGAATAAACCGTTTTACACGCTGTTGCTATCAGGTTTACTGTCTGCTTGTGGTGGCGATAAATCCCAGAGCAACAACCCTAACCCATCTAACGCTTCCAATGTTGCGATTGCATCGGCTGTATTGAATGTGGCACAAGGACAAGACATTTTGCAAAGCAGCAAACAAGCAATGCACAACATCAATGCTTCCGATATTGCCGCTGTTCAACAACAGGCTTCCATGCCCATATTGTCTTTACCCCATAACAGCACATCAGCAATTCAGGCAGCATCTGATACCGAACTACCCAAGCTGCCTGAAAGTTGTGAACGTTATTATCAACGCGTTACCACCTGTTTTACCCAACAAAACGATGCTGCCGCATTATTGGCAATGACCCAAGAACAACGCACTGAATTGGCACACGACCAACCTGATGAAGCCACCTGTCAAACACTCAATAGCAGTTTTGACCGCGTGGCATACCATTTGGCTTGTGAATAACATTCAGGCTGCCTGAAACATCGTTTAACCCAACACGTCCTTTTTCCACTCATCACGCAATGAAATTGGCTTTTTTCATTCTCAAATTACTTTCCCATTTGCCCCACCCCATTTTGCGTGGCATAGCAAAGATCTTGGGTTGGCTCTCTTATCACTTGGTTACTTCACGCACCCAAGTGGGTTTAATCAATTTAGCTGCCTGTTTTCCAGAAAAAAACCTTGCTGAACGCAAATGCATTTTGCGCGAACACTATTATCAAATGGCATTGTCCGTTTTAGAATACAGCCGCTATTGGTATGCCGATGCCCAAACCTTAAAGCAACAAGTACAATACCGCGACAAACATTTTCTTGATGAGACTTTGGCGCAGGGCAAAAATGTAATAATGTTGTATCCCCACTTTACCGCTTTTGAAGCAGCCGTTTATGCACTCAATCAAGATGTACCTTTGATTAGTGTCTATTCCCACCAAAAAAACAAAGCATTAGATGAACAAATTCTCAAAGGTCGTCATCGTTATAATAATGTGTTTTTGGTTGGGCGTACCGAAGGCTTACGCGGCATCATCAAACACATCAAAAACAGCAATGCACCATTTTTGTACTTGCCCGACCAAGATTTTGGTGCAAAAGACAGCGTATTTGTCCCATTTTTTGGCATTCCCACCGCCACCATCACAGGCTTATCGCGCATTGCCAAACTCACACAAGCAGCCGTGATTCCCACTATTCCCACACGTCTGCCTAACGGTACAGTTGAATTGCGCTTTTATCCCGCGTGGGATAATTTTCCCAGCAATGATGTCATCGCAGACACCACGCGCATGAACGCCTTTATTGAAGCGCGTGTACGCGAACAACCAGAACAATATTTCTGGTTGCACAAACGTTTCAAAACCCGTCCACAAGGTATGCCACCGTTTTATGACTGACACCCAAATCCTGATTGTAGAAGACGAAACTGCCATTCAAATTCTGTTACAATTTCAGTTGCAACAGGCAGGTTTTATAGTAAAAACCGCCAACAATCTTGCCCAAGCATGCCGTGATGTGGACGAAAAGTTGCCCGACTTATTGCTCTTGGACTGGATGTTGCCCGATGGCAATGGCACAGATTGGGTCATGCAACTGCGTACCCACTCACGCACACGCGAATTGCCGATTATCCTTTTAACCTCCCGCAGCGAAGAAAACGACAAAGAACACGGTCTCAATCAGGGTGCGGACGACTACATTACCAAACCTTTTTCATCACGCGAACTCATCGCACGCATCAATGCCCTGCTCCGCCGCCGTGCACCACAAAAAACCAGCGAAATCATACAAATCGGTACTTTATCCTTGCTGCCTGAAAGCCGCCAACTCCGTTCAGGCAGCCTAATTGTGGAATGCGGCAACAGCGAATTCAAATTACTGCATTTTCTGGCAACCCACCCCAGTCGCACTTACACACGCCGTGAATTGCTGGATTATGTATGGGGCGACCACGTTTTTGTAGAAGAACGAACCGTTGATGTACAAATCGGACGCTTACGCCGTTTGTTGCAACAACTGAATGCCGAACACCATTTACAAACTGTACGCGGTAGCGGCTACCGTTTCTGCTTGGATTAACCATGTCTGCCCCTAAATTACCAGACCCAATCCGCAGCACATCACTCTACGGACACATCACATCACACAGCATGCTTTGCCTGATGTTCGCCCTATTGAGTTACGCACTCGGTGGCGCAGTCTTAGCGTGGGCAAGTATTGCCTTATACCTTGCTTTGTGGCTTGCACATCATCTGTACCACACCGCCATTTTGCTACACCACATCAACCCAAACACCACACCAAACACCCTGCTGCCTGAAAAAAACACGCTATGGGGCAATCTTTTTGCTGCAATCAATCGCCGTGAACACCATCATCACAAACAACGCCAACGACTGCATCGCACACTCTCTCTGTTTCAGGCAGCCGCAGAAGCCATTCCCAACGGCATCATTTTACTCAACCGCAACCAACGCATAGAATGGCTGAATCACACTGCACTATCCCATTATCAACTTCACCCCCAGCAAGCATTAGGCAGCAGCCTGAAAAAACAATATCCACACCATGACTTATCTGACTTATTGAACAACAGCGACAAGCAAAACGAAATACGCATCAGCCAAATCCAAAGCAATGGCATCAATCAGCATCTTCGTCTGGTTCGCCTTCACCTTCACAATAAAAAACAACTCATCATCAGCGAAGACATCAGCCAAGCCGAACAACTCAATGCCACCCGCACCGCTTTTGTTGCCAATATTTCCCACGAATTGCGTACACCCCTAACCGTTATCAATGGCTTTTTAGAAACCTTGCACGACACCCCAAACCTACCAAGCGAACAACAACAGCAATTCATCGTTTTAATGCAACAGGAAAGTACACGTATGCTGCATTTAATCCATGATTTGCTAACCCTTTCTAAATTGGAAAACCACCAAATTAAACCCGAATTGCGTCCTTTAAATTTAAGCCAAATGGCACAACAACTGCTTCATGCCGCTCAAAATCTTTCAGGCAGCCTACATACCATCACATTGGAAAACGAACACGAAATTTGGATAAATGCCGAAGAACGCACACTCTACCAAGCCCTATCCAATCTGGTTTTCAATGCAGTTCGTTACACGCCACAAGGTGGCACCATTAGCCTGATATTGCAACAGCAAAACAACCCCAATCCCTACAAATTGCCTTTGGTGCGCTTTATCGTTGCCGATAACGGTATGGGCATCGCTGCCGAACATCTGCCCCATTTAACTGACCGCTTTTACCGTGTGGACACAGGTCGCAGTCGCGAAAACGGTGGCACAGGACTGGGTTTGGCGATTGCCAAACACGCTTTGGCACAAAATGGCACGGTTTTGGAAATTCAAAGTGAAGTGGGCAAAGGCAGCCAATTTTCTGCCGTATTTCAAACGATTTTGCCACCCATAAGCAGACAGGCTGCCTGAAAAGTTTTTCAGGCAGCCTGTTTATGGAAATGGTCTCAATTATTGCAATAAGCCGCTCATTTGCGCCAAAAACAATAAAGTAAAGCCCGTTAAAAATACCAAACCAATGTATGCCAACCACAACAACCAAGGCTGAACAGCATGATTGTGTTTGCCTTTAATCGCCAAAGACAAATTCAAATAAGCAAAAATGGGCGTACTAACAAATGACGCTATCATGGCAAATTTCAACATAACCATTACCGCACCTTTGAAAAACAAAATCACCGCCATACCACTTAATGCCGCTGCAATTACCCAAATCATGAATTGACGATTGCTGCTTTTCACTTCTTCACGGCGCAAAATCAAACGCAACGCTTCCATATTGCTGCGTGAATAACCGTCAACCACCGTTAAAGTGGTACCATACATACACGCAAACGCAATAAACGTTACCAAAAAACGCGACCATTCACCAATCGTTGCTGCATACATATCGGTTAATTGCCCAATGTATGCACCACCAGCCATTTTCAATTCGGTACCCGAACCATATTGCACCAATGCACCCAAAGCCAAAAACACAATAGCAAGAATTGCGGTGCTGATGTAACCCACGTTAAAATCAAAAATACCATCTTCGTAGCTGACTTTTTCCAATTTGCGTTTAGCACTAACCCACAACGAATTGATAGCAGAGATTTCAATCGGCGCAGGCATCCACCCCATCAAAGCCACAATAAACGCCAATGCCCCCATATTCCAAGGACTGGGTTCAATAAAATCAGGCTGCATCACCGCACCACGCGATGCCGCAATAGCAACAGCAGCAACTGTCGTAATCGTCAAACTAATCATAATCCATTTAGACAAACTGTCCACAGCACGATACGGTCCAATCAATAAAATCAAAGTAGTAGAAATCAAAACCGCAATGGACAAACCATTCATGGACAAACCCACAGGCAAGATGTAACCCAAAATGGCGGCACACAGCATAGCAACAGCTGCGGTATTAATAACGGTGGCAAACAAATTCAAGATGAAAAATACCCACAAATAAGCCCGACCTTTATCAGCATAGCCCTCAATCAAACTTTTACCTGTTTCCAAAGTGTACTGCGGCCCAAAACGGAAAAAAGGGTATTTAAACAGGTTTACCAAAACAATCAGTAAAGCCAGTTGCCAACCATAAAGCGCACCCGCTTGCGTGGAAGCGATGATGTGCGAACCACCTACGGCCGCCGATGCCATCATGATGCCAGGACCCATTGCACGCAGACGGGTTTTCCAATCAATATGATGCGTGGTGTGTGCTTGTGTCATTTTTTGCCTTTCAGAAATCATGTCAAAAATAATAAAATCAATATTTATCAATAAAATCAAGCCATCAATCTTACGAATACAGGTTTTAAATTGTAAACAGATTTTGGCAGAAAAGAAAAGTTTTGTAAAATAAAATCTTGCTGCCTGAACAGTATAGAACGACTGGCAAACTGCTTCACTTCGGGTTAAGATGTGTTTTTGGTTTATTTTTTGTAAAGACAGATTATGAATCCTTTACCCATGTTGGCTTCTGTAGATTTAGGTTCCAACAGTTTTCGCCTGCAAATTTGTACCAACAACAACGGTCAGCTTCAAGTCATTGAGAACATCAAACAAATGGTTCGCTTGGCGGGTGGCTTGGATGAAAACAAAAACTTGGACGAAGCTTCAAAACAACGTGCTCTAACATGTTTGGCACAATTTGGGGAGCGATTACGCGGTTTTTCGCCTGAAAATGTGCGTGCGGTTGCCACCAACACATTTCGTGTTGCCAAAAACATTGCGGCATTTCATACACAAGCAGAAGAAGCTTTAGGCTTTCCAATTGAAATCATCGCAGGACGCGAAGAAGCCCGTTTGATTTACACAGGCGTGGTACACACGTTCAATGCCAGTGGTCAGAAAATGCTGATTATTGATATTGGGGGTGGCTCAACCGAATTCATCATTGGCAATGCCCTGCAACCCACATTAACCGAAAGTCTGCCTTTGGGTTGTGTCAGTTATTCCAAACGTTTTTTCAGCCAAAAAACCAGTACAAAAGAGTTTCAGGCAGCCATCAATGCGGCGCGTGGCGAAATTCAAAGGATTGCCAAAAGCTACAAACGTGAAGGCTGGGACATTGCTTTGGGTACATCAGGTACAGCAAAAGCCATTGCTGCGGTCATTGCCGCAGAAAATTTAGGACAAGGCATCAGCTTGAATGCCATGAAAACCTTGCAGCACAAAATCATTCATGCAGGTAGTGTGAAAAAAGCCAAATTATCAGGCATCAAGCCCGAACGCATTGAGGTATTCGCAGGCGGTTTAGCGGTTTTAACGGCTGCATTTGAGGAATTAAACATCAAAGAAATGGTGTTCAATGAAGCTGCTTTGCGCGATGGCGTGTTTTACGATTTGATTGGACGCAATTACGAAGACGATATGCGTGAACAAACCGCATTGCAATTTCAAGAACGTTACCACGTTAGCAAAAATCAAGCTGCACGCGTGGCAAAAACCGCAGAACGCTTTTTCAACAGTTTAACTTTGGGTTCAAACACGCAAGAATTAGCAGAATGGCATAATTATTTACGCTGGGCTGCGATGCTGCATGAAATCGGTTTAGACATCGCCCACACAGGCTATCACAAACACAGTGCCTATATTTTGGCACAAGCCGATATGCCAGGGTTTTCACGTGATGAACAAAATACTTTATCGCACTTGGTATTTGGACAACGCGGCGATTTGAAAAAAATGAATGATTTGCCCAAATTAAGTGAAACTGAATGGCATGCCATTTTTGCTCTGCGTTTGGCGGTTTTGTTCCATCGAGCGCGTTTACCCTTAATGCTGCCTGAAAACCTGAAATTGGCATATATCTCAAACGGTGAAACGATTTTGTCTTTACCTAAAACATGGTTAGATGATAATCCACTTACTGCCGCCGCGTTGCAAGCTGAAAATGAACAATGGCAAAAAGTGGGACGAAAATTGATTATGGTTTAAACAAAAAAACATCAGGATACATTCCTGATGTTTTTTTGTTTCAGGCTGCCTGAAAACCCGGAACCTGTATTCTTAACATTAGTAGATGTAGATTGATTTTTCGGGATTTTTTGCGAATACAAGGCAAATTTTCATACCAATAGCGGGACTATTGACATAAAAATACAACGCGAAACGCGATAGGCGCAGAAAAAACAATAAAAGCACACTATCAAGGTTATGAATACAGGTTCTTAAACAACACCCAACAAAGTCATCAACTGCCAAATTGCCCACCCTGCCACCATCGAACCTGCGCAAAAACGCACAATACGCCGATGCAGAAGCGTTTGTAATTGCACCGCAAAAAAACCCATTGCCAACAGATTAGGTAAAGTTCCCAAACCAAAAGCCGCCAAATACAAAGCCCCTTGTATGGCAGAACCGCTCCCCAAAGCATACAGCGAAGCATTGTAAACCAAACCACAAGGCAACCAGCCCCACAATACGCCCACAGCAAAACAAGCAGGTACAGAACGAATGGGCAACAATTTATTCAATAAAGGATTGAATTTTCGCCACAAGGGTTTACCCAAATTTTCTATTTTTGCGGCAAAATGGGATACACCAGCCAAATACAAACCTGTAAACAAAAGCAACAAATCCGCCAATCCCGCCAACCACAGTTGCCAATAATGGGTTTGTTGCAAAATGCCACCTGCTTGCGACACAACCCCCATCAATGTGCCAACCACAATATAACTACACATTCTGCCCACATTCAGCAATAAAATCAGCCAAATGCGCTTGATATGTGGTGGCAGTTGCAAAGCAAATGCAGTACTCAAACCGCCACACATGCCCACACAATGTGTGCCACCAAAAAATCCCAGAATAAACAGCGTAAACAAAGTCATACCGTCTTGCATGCTGCAACACCTATTCTTAAAAAAACACCATTTTACGCCGATTTGTGTATCATAGGTTTTCAGGCAGCCTATCAAAGTAGATGATGTCTTGATGACAAAGATACTGTTACAATTTACCCCTAACTTGGGGCGCGAATATACAAGGCTGCCTGAAAAAGGGTAACTGTTCAAAATAAACGACAATCGGTACAATCACCTTTTTAAACAACATCAAAAGGACAACAAAATGCACCACAAACTGATTATTCTCGGTTCAGGTCCAGCAGGTTATACTGCCGCTGTTTACGCCGCACGCGCCAATTTACAACCCGTCATCATCACAGGCATGGCACAAGGTGGGCAACTGATGACCACTACCGAAGTAGACAACTGGCCTGCTGATGCCGATGGTGTACAAGGTCCTGAATTGATGGAACGCTTTCTCAAACACGCCGAACGTTTTGGCACACAAATCGTGTTTGACCAGATTCATACCGCCCAGCTACAACAACGCCCATTCAAACTTATCGGCGACATGGGCGAATACACTTGCGATGCACTGATTGTGGCAACAGGCGCATCTGCCAAATATCTGGGTTTACCCAGCGAAGAACAATTTGCAGGCAAAGGCGTTTCCGCCTGCGCCACTTGCGATGGTTTTTTCTATAAAGGTCAAGAAGTTGCTGTAGTAGGCGGTGGAAATACCGCCGTAGAAGAAGCCCTGTATTTGGCAAACATTGCCAGCAAGGTAACTTTAATCCACCGCCGTGATAGCTTCCGTGCCGAAAAAATCATGGTGAACAAACTGATGCAACGCGTGGCAGAAGGCAAAATTGAATTAAAACTGAACGCCACGATTGATGAAATTTTGGGTGATGACAAAGGCGTAAACAGCGTACGCCTGAAAAACAACAATGGCAGCCATGAGACCATAGCCGTACAAGGTGTGTTTATCGCAATTGGACACAAACCCAATACCGACATTTTTAAAGGTCAACTGGATATGGACGAAACAGGCTACCTGAAAACCAAAGGTGGCAGTAGCGACAATGTGGGCGCAACCAATATTGAGGGCATTTGGGCAGCTGGCGATGTGAAAGACCACACTTATCGTCAAGCCATTACCAGCGCAGCTTCAGGCTGCCAAGCCGCTTTAGACGCAGAACGTTGGTTGGACAATCAATACTAAAAACCAAATTACCAATAATGGTACAATAAGGCTGCCTGAAAGCATGAGTTCTGTTTTCAGGCAGCCACCTATGCAATCCAATTTATCATACGCCTTATGACCGATATTGAAGCCTTTATCAACCGATTGGGTAAAAATTTAAAACACCAACTCAAATGGGCACGCCGTCAAAACATTGAAGCATGGCGCATTTATGACCGCGATATTCCACAATTTCCCTTTGCCATAGATGTGTATGGTGAACACATTCATTTGCAGGAATACGATACGGGCTGGCTCATGCAGCCAGAAGATTACCAAAAATGGTTGAACGATGTGTGTTCAGCAATTTGTTTTGTCTGCGGTTTTCCACTAGAACATATCCACATCAAACAAAGAGCCAGACAAAAAGGTACGGCACAATATGAAAAAACAGGGCAAACAGGTTTGGATTTTGTGGTAAATGAGAACGGTCGCCGTTTCTGGGTTAATTTAGACAAATATTTGGATACAGGCTTATTTCTTGACCATCGTAATACCCGTAAAAAAATAGGCGATATCGCACAAGGCAAACGTTTTCTTAATCTGTTTGCTTATACAGGCAGCTTTACGGTTTATGCGGCTACGGGTGGGTCAATATATAGTGAAACCGTTGATTTATCTAACACTTACTTGGATTGGGCAAAACGCAATTTTGAACTCAATCATGTGGATTTCACACAACATCACATTGTGCGCGCCGATGTGTTCCAATATTTGCATGAAGCCAAGCAACAAGGCAAACAGTTTGATTTAATTGTCATGGATCCACCTAGTTTTTCCAACAGCAAGAAAATGCAAGATATTTTAGACATTCAGCGCGATCAAACACGTTTAATTGAAGGTGCAATGGCCCTGTTGGATCAACAGGGCGTTTTGTATTTTTCCAATAATTTGCGTGGCTTTACCTTGGATACAAGGCTACCTGAAAAATACCAAATTAAAAACATTTCCACACAATCGGTTCCCGATGATTTTCGCAATAAAAAAATTCATCAATGTTGGACAATCCGCCCAAATTAAGTTCAAGGCTGCCTGAAAATCATTGTGTTAAAAATGGTTCAATCATTTTAATTTATGTCATATTGTTGTCATATTCAGACTTTATACTTCACGCCATTCTGATGTTTAATCCATAAGGAAAAGCTCATGAAGCAAACCAATCAAGTCGCCCCCATGCACAAAACCAATGCCGCTTTTGCCATTTTATTATTTGGCATGGTTGGCTATTTCATCTTTTGGGGCTTGGACTACACCCACCACAATCACAGTATTTTGTTTCTGCTCGCCACCCTGTTTGGTGTGTTTATGGCATTCAATATTGGTGGTAATGACGTTGCCAATTCTTTTGGCACATCGGTTGGTGCAGGTACCCTAACCGTACCGCAGGCTTTATTGGTGGCCGCGGTATTTGAAGTCAGCGGCGCAGTTATTGCAGGTGGAGAAGTAACCCAAACAATACGAAGTGGCATTGTGGATTTGGACAATTTGACCATGCAGCCTTTGGATTTGGTGTACATCATGATGTCGGCACTTTTGGCTGCCGCATTATGGCTTTTGTTCGCCACCAAAAAAGGGCTTCCTGTCTCCACCACACACGCGATTATAGGTGGTATCGTGGGTAGTTCTCTGGCTCTTGGCTTTTTGATTGCAAATAATGGCGAATCACCTTGGGGCTTGGTGCAATGGCATAAAATCGGTACGATTGCAATTTCTTGGGTCTTGTCTCCCTTATTGGGTGGTGCAGTATCCTACTTCTTGTTTTCTCTGGTAAAAAAACACGTTTTGGATTACAACACTGCCGTTGAAGAAGAAATCAAATCCTTAAAAGCCGAGAAAAAAGCCTACAAAGAACAACATCGTCAACGTTTTGAAGCATTAGATGAAGCTGAAAAAATTGAAGCAGCTTCCGCTATGGCGCGTGATGCCCACATTTACGGTGAAGCTGATTTTGACCCCAATGAATTGGAATCCAGTTATTACAAAGGTTTATACGAAATTGACAGCCGAAAAAACAGCATAGATAGCTATAAAGCCCTGTCATCTTGGGTACCTCTCATCTCGGCAACAGGTGGTATCATCATTGCCTCTATGCTGATATTCAAAGGTTTAAATAATTTGAATTTAGGCATGAGTACGCTGACAAGTGGCTTAATCATCATGATGATAGGTGCAATGATTTGGTTGGCAACTTTCATCTACGCCAAAACTTTAAAACGCAAAGACCTTGCCAAATCCACATTCCTGATGTTTTCTTGGATGCAAGTGTTTACCGCAGCAGGCTTTGCATTCAGTCATGGTGCAAACGACATTGCAAATGCAATTGGTCCTTTTGCCGCAGTCATGGACGTTCTGCGTACAGGCGACATTGGCTCATCTGCTGCTGTTCCACCCGTAGTCATGCTGACATTTGGCGTGGCTTTGGTTGTTGGTTTATGGTTTATTGGTAAAGAAGTAATACAAACTGTGGGGTCAGGTTTGGCAGAATTGCACCCTTCTTCAGGTTTTACTGCAGAATTGGCAGCCGCATCGGTTGTAATGGGCGCATCCGTATTGGGCTTACCTGTATCCAGTACACATATTTTGGTTGGCGCAGTATTGGGCATTGGTTTGGTCAATAAAAATGCCAACTGGAAAATGATGAAACCCATTGGCTTGGCTTGGGTCATCACACTACCTGCTGCCTCTGTATTATCTGTAGTGTGTTTCTTGATTTTACGCGCAGCATTCTGATGAACTGTTTTCAGGCAGTCCTCATCATCATTCTATTGATGGCTTGTGGCTGCCTGAAACTTGGTTTCTGTTAAAAAAATCCATAACCGAACCTTCAAAAAAACTTTGTAAAATGGCTTGTGCCGCAACTTGATCTAATACGGCTTTTTGCTTACGACTCGATACTCTGGCTTGTTTAAGCATTTCTTGTGCCAATACAGATGACAAACGTTCATCAGTAAAAAAAATCGGCAAACCAAAACGTCCATTTAAGCGATGACCAAATTTACGTGCCAAGCGGCTTAAATCGTGTTCACTGCCATCAAGATAAGTTGGCAAACCCACAATAAGATATTGCGGCTGCCACTCCTGAATTAAACGGGCAATTTGGGCAAATTTTTCATCATTATTGCTGCCTGAAATTGTGGCAAGTGGTGTGGCAATACCCAAAGCACAGTCTCCTTGTGCCACGCCAATTCGTGTTTCACCAAAATCAAAAGCCAAACAAGCGCCACTTTCAGGCAGCATAATGGTATCAAACATGATGTTTACCCCCTATTGTGATAAGCATTTCAGGACGTATACCCAATTTCGCCAAAGCCACCTTATAGCAATCTTCAGGTGGTGTATGAAATAAAATTTGATGGTCAGCTGGCAGCGTAAGCCAAACATTATTTGCCAATTCTTGTTCCAGTTGCCCAGCGGACCAACTTGAATAACCTATAGCCAAAAAAGCCGCTTCAACTGCATTATCGTCTAACGATATATGTTCAATGATATCGCGTGAGGTTGTAACACCCGTGTGTGCATCCACCATTACAGTGTTATGCCAATGTCCTATCGGCGTATGCACAACAAAGCCACGTTCTATTTCTATTGGTCCACCCAGCATCACATAACGGTTTGCCAAAGATTGACCAATAGTTTGCGGTGCATCAGCAAATACCGTATTCATGCTAATGGGGGTAGGCTTATTGATGATGATACCCATTGCACCATTGACATCATGTTCGCAAATCCAAACCACGCTGTTGCTAAAAAATGGGTCTTGCAATGTGGGCATGGCAATTAAAAAATGATGAGTCAGTTGAGTCATGGTTGTGTTTACACAGCAGTTTAACAATATTTAATGGTTATTCTATACTGTGAATAAGATTAAGTACAGCTTAACCGTCCGATTTAAAACATAAAAATATTAGACCAAACATTAAATTAATAATATAATAATTGTTATTTTATTAATAATTATCATGATAAGAATGGGTATTCTAATATGAAAAATGTAAAACAAATTCGTTTAACCAATTTTGAAACTTTAATTCAAGAAGCAGGCAATGTAGCTGAATTAGCACGTCGTTGTGGTTACGACAAACCTGCCTACCTTTACCAAGTGCGTGCACAAAAAGTCAAGCCCAATGGTAGCATTTTGCAAATTGGTCGCCATATGGCAGCCAAATTGGAACAGGGTATGGGCAAACCAGCTGGTTGGTTGGATCAAGAACACCCAAAAAACCACAACAATGAAGTTATTTTCAGGCAGCCTGAAAACCAGACCGATGCCACATCAAACGACAGCATTCAAACCATCACATTGGCTTTTACTGGCGCTTCAGGTATGCCTTATGGTATGCGCTTATTAGCTTATTTATTATCAGCGGGTAAAACCGTCTATTTGATTTATTCCCAAGCAGCACAAATTGTGGCACAACAAGAAATGGATTTCACTCTACCCACTTCGCCCAATGAAGCACAAAAACAATTATGCAAACATTTCCAAGTTTCGCCAGCACAGTTGCGTGTTTTCGGCAAAAATGAATGGTTTGCACCAATTGCTTCAGGCAACGCAGTTGCCGATGCCATGGTGATTTGCCCAGCCAGCATGGGCACAGTCGCCGCTGTAGCACATGGCTATGCAGAAACCCTATTACACCGAGCTGCCGATGTTTGCATCAAAGAACGCCGACCTTTGGTAATTGTGCCACGCGAAACCCCATTTTCCGCCCTACATTTAGAAAATTTACTGAAACTAGCACAATTAGGCTGCACCATTTTGCCGCCCTCACCTGGTTTTTACAACCGCCCTCAAAACATAACCGATATCATTGATTTTGTTGTTGCACGCATTTTGGATCAACTACACATCAGCCATAATTTAATGCCCAAATGGGGTCATTAACATGGAAGGCTTATACGAACTGGTTTCCTTATTACTGCGTTTTGCTGCATGGCTCATGAAACTGTTCGGATCAAAATAGCTGCCTGAAAACTTTGATACACATCAAAACCCTTTTAAGCAGCCATTTTAAAATGGAACAAGCTACTGATACAATATAACACCCAAATTATCAACCCCCCATTACACAAAGGAAAAATTATGGTGAAAAAAGCCCTATTTACGGTTGTCGCCACACTATTGTGCCAAAACTTATTTGCAGCCGATATTGAAGCAACTAATGCCTATGCACGCGCCACAGTAGGACAAAAACAAAGTGGCGCATTTCTCACACTCAAAAACACCACCCATAAAGATGATATCTTGATTGCCGCCTCGGTCAGTCCAGACATCGCCGAAAACACCGAACTACACACCCACATCAATGATAATGGCGTGATGCGTATGCGTGAAGTCAAAGACGGCATTCCCATTGCCGCAGGTCAAACTCAAGAATTAAAACCAGGTGGTTACCACATCATGTTTTTTGGTTTAAAAAACACACTCACTGCTGGTCAAACCCTACCCATCAAACTCAAATTCAAAAATGGCAGCGAACAAACCGTAGAATTTGAAGTACGCAATATGCAAGCAACTCATCAGCACAAAAACCAGCAGCACAACCATACTCATCATCACCATTGATTATTCAAGCAGCTTGGAATACACATTCAGAACCTGTATTCATCAGATTGATAGATGGATTTATGCGAATACAGGTTCTAAAATATCATGATAAGTACATATTCTTGGCTGTATTGGGTGCTGGGTACTAACTTCTGCCATTTTTACTACCCTAACTCCCTTTTGCCACAGTTGACTTATTTAAGATATCGATTCCAATTTAGCCACTCTCAATCAACACATTCGTCATCTCATTAAGTTTATTACTTATTAACACGGAAAAAGCGACAACGCCCACCGTGTACACCTAGTACATAAGGGCGTTAGCAATTTATAGTATATTTAAAACAACTATACTTATAAACATCTTATTGGATTTGACTACAAGGCACATCATAGTTGGCTTACTCCAATCGCTAAAAATAAACAAAGTCTCACAAACTGCACCCATAAACAAATTCAGTTATTTTTAATTGCCCCATTCCCATCTTATTTCGTAACGAACACCCAAACAAAAATAACCGTACATCAACTTGCTTACCACAAGTGTTTTACCACTGGCATTCAAACTCAAATCATTTAACCATAAATGCTACCTAAAAAGTCCAAGTACATTTTCAGGCAGCACTTCTATCACTTTTGTTATATAGTTGCAAAATTGAAAAAGTACTACGACGTTAACTTACCGCCTTGTATGGCATTTTCACTTCTGCAACTATAATTCATAACTTTTTATTTTTTGAAACAAAATCATGAAACCCGATTTCACCCAAATTCTGTGCAAAGACCGCTATTTTCTGAAAAACGCATTCAGGCAGCCTGAAAAATTCGGCGGCTTGGAAAAAGTGCAACAAAAATACCAAAAATCCCACGAAATTTACCTGAAAAAACACGAAAATCGCCCAAAAGTTGAACTCAATGCCGATTTGCCCGTTTACGAAAAACGCGATGAAATCCGCACCGCCATTGCCGAAAATCAAGTTGTGATTATTTGTGGCGAAACGGGTTCGGGCAAAACCACCCAAATTCCGCAAATTTGTTTGGAAATGGGTCGTGGCATCGGTGGCTTAATCGGGCATACCCAACCCAGACGTTTGGCGGCGCGCTCGGTGGCGGAGCGCATTGCCGAAGAATTGCACAGCGAAATCGGGCTAGCCGTTGGCTATAAAGTGCGTTTTAATGAGCAAACTTCGCCACATTCTTTTATTAAATTGATGACAGACGGCATTTTATTGTCCGAAACCCAATCCGACCGTTTTCTCAATCAATACGACACGATTATCATTGACGAAGCCCACGAACGCAGCCTGAACATTGATTTTCTGCTGGGCTACCTGAAACAGCTTTTGCCCAAACGCCCTGATTTAAAAGTGATTATCACGTCCGCCACCATAGACGCAAACCGATTTTCACAACATTTCAACAACGCACCCGTGATTGAAGTGAGCGGGCGTACCTATCCCGTGGAAATTTTGTATCGTCCCATCAAGCAGTTAGATGAAGATGAAACCGAAATGGCAATCCCAGACGCGATTGTGGACGCGGCAGACGAATTGGCAAATCATGGCGAGGGCGACATCTTGGTGTTTTTGGCAGGCGAGCGCGAAATCCGCGAAGCTGCCGAAGCCTTGCGAAAATCGCCTTTACGCAAAAATGACGACATTTTGCCGCTTTTTGCGCGCTTATCGGCGCAAGAACAGCACAAAATCTTCCACCCCACAGGCACGAAAAGGCGCATTATTTTGGCGACCAATGTGGCGGAAACTTCGCTGACCGTGCCGCGCATTCGTTTTGTGATAGACACGGGCTTGGCGCGCGTCAAGCGTTATTCTGCAAGGGCAAAAGTGGAACAGTTGCACGTGGAGAAAATTTCGCAAGCCGCAGCCAAACAACGCGCTGGACGCTGTGGGCGTGTGTCGTCTGGCGTGTGTATCCGATTGTTTTCAGAAGAAGATTTTTTGCAACGCGATGAGTTTACCGACCCCGAGATTATCCGCAGCAATTTGGCGGCTGTGATTTTGCGTTTGATGGCGTTGGGATTGGGTAATATTGAAGATTTTCCGCTTTTGGATATGCCTGACCCGAGATACATCAATGACGGTTATCAGGTTTTGTTGGAATTGGGCGCGATTGCGGAAGTTTGATTGTTCAGACAGCCTGAAAAGGCTGTTTGCGAACAGGAAATGCTGTCTGAAAATGTTTCAGGCAAGCTAAAAACCAAGAAATAGGTAGATAAAAATGATGACACCAGAACAAAAAACGCAATTGGTGCAGATTGCCCAAGTGCATATCAGTAGGGCTTTTTCAGCGATTAAAAAACGAACCGAACAAGATAAAAAAGACATTGCTGCTTATTATCTCTATTTGGTTGATGACTTTTTCGCAACGGCAAATGCTGCCATTACCCAGCAAGATAAAGAGATTTTTGAGCAAGCAATAGACAAAAAAGCAACGATTTTGGAAGCCATTTGGGACGGTAAATGCGAACTTTATGATGATGAACTCACTTACCACATCAATTCAGATAATTGGCTGGAAAATCAAAGCGAGTTTTACCAATTCGCTTATAAGATGATTGATAACATTGAAGATGAAGAACAATATGAGCAAATCCGCCAAGATTATGAAGCATGTTTAATTCAAGCCTTACAAAAATGCGACCAAGACGGCATTTTTGGCAACCGCGACCAAAACGGAATAATCGTTTTCGCCTTTTACATTGATGATTTTGACGGAAATGGGGAAAAATCATTGCTTTATCGTTCGTCAAACGCACTTAATTCGCCTGATACATATGACAAATTGTAGGCAATTCGGTGCATTTTACCTGATGAAATCATGCTGTTTTCAGGCTGCCTGAAACTTTTATTTCAATTTATTTATTCAAAAAAAATTATGAACAATCAACAAAATATACCGTCTGAAAACCTTTCAGGCAGCCTGAAAACCAAAAAACCGCGTTACCAATTAACCAATCTCGGCAAACAAATGGCAAAACTGCCCATAGACCCCAAAATCGCACGCATTTTGTTAGCCGCACAAGTGCATGATTGTATGGCGGAAATGCTGATTATTGTGTCGGCATTGTCGGTGCAAGACCCACGCGAGCGTCCGCTTGAATTGCGCGAAACCGCCAACAAAGCCCACGAGCGTTTTGCCGACAAGCAATCGGATTTTTTGGCGTATTTGAATATTTGGGATTCGTATCAGCGCGAACGCGACAAAAAAGCCACGCGAAAACAAATGTTTGATTGGTGTCATCAGTATTTTTTGTCGTTTGTGCGAATGCGCGAGTGGCGCGAATTGCACGCGCAACTGACGGATATTGCGGTGGAAATGGGTTTGACCACGCGCGAAAATGCGTTCAGGCAGCCTGAAAATCTGTCTTTGTATCGGGAAATGGAGTTGGACAAAAATGCCGACATTGCCGCGCAAGCCAAGCAAAAACAAATCCACAAAAAAAATCATCGCGCCCAAATTCATGCGAAAAAACAAGCCAGTTACGAGGAAATTCATCGTGCTTTGCTAACGGGTTTGGTGGCGAATGTGGGCATGAAAACGCCTGAAAATCATGATTATATGGGCGCGCGCGGTTCGCATTTTCATTTGTTCCCCACGTCTGCGCTGTTTAAGGCGAAACCGAAATGGGTAATGGCGGCAGAACTCACTGAAACAACAAGGCTTTACGCGCGTGATGTGGCGCAAATTCAGCCCGAATGGATAGAGCAGGAAACGCCCCATTTGGTGCGTTATCACTATTTTGAGCCGCATTGGGAGCGCAAACGTGGCGAAGTGGTGGCGAGCGAGCGCGTAACCCTTTATGGTTTAACGGTTTTGCCGCGCCGTCCGATGGCGTATGGCAAGGTTGCGCCAGCCGAAGCGCGTGAGTTGTTTATTCGTGGCGCGTTGGTGGCGCAGGATTGTGATTTGCAGGCGGCCTTTTTCACGCACAATAAAAAATTAATCAAAGAAATTATTGATTTAGAAAACAAATCGCGCAAGCAAGATGTGCTGGTGGACGATGAGATTGTGTTCGCGTTTTACGACCAAAGGCTACCTGAAGCGTATGTGGCAGGTGCGGACATGGCTGTTGCATCGCCCAAACGGGCTTCAGGTGGCCTTGAAGCAAGTGTGATGTGCTATGTCGATGGTTCGCCGATGCAGCTTGATGACCGTGTTCGCGTGGCGCAAGCATGGCATGGGCGCGTGGTTGCTTTGTTGGCGCAGCAGCAATATGCCGCTGATTTTGCAAAAGATGATTGGCAGACATTGGCAAATGGTGTGTTGGTGCAATTTGATGAAGCGGGTTTGGTGCATTATGACGACAATGAGTTGGCTGCCGAATTGAGCTTGGTGGCGCGTGCCGATAATCCGCCCAAAACGGCTTCAGGTGGCCTGAAAGCGATGCGAAATGCCAAACCCTTGGCCGATTTGCGGACTTTTGGCGCGTGGCTGCAGCAAATTGGCGAGGCTGGTCGCCAAACGCTGTTTCTAAACCGCGATGATTTAATGCAACACGCAGCGGCACACATCACGGAAGAGCAGTTCCCCAAATTTTGGAAAAACGCAGACGGCAAATTCAAATTGTCCTACCGATTTGAGCCGCATCACATCATGGACGGCGTTACGCTGACCCTGCCCTTAACCGTGCTGAACCGCATCAATCCACATCAACTGGAATGGCTGGTGGCTGGCATGGAGCGTGAAAAATTGCAATTACTTATCAAAGCTTTACCCAAACAAATCCGCCGAATTTGCGTGCCTGTGCCTGATTTCATTACCGAATTTTTGAGCCAAAACCCCGACAAATCTGCCCCCATTTTGCCGCAGCTCGCCCATGCCATCGCCAAAAAAGCAGGCGATATGCGCCTTTTGGAACAGATTGATTTGGACGAATGGGCGCGTTTCAGGCTGCCTGAACATTGTTATTTCAATTTGAAAATTGTGGACGATGGCGGTCAAGAATTGGCGATGGGGCGCGATTTAATCCAATTACAACAAGAACTTGGACAAGTTGCCAGTTTATCATTCCGCGACAACACGCAAGAATTTGAGCGCGAAAATCTGAAAACTTGGGACATTGGCACTTTGCCTGAATCCATCAAATTTGCAAGGGGAAAACAACAGCTTACAGGCTATTTGGGTTTGCAAAAAGAGAAAAACGGCAACATTGCCTTGCGCCTGTTTGACACCGCATTGGCGGCGGAAATCGCCCACCGTCAAGGCGTAATTGAGTTGATGAAATTGCAATTAAAAGAACAAGTTAAAGATTTGAACAAGGGCATTCAAGGGTTCACGCAACTGGCGATGTTGCTGAAACATTTGTCGGCAGACGCGCTCAAAGACGACATCACGCAGGCGGTGTGCGACCGTGCGTTTATTGGCGATGACGATTTGCCGCGCGATGAAAAAACCTTTAAAGAACAAATCAAAAGGGCGCGTAGCCGTTTACCAGCCGTGCGCGAGGCTTTGACGCGCTATTTGCAGGACACGGCGGCGGCGTATGCCGAATTGAACGCGAAATTGGCAAACGGCAAGCACCCACTTGCGCCCATTTTGCGTGCGCGTGTGCAGAAATTATTGGGGGAAAACTTTGCCAGTTCAACGCCTTGGGCGCAATGGGCGCGTTTGCCTGTGTATTTGCGCGCGATGAGTTTGCGCATGGACAAATATTCGGGCAACCCCAGCCGCGACATGGCGCGTGAGGCGGACATTCAGCAACTGGAAAACATGTGGTCTGAAAAGGTGGAAAATTTGCAAAAACAGAATATGCCCGTTTCAGGCAGCCTGAAAGATTTTGGCTGGGATTTGGAGGAATTGCGGGTTTCCTTGTTTGCGCAGGAGTTGAAAACGCCGAAACCCATTTCTATTAAAAGATTGTTGAAAGAATGGGAGAATTTAGGGAAATGATTTTCAGGCTGCCTGAAAAAATTGTGTTACACTTAACCAAACGTATCAACAAGGAGTATATACCATGACGCAAGCAACGCTTTTTAAAAGCAATCAAACGCAAGCCGTACGTTTACCCAAAGCCGTTGCCTTTCCCGATGGCGTGAAAAAAGTGGAAGTGGTGGTTTTGGGCAAAACCCGTTTACTCACGCCCAGCGAAAATTTGTGGGACGACTGGTTCGCGCAATTACCGCAAGTTGATTTCCCCGACCGAGAACCGACTTTTCAAGCCGAACGCGAAAGTTTTTAATCATGTTGCGCTATATGTTAGACACCAATATTTGCATTTACACGATTAAAAATAATCCTGCAATCGTGCGTGAAAAATTCCAGCAACATCAACACCATTTATGTATGAGCAGCATTGTGTTAAGTGAATTGTTGTATGGTGCGGAAAAATCGGACACGTCCACAAAATCATTGGCATTGATTGAGGGCTTGGCAGCGCGTTTGCAAGTGCTGGATTTTGATGAGAATGCGGCGGCGCATTCGGCTGAAATTCGTGCGGAATTAGCCAAAAAAGGCACACCCATTGGGCATTATGATGTGCTGATTGCGGGGCATGCACGCAGTCGTGGGCTGGTTTTGGTCAGCAATAATTTGCGTGAATTTGAGCGTGTGGGTGGGTTGAGATTGGAGAATTGGGCGGCAGGTTGAGTTTTCAGGTAGCCTGAAAGATTTTGGGTGGCAAATTGAAGAATTGCGTGTATTCTTGTTTGCACAAGAACTGAAAACGCCGAATCCGATTTCGGTTAAAAGGTTGTTGAAGGAATGGGAGAATTTGGGAAAATAATCTTTTCAGGTAGCCTGAAAATAAATGTAGGAGATTATAATGAACGAAAATTTATGGGAAGATTGGTTTAAAGAATTACCAATGGAAGATTTTCCTGAACACGAACAGGGATTTCAAGAAGAACATGAATCGTTGTTTGATGAAGAAACTATGCCGTCTTAAAGTGTTTCAGGCTACCTGCATTGTTAAAAAATACAGGTAGCCTGAACTTTATTCATAAAATTCTAGTACTGCTACTGCCGTGTCATATAAGATAAAAAGCGAATAGATGAATACCGTTGATAATAAAATTTCTAATCCTGCATTTATCAAAACAGGTTCAAAAGACCAAGTATTTTTCTTGGAAAGAATAGATAAAATTAACGCAGCACCAATTAAAGTAACCTGTTCTCGTACAGATAATAATAATTGTGCTTTTGTACTCTTGAATACATCATTGATTCTTTGATTATACTGCTTACTTATTTCATACAATTTTGACAAAATAACAGCCACCGTAGCTGTATTTATAGCCATCAATGTTATTAAAATGTTTAATAAATTTGAACGCATAAATTCTCCCATAAAATAAACTCCTATAATATATTGAATTAAATATAAAATAAGAGAAATTACGAAAGATTTAGCTGCTGTACTAGTAACAGTATTTATCATAATTTAATCATCTTAATTGAAAGAAATCTTTAATTCTTTCTAGTAAACTCATTGGATAAGCTTCAATTTCGTACTCATCTATAGTAATATGAGAATGTGTATTTGCCATGTCTTTTTTAATCCGAACCCCTTTATATTTAACCCTAATATTCCCACCCCCTTTGCTACTATAATCAACCAAATCTTGTAATTGAGGTAGTTGGGGTGATAAATTCAATTCCCCATTTTCAGGAGCATTCATAGTTAATTCCGTATTTGCCGAATTCGAATATTTGGCTAATGCTTTCAAGTCATCGCTTAATGCCTTTGAAATATTTGCCATATTTGGAGTAACCATTTTAAATTCTATTTGTTCAACTTTTTGGCCTTCTACTAGTTGCCAAAATGATTGTTCATCAAAAATAGGATAAATTTGAACATTTAAATTATGGTTATACAATACTTCATTTAATCTTTTTGTTAGTAAATTAGCCAACGTATTTGTTTTATTAAATGCACTTGTCCGATGTTCTAATACTAATATTTGTTGTTCATCATCATTCCAAACTATCACATGGACACGAGGCCAATCTTCTTCGGACATGGTTTCAAAATTTTCAGTTTCTCTGGTTACAGTTTTACAAGCTGCAACTTTAAATATATAAAATTGATTATGTGCTTTTTCTTGCAAAGGATAAACTTCTTTAATTCTTAATTTTCGACTAGTATCATCTATTTCATCTAACATACTTTGCAACGCAATTTGCCTAAATGCTTCAATAAAAAATTCATTTTTACGCTGGATTACTTCATCAACAGATAATTCGTTTTCTGATAAATAAAGCTTTTCCTGAATACGTTCATTAGGAATAATTTGGTAACGATATAGATGAAAAATTCGTTGAGACATAATAAAATATTTCCTTACAAGATTGTGATTTCAGAATTATATTCCAAAAAACAAAGAAATAATTATTTTATTGTAAAATAAGGATTTTTTCCATGCCCGAACTCCCCGAAGTAGAAACCACCCTACGCGGCATTGCCCCACACATACGCGGCAAAAAAATCGCCCAAACCCTTGTGCGCCAAGCCAAATTGCGCTGGCAAATTCCTGCCGATTTGGCGGAAACTTTGCAGGGGCAAACCGTCCAAAATTGTACGCGCCGCGCCAAATATTTGCTGATTCAATTTAATATAGGCGTGTTGATTGTGCATTTGGGCATGTCAGGCAGCCTGCGGATTTGGCGCGACAACGCCCCCGAGCCGTCCAAACACGACCATGTGGATTTTGTGTTTGATGACGGCACGGTGTTGCGTTATCACGACCCACGCCGTTTTGGGGCGATTTTGTGGCTTGCTGGCGTGGCGGAGCATCATGATTTGCTGAAAAATCTGGGCGTTGAGCCACTTTCCGATGAATTTACCGCGTCATATTTGTTCAACAAAATCAAAGATAAAAATCGCGCCATCAAATTGATGATAATGGACAACGCGATTATGGTCGGCGTGGGCAATATTTACGCGAACGAAAGCCTGTTTCAGGCTGCCTTGCTGCCCAATCGCCCCGCCAAATCATTGAATTTACAAGATTGTGCCAACTTGGTCGCCGCCATCAAACAAATCCTGCAACGCGCCATTGACACAGGCGGCAGCACCCTGCGCGATTTCGTGGACAGCGAAGGCAAAAGCGGCTATTTCCAACAAGAATATAAGGTTTACGGTCGCGCAGGTTCAGGTTGCCTGAAATGCGGCGGTTTGATTGAAAAATCGGTTTTGGGGCAGCGTGGCACGTTTTATTGCCCCAATTGTCAAAAATGATTTTCAGGCAGCCTTTGCTCGGTATCAAAGGCTGCCTGAAAGCATGTTCTTATATTATTATTCCCACTCAATCGTGGCAGGCGGTTTGCCGCTCACATCGTACACCACGCGGTTAATCCCTTTGATTTCATTGATAATGCGATTGGAAACTTTGCCCAACAAACTGTATGGCAATTCCGCCCAATGCGCCGTCATAAAATCGCTGGTAACCACCGCACGGAGCGCGACCACATAATCATAAGTGCGCCCATCGCCCATCACGCCCACCGATTTCACAGGCAAAAACACCGCAAAGGCTTGGCTGGTCAAATCGTACCACGATTCGCCTTTCTCATTGAAAGTATTGCGCAATTCTTGAATGAAAATGTCATCGGCACGGCGGAGCAAATCGGCATATTCGCGTTTCACTTCGCCCAAAATGCGTACGCCCAAACCTGGGCCAGGGAAGGGGTGGCGGTACACCATTTCGCGCGGCAAACCCAATGCCACGCCCAATTCGCGCACTTCGTCTTTGAACAAATCGCGTAAGGGTTCAAGCAGTTGCAATTTCATGTTTTCAGGCAGCCCGCCTACGTTGTGGTGCGATTTAATCGCGTGGGCTTTGCTGTTTTTCGCGCCAGCCGATTCAATCACATCGGGATAAATCGTGCCTTGTGCCAACCATTTGGCATTGGTCAATTTTTTCTCTTCTGCGTCAAAGACTTCAATGAATTCTGCGCCGATGATTTTGCGTTTGCGTTCGGGGTCGGTAACGCCAGCCAGTTTGCTCATAAACTGTTCGCTCGCGTCCACATGAATCACTTTCACGCCCAAGTTTTTGGCGAACATGGTCATCACGTTTTCCGCTTCATTTAACCTTAATAATCCGTGGTCTACGAATACGCAAGTGAGCTGGTCGCCAATCGCGCGATGAATCAAGGCTGCCGCCACACTGGAATCCACACCGCCCGACAAGCCCAAAATCACTTCGTCCGAACCGACTTGGGCGCGGATTTTGGCAACGGCTTCGTCTATGTAATTGGGCATCGTCCAGCTTGGGTTTGCGCCACAAATTTCCAAAACAAAGCGGTTAATCAAGACTTTACCTTGCTTGGTGTGGGTAACTTCGGGGTGGAATTGAATGCCGTAAAATTGTTTGGCTTCGTTTGCCATCATCGCAATGGGGCAAGAATCGGTTTTGCCGATGATTTGGAAGTTTTCAGGCAGCTTCACGACTTTATCGCCATGGCTCATCCACACGTCCAAAGTGTTGGCTTGTTCATCAAAAATGTTTTTTGTTAATTGAGAATCAATGGTTTGCACTTGGGCGTAACCAAATTCGCGCTGATTGCCTGCCGCCACTTCGCCGCCCAAATGGTGCGCCATAAATTGCATACCATAACAAATCCCCAACACAGGCACACCCAAGTCAAACAAGCCAATATCGGCATGATAATTCGCGTCATCGTAAACCGATTGTGGGCTGCCTGAAAGAATAATCCCTTTTGGATTGAATGCCTTAATTTCGCTTAAAGGCATATCGTAGGGGTGCAATTCGCAGTAAACGTGGGCTTCGCGGACGCGGCGGGCAATGAGTTGGGTAACTTGCGAGCCGAAGTCCAGAATCAGGATTTTGTCTTGAGTCATGGTTTAATCACATTTTAAAATGGTTCGTGCAACCTAAATACAGTATACAGTCGTCAAAATACAACACAAATTATGCTTACACAGGTGTTTATTTTACCACATTTTATCCAAGTCTCTTATTTACTTAACCCAAATCATTAAAAACCAATAATTTATTTTATCAAAATAGTAAATTGCTTAAATTATCATTCTAATTGATTAAAGTTGCTTTCTATCAAATGTTTGGTTGATTGACTCAAGTTATTGTCTCCATTTGCCACATTTCTCTCCATAATCACTTCATCAAGCTAACTTTACTAAACAGCACGGATTACTTATAATTATGGTCAGTTTCTAGGCAGCAAAACAAACCAGTAAGCAAATAAACTGGTAAGTGGGAACCTGGTAACCGTTTGGCATTTTAAATTGCCAATGATGTTTACGAGTCACAGGTTTTGACTCAATTTAGTTATTTGTCTAACTTTTAGTTTAGATTTTTAGGAGCCTTAAAATGAACTACGATAAAGTTGTATCTGAAATGTTGAATGTTGATGGTGCGTTAGCTGCTGCCGTTGTTGATTATTCTAGTGGTATGTTGTTGGCTGGTGGTGGTTCTGCTGCAATTGATTTAGAAATTGCAGCTGCTGGTAACACCGAAGTGATGCGTGCCAAAATGAAAACTATGGGTATGTTGGGTCTGAAAGACAATATTGAAGATATCTTGATTACTTTGGGCAAACAATACCACTTATTGCGTCCTTTGGCAAAACATGATGGCTTGTTCTTGTATTCTGTGTTGGATCGTTCTAAATCTAACTTGGCTTTGGCTCGCCGTTCTTTGGTTGACGCTGAAAACAATTTGAATTAATATTTTTAATGATTCCATCAAGCCGAACAGTCTTTTTGTTCGGCTTGATTTTTAATATACTTGTTTCAAATTAAAATAAAACCGACAACACTCGCTGTGTATGAATAATACATAAAGATGTTGGCAATGCTGTACTATTTGTGTTTGAAACAACCATAAATACATTTCTTCTGAATGAAAAACATAACAACCAAATGCACCTTATTGATATAGGGTGCATTTTATTGAGAAGGGATATTGAAGTTATTTGAAGCCCCTCTAAAACCTTTGCAAAACTTGGCTCATAAAACAGTTTCATACCCCATATCCTGTTATAAAAAATGCCATTTTTATCCATAAATAAGAAAAAGGACAGATAAAGTAATCTCTGTCCTTACGTCCATTTAAAAATAAGTTTTTGCAAGATTTCAAGCTACCTGAATCACTTTTCCTTGTTCATCAAATAAATTGGGGCTAGTCTCATTCAAAATGGTTTCTTTCGTTACCACCACTTTTTTGACATTTTTCCAATCTGGCAAACAATACATGGTTTCCAATAGGTTTTTTTCCATAATGGAACGCAAACCACGCGCGCCTGTTTTACGAACAATGGCTTGTTGTGCAATACTGCGTAATGCTTCTGTTTCAAATGTCAATTCAACACCTTCCATAGCAAATAAAGCCTGATACTGCTTAACCAACGCATTTTTGGGTTCGGTTAAAATATTGATCAATGCTGCTTCATCAAGTTGCTCCAAAGTGGTAATCACAGGTAGGCGACCAATCAACTCGGGAATCAGACCAAATTTAATCAAATCTTCAGGCTCTACCGTATTGAAAATTTTACCTACATCTGTACTATCGTCTTTACTGTGTACTTGTGCGCCAAAACCAATACCACCTTGCTCGGTGCGTTGGCGAATTACTTTTTCTAAACCTGCAAATGCACCACCGCAAATAAACAAAATATTGGTGGTATCCACATCAATAAACTGTTGATTGGGATTGCGGCGACCACCTTGTGGTGGCACACTGGCAATCGTTCCTTCAATCAATTTCAATAAAGCCTGCTGAACACCTTCGCCCGACACATCACGAGTAATAGATGGACTGTCGCTTTTACGCGAGATCTTATCAATTTCATCAATATAAACAATGCCTTTTTGGGCTTTTTCCACGTCAAAATCACATTTGCCCAATAATTTGGTAATGATTTGTTCCACATCTTCGCCCACATAGCCTGCTTCGGTGAGCGTTGTGGCATCAGCCATCACAAATGGCACATTCAATTTGCGTGCCAAAGACTGTGCCAACAAAGTTTTGCCCGAACCGGTAGGTCCAATCAATAAGATATTAGACTTTGCCAATTCGACATGATTTTCATCGGTAGCATGATACAAACGCTTATAATGATTGTAAACTGCTACTGCCAAAGCCTTTTTCGCTTTTTCCTGACCGATAACATACTCATTCAACTGCGCCACCAAATCTGCGGGCGTGGGCAATTTTTCATCATGAACGACCGTTTTTTCTTGTTCAGAAACATCGGTTTGAGCTGGTTGCATCAAAACCCGACAATCATCAATGCATTCATTACAAATAAATGCTTGTCCATCACTGTTTTCAACCAAATGCTGAACCTCTTTTTCTTGTTTGCCACAAAAAGAGCAGCAGCGTTCATGTTCGTTCATATTCTTATCTTTCCTGATATTGTGTTTCATTTAAAAATCGCACAAGTATAGCCGTTTGCTACCATGTAAACAACTTTCAGGCAGCCTGAAATAGACTATTTCTACTACGCTTTATACTTATAAACGTTTCAATTCCCATATTGTGCTGTCTTCATGAAAACTCAAATAATACTGTACGCCTACCACCTCTAAAATTGTGGTATGCCAAAAGCGTTTGTTTTGTTTAGGCAAATAAATAAAAGCCACATGATACGGTTCAGTAATGACCGCATTAAGCTGCTGTGCGTGTTGTCGCCACAAAGCCGCATAATCTGCTGCTGCCGCAAAATCCATACTGTTCAAATCAAATAAATGATGATGTAAAAACTGAATATGACTGGCATCTTCTGCTTCCGATGCCCTCCATTGATTGTGTTCAAAAGTGTACAACACCAACGTTTTAGGCAACTTGGGATGCAAAACAAACAATTCAATGCGTGGGCGCGTACCATTAAAAAACGAAATTTTTTCAAATACTTTAATGTTGCTGCCTGAAAACTCGGGCAACTGCTGTAAAGTTCTTTGTGCCAGACTCAAAATTGGTTTGTTTTCCAGAATATCAACATCAAATGTTGTCGCAACAACACTTGATGTGGCATAAGGCAAAAGCACAGCCGTTTTATCCATCACTTGCACCACATTGCTGCATGCACCTAACAAAAACAAGCATAAAACACACCGCAATCGCATTAAAAACATATTGGCAAACCCAAATCCATTTTACTGTTTACACCAAGCTCTTTCAGGCAGCCTGAAACATCAAGTATTGTTCAACAACTGCCGTTCATAAACCGCCTGCGCCAACGTGCCTGCATCAACATATTCCAACTCACTACCCAACGGCATACCACGCGCCAAACGACTGATTTTATAGGGCTGTTCTTTAAATAATTCCAATAAAATATACGCCGTAGCATCGCCCTCTGCTGTAAACGAAGTAGCGATGATGATTTCAACAACAGGGCTGCCTGAAAGCCGAGCCACCAATTTATGCAAATCAATGCTGTCCAAATCCATGTTTTGCGTGGGACTGACCTGCCCCATTAGCACGAAATACAAACCATCATGACAACGTGCCAATTCCATAGCTGGTACATCAGCCGGCATTTGCACAATCATCAAACGCGTAGCATCACGTTTGGGGTCAGCACAAATATGGCAAATTTCATGCTCACAAAAATTATTGCAACTTTGACAATGATTTACTTGTTTCAAAGCCCTATCCAAAGCCATTAACAACTCTGCTGCGCCATCGCGGTTTTGCTGCAACAAAGTATGTGCCATACGTTGTGCGGTTTTCGGTCCAACATTAGGCAAAACTTGCAAACATTTGATTAAATAGGAATAAGCATCAGGATTTTTGGTGGACATGGTTTCAGACTGCCTGAAAGTGAATGGGTTTAGGCTACAATACGATTACACGTTAATACAAATATTTGATGCACAATAATTTGAATATTTAAAGTTGTTTTCGCAGATAGGGGGCTCAACCCCGCCCTATTTTAAAATTACTCACACAATCACGCTTTGGGCAAAGTTACGCCTGTTTGTCCCATGTATTTACCATTACGGTCTTTATATGATGTTTCACAAACTTCATCGCTTTCAAAAAATAACACTTGTGCTACGCCTTCGCCCGCATAAATTTTGGCTGGCAATGGTGTGGTATTGGAAAATTCCAACGTTACATAGCCTTCCCACTCGGGTTCAAACGGTGTTACATTCACGATAATCCCGCAACGAGCATAGGTTGATTTGCCTAAACAGACAGTTAAAACATTACGCGGAATGCGGAAATATTCCACAGTTCGCGCCAAAGCAAAAGAATTGGGCGGAATGATGCAACAATCGTCCTCTACGGTTACAAAATTTTTAGGGTCAAAATTTTTCGGATCCACAATCGTGCTGTTGATATTGGTAAAAATTTTGAACTCATTGGCACAACGAATGTCATAGCCATAACTGGACGTACCGTAAGAGATAATACGCTTACCATCTTGTTCTTTAATTTGATTGGGTTCAAACGGTTCTATCATACCGAATTGCTCCGCCATGTAGCGTATCCATTTATCTGATTTAATTGACATTTTATACTCTTTCTGTATTTTTAAGCTACCTGAATACTGCTTAGGTTATTTGACCAATTTCAAACCTTTCTTCACAACAGGTTTTTCTTCATGGCTTGCCATTTTGATTGTTGTATCTACTGCTGGGGTTTCACTCTTCACATTTTCAGGCAGCCACTCCTCAGCTTCAAAACCCATACCTTCACCTGTTTCACGAGCAAACAAGCCAACAACGTGTCCTATTGGTATCATCACATCTTGCGCCACACCACCAAAACGCGCGCTGAATGTAATCCATTCGTTGTCCATGACCAAATCTTTAACGGCATTCATACCGATATTGAGTACGATTTGATTGTCTTGCACAAATTGACGCGGCACACGCGTATGTTCATTAACCCACACCGCCAAAAATGGCGTGTAACCATTGTCAGCACACCATTCATACAATGCACGAACAAAATAGGGTTTGGTAGATAAACTCATTTTATTTATTGCTCCGTTTTCAGCCATTCAATCACAAAAACAGCATTCATCAAAATCTACAGATAAGTTTTAATTTTAAAATCATACAAATAACGTAAAATCAGAATAAGAAAAAATGAATCAACAGAATAAAAAGCTGCCTGAAAGCAGCGTTTTTCAGGCAGCCTGAATAAAATTACTCAACGGCGCATGGCTTTTTCAGCAGGAGTCAGCGCATCAATAAAGGCTTGTCGTTGAAAAATGCGCTCGGCAGCTTTCAAAATTGGGGCAGCTGATTTGCCCAACTGAATGTCATAGTGGTCAAGTCGCCACAACAATGGTGCAAGTGCCACATCAATCATGGAAAAATCATCACCTAAAACGTATTTGTTTTTCGCAAAAGCAGGCGCAATCATGGTTAAACCTTGCGCAATCGCTTCACGCGCTTTGGTTTGCTCTTTGGACGATGCAACAGTATTTTCCAAAGTTTGCACATGAATAAACAGCTCTTTTTCCAAACGATGTAACACCAAACGACCTCGACCACGCATCACAGGGTCAGCAGGCATCAGTTGCGGATGCGGAAAACGCTCGTCAATGTATTCATTAATGATGTTGGACTCATACAAAACCAAATCACGTTCCACCAATACAGGAACTTGGTTATACGGGTTCATCAAAGCCAAATCTTCAGGTTTATTGAACACGTCCACATCTTTGATTTCAAAATCCATGCCTTTTTCAAACAACACAAAACGACAACGATGGCTAAATGGGCAAGTGATACCCGAATACAAAATCATCATTTGTTTATTCCTCTCATAAATTTCCCAATAAAACGGTTTCAGGCAGCCTGAATTAAGGTTTTAACCATTGAAACAAAATCTTGGGTATTATATTGCTTTTTCATAAACAGGTCTATCAATTACACATAACCCATTGTTTAAATAAAAATTTAATGTAATTTCCACTACTATACCGCAAATACCCCAAATCAACTTAATCAACCATACCAAGCTACCTGAAACTTTTTCCGTTATAATTAACCCAATTTTTTGATGTGAATTTCAGCCATGACCGAACACAAAGCCCGCAAACGTTTTGGGCAAAATTTCCTGCAAGACGCGCGCATCATCAGCGATATTGTGAACGCGGTGCGTCCGAAAGCCGATGATATCGTAATTGAAATTGGACCAGGTTTGGCAGCGATTACCCAACCTTTAAGCCAAAAACTCAATCAATTACACGTTTGTGAAATTGACCGCGACATCATCCAATTTCTGAAAAAACAATCATTTGCCAATAAACTCGTGATACACGAAGGCGATGTGTTGGCATTTGATTTCCGCCAAATTCAGGGGATGAAAAAAATTGTCGGCAATCTACCTTACAACATTTCTACGCCACTTTTGTTCAAATTGAGCGAAGTGGCTCATGAGGTGATTGATATGCACTTTATGTTACAAAAAGAAGTGGTTGAACGCATGATTGCCACGCCCAAAACCAATGATTATGGGCGTTTGAGCGTGATGTTGCAGTATTTTTTTGACATGGAAAACCTGATTGACGTGCCGCCCGAAAGTTTCACGCCTGCCCCGAAAGTGGATTCGGCTGTAGTGCGCATGATTCCTGTGGCAGGACGGATTGGTGTGGCAGAAAATTTCATTTATTTCAGTAATTTGGTTCGCATAGCATTTCAACAACGCCGTAAAACTTTACGCAACAACCTTAAAGAACTGGCGAATGACGATGATTTACTGGCAGTTGGCATTCAGCCCCAGCAACGTGCGGAAGAAATTGCGCCTGAAATGTATGTGAAACTATCTAATTACTTAATAAGCAAATCAAAACAATAATGTTAACTTCTGATAACCAAAAATTTCAGGCAGCCCCTAATCAAATAGAAAAACAATCATGAAGCCAACAAGCCAACAAGACTTTAAAATGCAAATTAATGAAAGTAAAGCTGTTTTGGTCGCAGGAAACGGACCGAGTTTGACACAAATTGATTACAATTTATTGCCCCAAGACATTGATGTGTTTCGCTGCAATCAATTTTATTTGGAAGAACAATATTATGTGGGTAAAAAAATTAAGGCTGCGTTTTTTCATCATGGTTTGTTTATGGAACAACAGGCAACAATGTCTATTTTATTGAGAAATCAAGAATATGAATGTGAACATATTGTTTACTCAGATTTAGAAAGTCAGTTATCGCAACCCGAACTTACACAGGATTTATTATATTGGTTTCCTGATACATTAAACGCTTTCACTCTTTATCGTGAAAAGCTGCCTGAATTAGCCAAATACACACAACAACTTGCTTTATTTGAGAATAAAATCTTGACATCAGGTGCCATTATGGCTGTCATTGCTGCAGCAATGGGCTATCAAAACATCTATATTGCAGGTATAGATTTTTATACAGGAAATCAGATGTATGCTTTTGATAATAAGAAAAATAATTTATTAAAATTGGTACCTGAATTTAAACAAGATACCATAACGCCCAACTGGCACGACGCAGAAACCGATTTATCAGTTTTAAAAATGTTACAAACACTTTATGGCATACAGATTTACACAATTTCGCCATCATCACCTTTAAGTACACATTTTCCATTGGCACCTCAAACACAATATGGTAAAGAAAATCGCACAAAACTTGCTTTTGCCAAAGCTGAAAACGCCTTAAAAGACATTGCGATTCCCAACTCCTATTTGTATAGGTATTTACGCAATAAGTATTTTCCAGCAACCGACAAACCTGCGCTCAAAAACAATTTATTTTACCGTTTCTTTCATGATTTATTTCATTTGCCCAGTGATATTCGTAAATACATACGCCATAAGCGAAAAGGAAAACAATCATGAAAAAAATCCTCTGCATCACAGGCACCCGTGCTGATTTTGGTAAAATGAAACCCCTATTAAATCATTTAGAACAAAGCCCTTTATTTGAGTTGCATTTGCTGGTAACAGGTATGCATATGCTCAAAATCTATGGCAGCACACACCTTGAAGTTCGCAAAGTGGGTTACAAAAATTGTTATTTGGTTTCCAACCAAAGTCAAGGTGAGGCAATGAGTGCCGTTTTGGGCAATACCATTACTTTATTGTCGCGCTTGAACGATGAGATTGAACCTGATTTGATTTTAGTACATGGCGACCGCATTGAAGCATTGGCTGGAACAATCGTTGGCGCATTGAGTAATCGTCTGGTTTGCCATATTGAAGGTGGCGAATTATCAGGAACAATAGACGATGCCATTCGCCATGCCATCAGCAAAATGGCGCACATTCATCTGGTTGCCAATGAAGAAGCACAAAACCGTCTGCTGCAAATGGGTGAACAGGCCACGCACATCCACATTATCGGCTCGCCTGATTTAGATGTGATGCGCTCGGACAAACTGCCTGAACTCTCTGCCGTGAAACAACACTACGGCATTGATTTTGACGACTACATCATTTCCATGTTTCACCCTGTTACCACCGAAGTTGCACAAATAGCAGATTACACAGCGCAGTATTTTCAAGCATTGAAGCGAAGTGGCGAAAATGTGGTCGCCATTTACCCCAATAACGATTTAGGCAATGATGCCATCATCAGGGAACTGCAAACCATACAACAAAGCAACAACCCTAGATTTAAAATTTTCCCGTCCATCCGATTTGAAGCCTTTTTAACCCTGCTCAAACACGCCAAAATGATGACGGGCAATTCCAGCGCAGGCATACGCGAAGCACCGTTTTACGGTGTCCCCAGCGTGGATGTCGGCACACGCCAAAGCAACCGCCACCGCGCAGCATCCATTATTCATTGCGATTACCATACCGAAGCGGTGCTATCAGCCGTCAAACAGGCCAATCAAGCCTCTTTCAGGCAGCCTGATGCCGCCTTTGCCGCACAACAAAGCGACAGCACCACCCTATTTGCCCAATTGCTGCAATCCCCAAACTTTTGGCAAACACCGATTCAAAAAACCTTTTGCGACTTAACTTTATGAACACCGCCATCATCACCGCCCGTGCCAACTCCAAAGGCATACCGCGCAAAAACCTGCAAACGGTTGGCGGTATTTCCCTACTGGCACACACCATCTTGGCAGCACAGCAATCGGGAGTGTTCCAACGCATCATCGTCAGCACCGATGGCGAAGAGTTGGCACAACACGCTTTGCAGTATCAAGCAGAAGTCATTATCCGTCCTGACGAATTGGCAAGCGACAACGCACGTTCCATTGATGCCGTCTGCCATGCGCTGCAACAAGCCGATATCCAAACAGGTACCGCCACTCTGTTGCAGCCCACTTCCCCCCTGCGCCGCGCACATCACATTCAGGCTGCCTTCCAACTGTATGACCCTGTTGCCAAAGGCTCGGTGGTTTCCGCCTGTATCGCCGAACATCATCCCTATAAAATCCTGCTTGCCGAAAACGGCAGCTACCGTGCCGTGCGCCAAACCGACGACTTGGAAAGCCCGCGTCAGGCATTGCCTGATGCCTATCGTCCCAATGGTGCGATTTATATCAACGACACCGCAAAACTGCTACAATACCGCCGCTTTTTCCTAGACCCCGTGCAGCTTTATCTGATGAACGAAACCGATTCATTAGACATTGATAATGCGGCAGATTTAGAACGTGCCAACCATTTATTGAAACAGATAACCTAATTTCAGGCTGCCATCTGTCCAAAATTTTAATTTTGGCAACAGATGTGCGTGCCTGTGGTGCTGCCTGAAATGGTTTTCAGGCTGCCTTTATTTTTCCCCAATACAGAGACCCACCATGAACCCCAACCAAGAATTCGAAATCGCTGGCCGCAAAATCGGCTACCGACACGAACCCCTCATCATCTGCGAAATCGGCATCAACCACGAAGGCAGCCTGAAAACCGCCTTTGAAATGGTCGATGCCGCCCATGCCGCAGGTGCGGAAGTCATCAAACACCAAACCCACATCGTTGAAGACGAAATGTCGGACGAAGCCAAAAGCGTCATTCCCGGCAACGCCGATGTATCCATTTATGAAATCATGGCACGCTGCGCCCTGAATGAAGAAGACGAAATCAAATTAAAACAATATGTTGAAAGCAAAGGCATGATATTCATCAGCACACCGTTTTCCCGTGCTGCCGCCTTGCGTCTACAAAAAATGGATGTACCCGCCTACAAAATCGGTTCGGGCGAATGCAACAACTATCCGTTGATTAAACTCGTGGCCTCATTCGGCAAACCGATTATCCTCTCCACAGGCATGAACAGCCTCGCCAGCATTCAAAAAAGCGTGGACATCATTCGCGCGGCAGGCGTGCCTTATGCCCTGCTGCACTGCACCAATGTGTACCCCACCGCCTACGAAGACGTGCGTTTGGGCGCGATGAACGAATTGGCAGCCGCCTTCCCTGATGCCGTCATCGGCCTGTCCGACCACACACTCGACAACTATGCCTGCTTGGGTGCAGTAGCTTTGGGCGGCAGTATTCTCGAACGCCACTTCACCGACCGCATGGACAGACTCGGTCCCGACATTGTCTGCTCCATGAATCCCGAAACCTTTGCCGACTTAAAAAAAGGCGCACAAGCCCTGCAAAAAGCACGCGGCGGCCACAAAGACACCATCATTGCCAGCGAAAAGCCCACCAAAGACTTTGCTTTCGCATCAGTGGTGGCCGATAAAGACATCAAAGCAGGCGAAGCATTGAGTGCAGACAATCTTTGGGTCAAACGCCCTGGTAACGGTGATTTTTCCGCCGATGATTACGAAAGCCTGTTCGGTAAAATTGCCGCACACGACATCAAAAAAGGCAAACAAATCAAAAAAGAAGACGTATGCTAATCCCTAATTTCAGACTGCCATCTGTCCAAAATTTTAATTTGGCAAAGTAGGTCGGGCATTTATGCCCGACACAACTGACTGAAAGGCAGCCTGAAACCGCAAAGGAGCATAAAATGAGCAATGTTTATTATACTTTTCAACTGGATAACCCATTTGAAACAAGCCTTTTTCAGGCAGCCAAACAAGCCAATCGCAGCAGCGCAGAATTATTGCGTGAATTGATGCAAGATTTTGTCCAAAAACAAGCTATTGGAAAACAAAAAATCAGTTTAGCTGAAAAATTAAGCACTTACCCACATCAAGCGGCTGATGTGGATTTTGAATTTGAGCGCAAAAAGTAATTTTCAGGCAGCCTGAAAAGGAAAACCCCAAATGTCTTTGATTAAAAACCTGTTTCCCAAAAAACAAACCGTGATGAATTGGCGTGAATTTGCCGAATATTTTACCGAAGAAATCCAGCAAAATATTGACGGCACAGCCGAAATTGAATGGGGCGATGATTTGGAAAACACCACTGTTCATCTGAATTTGAATAATGGCTCAACGGCGGAAATGTATTTGGGCAACCATTTTGCGCGTTATCAGCAAAATCCCGATGATTTGCCTGAAATCATCGCGAAAACGCTTGCGGCGGTCGCCCATTTAGGAAAAGATGAAACGCAAGAGATTGAACGTGAACAGATTTTCCCGACCATTAAATCGGCTGAATCCCTGAATTATTTGGTGCAAATGCATCAAAAAGAAGGCAAAAATCCGACCGAGCATTTGTGTATTCGTCCATTGGCTGGCGATATTACCTTGATTTATATGGTGGATACGGGTGATTCTTTGAAAAGCCTGAACCACGATGATGTCGCGCAGTTGGGCATTGAAAACGATGAAATGTTGCACCAAATCGCACTGGAAAATTTGGAAAATTACTTGCGCGAAAGCGAAAATTTGGGTTATCGCCAAAGCGAAAACGGTTTGTATCAGATTTATTTGGACGATGTGTTTGACGCATCTCTGATTTTATTACTGGAAAAAATCGTGGAAAGGGCGGAATTGGATGTTGCGCCTTATCCTGTTTTTGCCGTGCCTGCGCGTGATATGTTGCTGGTTTGCGCGGCGGACAATCAGGCAGCTTTGGCGCAAATGCAGGAAATCATTGATGATGTGATGCAGGATTCATCTTATTGTATTTCCGCGCAAAAATATTGTCTGAAAAATGGGCACATGGCTTTATTTAATGTGAATTGATTTTTTTCAGGCAACCTGAAAGGATTTTTTCATGATGATTCAAAATTTATCAGATTTGCAACAAGCCCACCAACAAGGTAAAAAATTCAAATATTTGCCTTTTTGGGGACACACGCCCAAATCAGACAATCAAATTGACAAAGCGGTTTTCAGTCAATGGTTTCCGCGAGATTTTGTGGTGGACAATATTGTTTACCCCACCGCCGAACATTTTATGATGGCGAAAAAAGCGGAATTATTTGATGATAATGTGATTTTGGCGCAAATTCTTACCAGCAAACACCCAAAACAAGCCAAAGATTTGGGGCGGCAAATTGCCCATTTTGATGAGCAAATTTGGTCTCAACATCGTGAAGACATTGTCTTTCAGGCAAATTGGGCGAAATTTTCACAACACGAAGATTTAAAAGCCTTTTTATTAAACACGGGCGAGCGCATTTTGGTGGAAGCCAGCCCTGTTGATAAAATTTGGGGCATTGGTTTGGCGCAAGACAGTGCATTTTTGGAAAACCCATTAAAATGGCAAGGTTTGAATTTATTGGGTTTTGCGTTGATGAAAGTGCGCCAGCAATTATTGTTATCCCATTAAGAAATTAAGAAGATTGTTTCAGGCAGCCTGAAACTTTTAAAATTGTGAATACAAACGAAAAATTACCCGAACCACAAAATTTACATTGGGCAAGAAATGCCCCCAGCTTGGCATACCAAACCGCCCGTTCCGAAAATCACAACACGAGAAACAAAATGACCATAACCAACCCCGATAAAATCATGGTGAGCTTTAAAAACGTTCACAAACATTTCAAAGATTTACACGTTATCAATGGCGTGAATTTGGACATCAAACAAGGCGAAGTGGTGGTGGTGTGCGGACCTTCGGGTTCGGGCAAATCCACGCTGATTCGCACGGTAAACCAACTGGAAAGCATACAGTCGGGCGAAATTTGGGTGGACGGCGTGAACGTTGCCGACCCCAAAACCGATTTGAACAAAATCCGCACCGAAGTGGGCTTTGTGTTCCAACATTTTAATTTGTATCCGCATTTGAGCGTGTTGGACAACATCACGCTCTCGCCCATTCAAGTGAAAGGCATGAACAAGGCAGACGCGGAAAAATTGGCAACTGAATTGTTGGAAAAAGTCGGTCTGGCGCACAAAAAAGACGCGCTGCCCACTCAATTATCGGGTGGACAACAGCAGCGTGTGGCGATTGCGCGTGGTTTGGCAATGCAGCCGCGTGTGATGTTGTTTGATGAACCCACGTCCGCGCTTGACCCCGAAATGGTGGGCGAAGTGCTGAAAGTGATGAAAGATTTGGCACAGTCGGGCATGACCATGATGTGTGTAACACACGAAATGGGCTTTGCGCGTGAAGTGGCTGACCGCATTATTTTCGTAGACCACGGGCAAATTTTGGAAGACCGCGACCCCGATGAATTTTTCCAAAACCCCGAAACGGAACGCGCGAAACAGTTTTTAAGTCAAATTATGTCGCATTAAAACTGATAAACACACCAATCTTTTCAAACAGCTTGATTTTGATACATTAAGCTGCTTATTATTACCCAGTCCTGTCGCGTAAGCCACAGAAGAATGTTTCAGGCAGCCTGAAAACATTATGGAGCAACCCAAAATGAGCAAAAACAAACAGCCTCAATCCAAACGCCAATTCCGCGATGGCATCAGCCAAAAGCCGAAAAAACCGCGTTCAACCGCCCAAAAAGCCGTTTCAGGCAGCCTGAAACGCCCAAATCGCCAAGAAAATGAATGGACAACATCCAAACCGCGTTCACAAAATGGCGCAGCCCGCGCTGAAAACCGCGACAATCGCCCCATTTTCGAACCCAAAGAATATGTGAAACAACGCGCCAGCAAAGCCAAAAAACTGGTCGTGCGCGCCCCCAATCAAAAAATCCAAGAACGCGCCCAAGAATTGCGCGAAAAGCGTACCGATTTATCGCGCATTGAACCCGAACGTTTGCAAAAAGTGTTGGCGGCAAGCGGTGTCGGTTCGCGCCGTGAAATGGAAGAGTGGATTGGCAACGGTTGGGTGTTGGTAAACGGCAAAGTGGCGCATTTGGGCGACAAGGTTTCGCCCGATGACCAAGTTACCGTAAAAGGCAACGCGATTAAATTGAAATGGGCAGACCGCCTGCCACGCATCATTTTGTATTACAAACAAGAAGGCGAAATCGTATCGCGCGATGACCCACAAGGTCGCGTGAGCATTTTTGACCGCCTGCCACAAGCCGCCAGCAGCCGTTGGGTGGCGATTGGGCGTTTGGACATCAACACGAGCGGCTTGTTGATTTTGACCACTTCGGGCGAATTGGTGCAGCGTTTCGCCCACCCCAGCTTTGAAGTGGAACGCGAATACGCCGTGCGCGTGTTGGGCGAATTGAGCCAAGAACAAATGTCCACGCTCACCACCGAAGGCGTGATGTTGGAAGACGGCTTGGCGCGTGTGGAACGCATTTATGCACAAGGCGGCGAAGGCGCAAACAAATGGTACAACGTCATCATCAAAGAAGGGCGCAACCGCGAAGTGCGCCGCATTTTTGAGGCTTTGGGTTGCACGGTCAGCCGTTTGGTGCGCGTGGGATTTGGCCCGATTGGCTTGCCCAACCGTTTGAAACGCGGACAATTTTACGAATTGAACCCTGCCGAAGTCGCCAATATCGTGAAATGGGCAGACATGGCTTTACCAGGGGAACGCAAACGCCGAAAATCTTAATCCCAACGTTTTCAGAGTACACAACAAAAAAATGTTCAGGCTGCCTATAACCCATCTTCTCTCTTGCTAGCGGGGGAGAATTAAGGTTCAGATGTGCCAAGTTCTTCGTAGGTCAGATACGGGTATCCAACATTTTCCGATTAAAGCACCATATTTGTCGGATACAAGTATCCGACCTACTCAATTTTAAATTTGAGTACTTGGCAGGACAGAGGAAAGGACAGATGTGTAGCAATTAAAAAAATGTTGTGTACTGAACGGCTGCCTGCCCCTATTCTCAAGGACAAAATCATGCAAAAAATTACCCTAATTGCCGCAATGGCAGAAAATCGCGTTATTGGGGCAAACAATGACATTCCTTGGTACATTCCAGAAGATTTTGCATTCTTTAAGCAATATACTACTGGCAAACCTGTAATCATGGGACGCAAAACGTGGGACAGTTTGCCACGTAAACCACTACCTCATCGCCGTAATCTTGTGATTACACGTCAAATCAATTGGCAAGCCGATGGCGCAGAAAATTTTACAGATTTTCAGGCAGCCTTAAAAGCGTGTGGCGATGCACCTGAAATCATCATTATGGGTGGGGCGCAGATTTATGAGCAAGCATTGGATTTTGCTACGGATTTGCGTTTAACCGAAGTGCAATTGTCGCCTGATGGCGATGCATTTTTTCCTGAATTTTCAATGCAATTGTGGCAAGAAGTTGAACGCAGCAATCACATATCCAACAAAGGGATTAAGTTTGATTTGGTTCATTGGCAACGATGTGATTCGGTTTTTGAATCATAATGCATCATCAAAAATACCACCCCAACAGCATTGGCTCGCCTTACCGTACTACTCATAATATCGGCGACTCATTGCCTTATCTGATTTTACTTCTGCAATACTGCTTTCAGGCAGCCTGCATTCATGTAGGCTGCCTGAAAAACTTAAAACCTGTATTCACAATCTTAAATAGTGGCTTTCTGTCAATCTTATGAATACAGGTTCTTAAAGAATAATTTTTTTTATTGTACGGCGTATTCATTGCGTACTGCATTAACCACATCTGCACCAAATAAGGCATTGATGTCGGTCTCATCAAAAGTGTAATGTGCATTACAAAAATCACAATCTACCGTGATACTGCCTTCTTCAGCAACCACTTTGCCCACTTCTTCGCCTCCCAACATCAACAACATATCGCTGACTTTACCATGTGAACAAGTACAAGCAAATTCCAAAGTATCGGCTGGGAACACACGTGGCGGTGTTTCATGAAACAGACGATACAGCAGATTTTGCGCATCTAAATGGTTCATTTCAACGGCAGTTAAGGTCTGTGCCAAAGTGCTAACGTGTTGCCAAGCATTATCGTCCAATTCTTTTTCAGGCAGCCTTTGTAACAACAAACCTGATGCGCTGTGTTCATCTGATGATAAAGTGATGTGGGTTTGCAACTGCTCGGAACGTGCCATGTAATTCATCAGCATTTCGGCTATGCTGTTGCCTTCCAATGGTACAACGCCTTGCCATTGCTCACCATCATTGGGTTGCAAGGTCATCACGAACATACCATTATTACCCAACATTTCATTCAAATCGGCATCATCAGTAATCAAGGCTTGCTTGTCCCAACGTGCTGTGGCACGTACGGTTTGACTTGATGTCGCTTCTACCACCAATAATTTCAATGCGCCCTGCCCTTGTACTTGTACAATCAAGGTGCCGTCTAATTTCAAATTGCTGGACAATAATGCACCTGCCGCCAGCAATTCCCCCAAAGCACGGCGAACAGCTTTGGGGTATTTTTTTTGTTCTACAATGTGTCGCCACACGTTTTCCAAACGCACATGTAAACCGCGTACAGGCATATCATCAAAAATAAAACGGGTTCTTTGGTTTTCCATGGAGAGTTCTTTCCAAAACAATTTTGAATTGTATCTATATGGTAACAGGCTACCTGAAAATCAAGAGTGGATTTTCAGGCAGCCTGAATGAAGCCTTTATAAAACTTTGCACATAGGGATAGATTTCATATCTGCCCTATTTTAGATTGTAGAAAGTTTCATTTTTATGAATAAATTGGGAAAAGGACGGATATACCCCCTGCTTTCCTTTTTAAATGTATTTGGCAAAGTTTTCAGCCTACATTAAGACACACTTGTGATTAAGCAAACACAATAAACAGCACCACCGTGGCAATTACCACAAGCGCAGTTAAAATCCACCAGATTGCCAAATTGTCGCTCTTTGCTGATGCAATCAGCTTTTTAGCTGACTGAACCTGTTCTGCATAAGCACGCAATACCACCAACACGCGATTATTTTCTTCGGGTGTACCTATGGTTAAACGCAAACAGTTTTCTAGCAAAGTATGGCTGCCTGAAAGTTGTTTTACCCAGATTTTCTCGGCTTTTAAGGCTTCAAACGCTGTGGGCGCATCGGGCAAACGCACGGTAATGAAATTGGCTTGACTGACAAACACTTGGCTTTCAGGCAGCATCGCCAATTCGCTTGCCATGCGTTCGCGTTCGGCTTTCAAAATATCAATATGGGCGTTTACTGCGTCCATGTGCTGTAAGGCAAATGTGGCTGCGGTTAAGCTCAATGTGTTCATATTGTACGGTGGCGTGATTTTTGCCAGTTCGTTCATTAAACTTGGATCACCTGCTGCATAGCCAATTCGCAAACCCGCAAAACCAATTTTGCTTAATGTACGCAACACCACCAAGTTTTCAGGCTGCCCTGCTTGCGACAAAAAACTGTCATCACTGAATGCACCATATGCTTCATCAATAACAATAATGCCTGTGGCTGCCTGAATAATGGCTTCTACATCCTCACGGTTAAATGGCACACCTGTCGGATTATTGGGATAAGCCAAGAAAATCAATGCAGGTTGATGTTCAATAATCGCGTCCAGTACGGCTTGACGATTGAGCGTTAAATCAGGATTAAGTGGCACACCAATGTGTTTCATGCCAAATAGAGCAGCATTGTGACGATACATCACAAAACTGGGCTCAAGCGACAACATGACCGCATCAGGTTTTGCTACCAACATCGTTAAAAGTTGAATTAATTCATCTGAACCATTGCCCAATGCGATTTGCGCTTTATCGGGAATGGCAAATGTACTGCGTAAAGTCTCTTGCAAACCGCTTCTTGTTGGATTGGGATAGCGGTTAATCGGAGCATCAACCAATTTTTTTGCCAATGCTTGACGCAGATTTTCAGGCAGCGAATACGGTACTTCCATTGCATCAAGTTTGATACAATCTTCTGACACATCGGCAACATGATAAGCACTCATGGCGCGAATTTCTGGACGAACAAGTTCTAAAATCATGCTGTTTTCCCTTTAAATACAAAAATGAAAGGCTACCTGAAACTGAAACAGTTAATCACAAACTGCCGTAAGAATGCAAACCTGTTAAAAACATATTCACGCCCACAAAAGCAAATGCAGTAATGAACAAACCAATAATCGCCCACCATGCCAATACTTTACCTCGCCAACCTGCTACCAAACGCAGATGCAGCCAAATCGCGTAATTTAACCACACAATAAACGCCCATGTTTCTTTTGGGTCCCAGCTCCAATAGCGTCCCCACGCATCAGCTGCCCATAATGCACCCAAAATGGTGGCGATTGTGAAAAACAGGAAGCCAACCGCAATGGCTTTATACATCGCTTCTTCAATCAAAGCAGGTTCAGGTAAGAAACGGCGTTTACCTTTGACTTGACTGCGTAAAGCCAACAATTCAGCAGTACCAAATGCTGCGGCCATACAAAACGCGCCATAGCCAATGAAATTAGCTGGCACATGAATTTTCATCCACCACGATTGCAAGGCAGGAATCAAAGGCTGAATTTCGTGTGCGCCACGTTCTAGGCTGTACCACAAAGTAAATGCCACCAAACCACACATCAAGGTGTACACAAACACGCCCAATTTGTACATGGCGAATTTGCGCTCATAGTAAAGGTACATCAAGCCTGTGATGACCATAAACAAAATAAACACTTCATACAAATTGGATACAGGAATATGCCCTGCATCAGGGCGCAACAAATAACTTTCGTGCCAACGCACCAATAGACCAACAAAACCCGCAAAAGCCGCAGCCCAAGCCAAACCCGATGCCATACCAAGCAGCGTATTGGGTTTAGAGCGACCTAAAACCGAAGTAGCACTTTCAGAAGGCAGCCTTTTTTCTTGTTGCCAAGCAGTCAGCGTACCCAAACCATACATGACAAAGGCAAACACAGTCAGCGCAGCTTGCCACATGATTGCTGATTGGCTGCTCAATAAATAACGCAACAAAAATTTGCCATGTGGCTTGTCGCCCGAATGCAAAATATTGCCGTCATACAGACCCACCGCCAAATAAGCAACCGCCACGCTACCCACAATAAACCAACGCAAGGGTTTAAAAAACCAACCCAATCCAATGGCAGCAGTCGCACTTACCCACAAAATCACAGTTTCATAAATATCCATGTGATGTGGCAATTTGATGTGTACCATCATCGCAACCGCAATAATCATGGCAGCAAACAACCAATCAGTCAGCAACAGCTTTTTCAGCCACGATTTTTCTTGCAGCAATTCATGTTGTGGCACAGTTCGGAGAGCAATATTGTCAGTTGCTCTGGTGTTTTTTTTATTTTCAGGCAACCTATCTGTAATAGGAGTAATGTGTTCACTCATTTTTATAACCTTACAATCAGGGTATTTGAATATTTTATTTTAATCGTTGTTTTCAGTTGAGGTATTTGAAAAAATTGATGTGTTTATTTTACTGCGTGTTCAGGCAGCCTGAAAAACCAACAAACAAACTTGCACATCATAATATTCAAGTTTTTATATGGCCAAATCACACGCCAACATTTCCAATTTTTGCAGATGTTCAGAAAATTCATGGTTTAAATCACGCTCATGGCGGCTGGACGACATGGCAAAGCGTATGCCATTGTTGTCAAACAATAACCATGCACGTTTTTCACGCACATAAAACATGAAAATTGTACCCAAGACCAAAAGCATTGAGCCAATGTAAACCAATGTCGCACCTGGAGATTTGGTCATTTGTAAACCCGACATATTGACCTGTTTGAAACTTTCCAACTGCAACAAAATAGGTGCATTCATGCGTGTGAGTGCAGTGTAACCGTCCATGCTGTTGAGCAAAAAGGTATTACGTGTTTCTCCTGCGACAATTTCAGGTAGCCCCGCATCTTTGAGTGCCTTGTCCAAAACAATACCCATTGCACCATACAAAATTTGGTACATAAATTGCCCTGTTTTTTCCTGTTCGGCTTTTGGAACGTTGTTTTTAATGTGTTCGTTAATCGCCACATAACCGCCTTCGGCAAATTGACGCAACAGGTTGTCCACCGCCAATTTGAATTGCGGGCGCATTTTTTCATCCACCGTTAAAATTGCTTGTTCCACAATTTGTGTGCGTTTTTCAGGTTGCATCAAGAACTGGCGCAACGCCATAAAACTGTCCACTTTACCATTTGGGTCGGCAGGCAACATCAGCCAACGATAAGGTTCATTGACATCACTGCGTTCGCCTGTGGCAAAAAACAATGCACCTTCACGTTGCAAAGGCAACATATAACTGACGTATTCACGCGCTTGTCCTGCGCTGTCGCGCAATTTGTAAGTAATAGTAGGACCTACGTTTTGGAATTTTTTTTCTTGATTGACGCTGCGGACTTCGTGTAAACGGTTGCCATTTTCCGCTTCTTGTTCGTTCAAGTTTTCGACATTGAACACACGCAATTCGCCAAATTCAAGGCGATATTGCCCAACAGTTCCCAAATCAAGCGGAAATTGGCGTTGCGATACAGCATTCATGGTAACAGGCGCACCAATACCACGTAAGTTCCAGCTTTTTAAGGCAATGTCCGAACCACCATCACCATAACTGGATTGATAAATCGTGATGCCTTTGTGGGTTAAAGGATGATTCACGCGTATGGTTTTTTCAATTTTTTCGCCTGTTTCTTTATCGGTAACTACAATGTCGCTGGCAAAATCTTTGGGCATACCTGTGTCGTAAAACTCAATATGAAATTTTTTGAGTTCTACCGTAAACGGCAGTTTTTGCAACAACAAGCCTTTATCAGCATTCAAGAAAACCACATCAGCAGTTTGCCCTTCTACCACTTCAGCATTACCGCGAAACGACAAATTGTGTTCACTCAAACTGCTTTCAGGTTTGAAATCACGTGCAAAAATGCTGCTGGTATCAGGTACAACTTGCCCTGTCAGCATACCAATTTTAAGCAATAAATTACTGTCTATCAGACCGCCCACGCAAATCACGATAATGGCAGCATGTGCAAAAATGTAGCCCCATTTGTTCATCGCACCTTTTTTGGCAGCAAGCAACACGCTACCGTCTTCGCGCTGCACCATTTTGCTTTGAAAACCATTCACTTTCAGGTATTGCGCTGCAATATCGGGCGATAAAGCATTCAGGCTGCCTGAAAGTTGTGCGGTGTGTTTCATATGCGCCAATGATTGCGCAGTCGCTTTAAGACGAAACGAACGCATTTCACGCAAAAAAGGTGGAATATTGCGCCAAAGACACAATCCCGTACTCAACACGAGAAAAATCATGATGACCACAAACCATGATGAGGCATAAACATCATACAAACCCAAAAAACCAAAAATCTCTGCCCAGAATGGTCCAAATTGCACAACATAGTTTTGTGCAGGCTGATTTTGCTCCACAACCGTGCCAATAATGGACGCAATCGCCAACACAGTCAGCAATGCCACCGCAAAGCGCATGGAACTTAAAAATGCAAACCATGGACGGCGAATAAGGGGAAGGGATTTTTTTGATGTGGTTTGAGACATGGTTTTAGGTTATGTGTGTTTTGCTCAAATGGAATTTCAGACTGCCTGAAAGTGATACAGAAACCAATTTTTAATGACAAAACAAATTGGATATACACTATGGTCATACAATTTGTTGCAAAAGTTTTAGGCTGCCTGAAAACCCATTCTGTGTTTCAGGCAGCCTGAAAATACTTATTTCAAACCTTGAATGAAGTTACCCACAGCCTTCATCTCGACCTCACTCATGCGCCCTGCAACGTCTTCCATCATGTTATTTGGACTTTTGCGTACGCCTGATGCATAGGCTTTCAGTTGGTCAACAACATAGGTGGCATGTTGCCCACCCAAACGCGGATAAGCATTTACCTCTGTTCCACCCGCTGGCATACCCGCACCTGCCGGACCATGACAAGACATACAAGCTGGGATTTTTTTCTCGGGAATGCCACCACGATAAATTTTTGCACCCAATTCAGGATTTTCTTTTGGATTAGCTTCACCTGCTTTGGGTTGCTGCTTCGCATAATAAGCAGCCACATTGCGAATATCTTCATCACTTAAATCTTGTACCATCGGTTTCATAGCAGCAGAAGAACCCGTATTGCGTTCACCTGTTTTGATGTCCATGGTTTGTTTGAAAATATAAGCAGGATTTTGAGCAGACAATTTGGGATACATCGCAATGCCACTATTGCCATCTAATGCATGACAAGCCGCGCAAACTTTTTCCGCCACTTCTTTGCCCTTTGCCAAATCCGCAGGTTGAGCAAAAGCAAAACCGCTCAAAACCAATGCCACCAGCAATGTTGTACGTTTCATGGAAAATGCTCCTGATTGAACCAAGCAGTTAATGATGCTGCCTGAAAATTGTTATTTGTATTTTACGGACAAAGTTAAAACCAAAAATCCGCTAAACGTGGTATTCTATACCAAATTCACTTCTTTTTACAGTCATGAACTTATTTCACAATGCAAAATTTTTCACAACCGTGAACCATTTAAAAGACCTGCCTAACACATCAGCCGAAATCGCGTTTGTCGGCCGTTCTAACGCAGGCAAATCCAGTGCTATCAACACTCTGTGCAACCATGTTCGCTTGGCTTATGTTTCCAAAACACCAGGGCGCACACAACACATTAACTTTTTTGAGTTGGCAAACAAACATTTTATGGTGGACTTACCTGGATATGGCTATGCCCAAGTTCCCGAAGCCGTACGCAGTCATTGGGTTAAACTGCTTGGCGATTATTTGCAAACACGCAAACAGTTGATTGGGCTAATTTTAATCATGGATGCGCGCCACCCACTCAAAAATCTTGATGTACAAATGCTGGATTTTTTTGCATTAACAGGTCGCCCTGTTCACATCTTGCTTTCAAAAGCCGATAAATTATCCAAGAATGAACAAATCAAAACTTTGTCATTGGTCAAACAAACCTTAAAACCTTTTATGGCAAAACAAACCATATCAGTACAACTGTTTTCCAGTTTAAAAAAACAAGGCACAGAAGAAGTCAATCAAGTGGTCGCACAATGGTTTGCCATGCTGCCTGAAACACAAAACAACAACAATGCATAGGTTTAACAATCTCGCAAAACCGTTTACAATTTATACCCATAATCCAACATACTATTCAGGCTGCCTGAAAAATCATGTATTTTTCAGGCAGCCCCTAAACATTTTACTGACAGAGAAACAAACATGAACGCATTATTACAAGACTTACAAGCACGCGGCTTAATCGCCCAAACCACTGATATTCAAGAATTATCCAAATTATTGGACGAAAACAAAATCGCGCTGTATTGCGGTTTTGACCCCACTGCCGACAGCTTGCACATTGGGCATTTGCTGCCTGTGTTGGTGTTGCGCCGTTTTCAAAACGCGGGGCATACGCCTGTGGCATTGGTGGGTGGCGCAACGGGCATGATTGGCGACCCCAGTTTCAAAGCCCAAGAACGCAGCCTGAACACCCCCGAAACCGTGGCAAATTGGGTAGAAAGCATACGCAATCAGTTGAAACCATTCTTAAAATTTGATGGCGACAACGCGGCAATCATGGCAAACAATGCCGACTGGTTTGGCAAAATGAATTGCTTGGATTTTTTGCGCGACATCGGCAAACATTTTTCGGTAAACGCGATGTTGGCAAAAGAATCGGTCAAACAACGCATTGAACGCGAAGACCAAGGCATTTCGTTTACCGAATTTGCTTACGCATTGTTGCAAGGATATGATTTTGCTGAATTAAATCAACGCCACAACGTGCAACTGCAAATTGGCGGCAGCGACCAATGGGGCAACATCACTTGGGGTACGGAAACCACACGCCGCTTGCACCAAAAATCGGTACACGGCTTGACTTTGCCGCTTGTTACCAAATCGGACGGCACCAAATTCGGCAAAACCGAAGGCGGCGCGGTGTGGCTGGACGCGAACAAAACTTCGCCCTACCAATTTTACCAATTCTGGCTGAAAGTGGCTGACGCTGATGTGTACAAATTTTTGAAATATTTCACATTTTTAAGCATTGAGCAAATTGATGAAATTGAAAAACAAGACCAAGCCAGCAAAGCCAAACCACAAGCCCAACGCATTTTAGCCGAAGAAATGACGCGCTTGATTCACGGCGAAGCGGCTTTACAGGCAGCCCAACGCATCACCGAAAGCCTGTTTTCGGGCGATGAAAGCGGCTTGACCGAACAAGATTATGCACAGTTGGCTTTGGACGGTTTGCCCGTTACCGAAGTTTCAGGCAGCCTGAACGCGGTGGAAGTGCTGGTACAAACAGGTTTGGCACAATCCAACAAAGAAGCGCGTGAATTTGTGAAAAACGGTGCCATGTTGCTTAACGGTAGCCCCATTGCCGCCAACAACCCCAATCACGCCCCCGAAAAACCCGATGATTTGTATCTGCTGAACGATGAACACAAACGCTTTGGCAAATACACAATTGTAAAACGCGGCAAACGCAATCATGCTTTGTTGCTGTGGGCATAAATCTTGCTTATTTCAAATTGACACGTTTAAATTTAAAACCTGTATTCACAAAATAGGCAGATGAATACAGGTTTCGAATGCACCAGTCTTTCAATTTTTCCATCATGACTTCAATCACGATGCTTTATGCCCGCCCCATTATGTTGCCTGAAATTTGAATCATTATGCACACAATGAAAAAATCACCTATTCCATTTATCATATTGATTTTATTAATACTATTCCCCAATGCTCTGCTGTGTTATTACACCCAACAATACGACCATTTTTTGTTGTCCAGTTTATTGTTATTGGGTTTTTCAGGCTGCCTGAAACACGCACGGCGTTTATTGATTTTATTGCCCTTTGCCTTGATTGTGCCTGTCTATGTGTTGTACATCATGCAATACCACACCTTTCTCAATGAACAAATTGTGGCGATTGTGGTTGAAACCCATTGGGAAGAAGCATGGGGCTATATTGGTTATATCCCTGTTTGGGTAATGATTTTATTTGTTATTTGGTTTGCCCTGCTTATTTGGTTGGGGCACAATTTGCGACCAAATCAATGGTCTTGGCAACACCGCAGCCGTTATTGGATTATGGCATCAGCGGTATTGTATGTAGGCACCAGTTATGTGGTAACTGCATTAGAAGAAAAACACAATACCGATTTTTTACAACAAGCCGAAGGTTTTTCTACGGCTTCACAAATGAGACAAGCAGATTTTTTAGGTACCAATCGGAACATTGTTTTAGACCAAATTCAACCCACCTACCCTTTTGGTGTATTCATTTCCCTGTATCGCTGGTATGACGAATTACAAACCATCAATCAATTTATGACACAAATTGCCGATTTCCGTTTTGGCGCATACAGTCAATCAACAGAACAAAAAGAAATTGTGGTTTTGGTCATTGGTGAAACTGCGCGGCGTGCCAACTGGCAAATCCATGGCTATGCACGTCCCACCAATCCTTTATTAAGTCAACAACGCAATGTTTTGCCTTTTGACAATATGCTGTCTTTGGCAGACCACACACGCGTTTCTGTGCCCATGATGATAACGCGCAAACCACCTGAACAAGTTTATTCTTTCAATTTTTTTGAAAAATCGGTTATTAGCGCGTTTAAAGAAGCGGGATTTCGCACTTATTGGCTGTCTAATCAGCAGAAATACGGTCATTTTGACAACAGCATTTCCATTTATGCCAAAGAAGCCGATGTACAAAGCTACATCAATGTAGCAGGTTATCAACACGACAACAATTACGATGAACGCCTGTTGCCCAAATTAACACAAATTTTGTCTGATAACAGCCCCAAAAAATTCATTGTGATACACACTTTGGGCAGTCATGCCGATTATGGTCATCGTTATCCCAAAGAAGAAGCCGTTTTTCTTCCTGATGTACATGGTTTAAAACACTATTCTGTGCGTGATGAACACCACAAACACGAATTGCTCAACGGATTTGACAACACCATTGTCTATACCGACAAGATATTGAACAATATGATAGAACAATTAAAACAGAAAAACCAAGCTGCTTTTTTGCTGTTCAGTTCCGATCATGGCGAAGATTTGCTTACTGATGGTTGTGGTTTATCGGGACATGGTAACGCATCACGCATGAATCACGAAGTAGCAACGTTTGCATGGTATTCCGATGCCTATCAAAATGCCTTCCCAGAAAAAATCAAACAATTACATGAAAATCGCCACAAACACATGAACCACTCAGTGATTTTCGCCACCTTATTGGACGCTGCAAACATTCATATCCAAAATGGCAAACTTTCAGGCAGCCTGTTTCAACCTTTTAATGATATGCCACCCAAGACATTTGCTCATCAAAACTGTACACCTAACACAGGAACATCATCATGACTCAAACCACACCCAAAATCCTGTCCCAACTCGCCCTGATTTTCTTTATTTCAGGCTTTTCTGCTTTACTTTATCAAGTAAGTTGGCAACGACTGTTATTTACCAATATTGGCGTAGATTTGAGTTCCATTACTGTGGTCATTTCCGTATTTATGGTGGGCTTGGGCATAGGCGCATATTTTGGTGGACGGCTTGCCGATAAATTCAGCCAACGCGTGATTCTGTTGTTCTGCCTGGCCGAAGCCGCAATTGGTTTGTTTGGTTTTACCAGCTATCATCTGATTTTGGGTTTAGGTCATCTTTTGGTAACAGCAAATTTATGGCAAGTGGCATTCATGAATTTCCTGCTCTTGCTGCTACCCACCTTTATGATGGGCGCAACCTTACCACTTTTAACTTTTTACTTTAACCAAAAAATGCAAAATATTGGCGAATCCATTGGTACGCTGTATTTTTACAATACTTTGGGTGCCGCTTTGGGTTCATTGGCAACAGGTTTTATTTTATACAACTATTTAACTTTATCACAAACCGTTTATTTGGCAGCCTGCCTGAATACTTTCATTGCCCTTATTGTCTGGTTCAAATACCATAAAAAGGAAGACACATATACAAAACAAACTGAATACCCAACAAATAC
>NZ_JAUNEC010000081.1 GCF_030525755.1 Alysiella sp.
TGGCAATGTTGATTTCACCAGGGATTACGGGCTTTGTGTTGTGCAAACGTTTTGACCTTATGCTGCTGGTAGCGATTTTAAGTTCTTGTTTGACGAGTGTATTGGGTGTCATCGTCAGCTATCATTTGGACAGCGCAACAGGTGCAACCATTATTTTGTTGCAGGCGATGTGTTTTGTGGGGGCGGTATCTTGGGTAAAATTTCGTTTGTTTTTACAGAAGAAAAAAGATTTTCAGGCTGCCTGAAAACATTGCCACCACGCTGACATTTCGTTAACATATGCAACTGCAATGATGCTGCCTGAATGTACAATTTTCAGGCAGCATCAACTTATTTTGATTGATTCTGAATACAGAGATGGGAAAAAACATGACGGAAGTGGCTACAATTGGTTCGCCATTGTTTTATATTGTATTTTTTGTTGCGGTACTTGTGATGATAGGCATAGACATGCTGACCCTAAAAAAAACAGGCGCACATAAAGTCAGTACCAAAGAAGCCCTAATATGGACGGTGGTATGGGTATTGGTGTCGTGTGCATTTGCAGGCTGGCTGTATTGGGAAGTGGCGCAAAGTCATGGTGCGGCTTTGGCAAAAACCAAAGTATTGGAATATTTCACAGGCTATGTGTTGGAAAAATCGTTGGCAGTGGACAATCTCTTTGTTTTCCTGATGATTTTTTCTTATTTCAAAGTGCCAGCACAATATCAACATCGCGTGTTACTTTATGGCGTATTGGGCGCGATTGTTTTGCGGGCGATTATGGTGTTTGTCGGTGCAGCGTTGGTGAGCCGTTTTGAGTGGATTTTATATGTATTCGGCGCATTTTTGTTGTACACGGGCATCAAAATGGTCAAACACAATGACGGCGATGATAACGAAGATTTGTCGCAAAACAAAATGTTGCAATGGCTGAAAAAACACATTCACGTTAGTGAACGTTTGGACGACGAAAAATTCTTTACCATTGAAAACGGCAAACGCATTGCCACCCCCCTGCTTTTGGTGTTGATTATGGTGGAATTAAGCGATGTGGTGTTTGCGATAGACAGCATTCCTGCCATTTTCGCGGTAACGACCGACCCATTTATCGTTTTGACGTCTAATATTTTTGCGATTTTGGGTTTACGCGCCATGTATTTCTTGCTGGCAGATATGGCTGACCGTTTTGTGTATTTACATTATGGTTTGGCGTTTGTGTTGAGCTTCATCGGCATTAAGATGTTGATTTTGCATTGGGTACACATTCCTGTGGGCATTTCGCTATCGGTGGTGTTTACGGCTTTGGTGGTGGCGATGGCGGCATCTTTACTGCACAAACCCAAAAGAACAGAATAAATTGTTTCAGGCAGCCATTTTCATGATTTGGCTGCCTGAAATGTTTATATTGTCGCAGAAGTGAAAATGCAATAAAGGACAACAACATCCGCTGTGTACGAGTAGTACACAAGGGTGTTTGGCAATGTTGTATGTTTTCTCAATTCTGCGATTACAAACCCAAATTCGCCCACATTGCGTCCACTTTGGCGACTGTGGCAGGGTCGCGGCTAATCGGTACGCCCCACTCGCGATGGGTTTCGCCAGCCCATTTATTGGTTGCGTCCATGCCCATTTTGCCGCCCAAACCGCTCACGGGGCTGGCAAAATCCAAATAATCAATCGGCGTGTTTTCCACCAAAACGGTATCACGAACAGGATCCATGCGCGTGGTCATCGCCCAGATGACCTGTTTCCAGTCGCGTACATTGATGTCATCGTCCACCACCACGATGAATTTGGTGTACATGAATTGCCGCAAAAACGACCAGCAACCCATCATCACGCGCTTGGCGTGTCCTGCATATTGCTTTTTCATGCTCACAACCGCCATGCGATAGGAACAGGCTTCGGGTGGCAAATAAAAATCCACAATTTCAGGAAATTGCTTTTGCAACAATGGCACAAACACTTCATTCAACGCCTCGCCCAACACGGCAGGTTCATCGGGCGGTGCGCCTGTGTAGGTGCTGTGGTAAAT
>NZ_JAUNEC010000036.1 GCF_030525755.1 Alysiella sp.
ATCACAGGCGTGATTTCGCTGATTGCGGTTATGGCAGCAAGCGATTATTCGGGCAGGGAGTTGAATGATTAAAGATGAGCCGCTGTTTCAGGCTGCCTGAAACAAAACAAGCCATCGTTTTAACCACGATGGCTTGTTGGGGGTGTTTTAATCAAAAATGTCTTTCAATTTATCAAAAAAACCTTTTTGACGAGGTGTTTGGCTGCGTTCTAAACCTGTGGCAATGGTTTCAAATTCCACCAGTAATTCTTTTTGACGGTCGGTTAAATTTACAGGCGTTTCCACCACCACATGACAATACAAATCCCCCACCAAACTGCTGCGTACCGATTTGACACCTTTACCTTTAACGCGCAAACGTTTGCCGTTTTGCGTGCCTTCGGGAATGCTCAATTTCACTTTCCCGTCCAAAGTCGGCACTTCCACTTCACCACCCAGAGCCGCAGTCGCAAAACTGATGGGCAACTCACAATGCAAATCGGTTGGGCTGTCTGGGTCGCGCTGGAAAATTTTGTGTTCTTGCACGCTCACATGAACATACAAATCGCCAGCAGGTGCGCCGTGTGTACCTGGTTCGCCCTCGCCTGTTAAGCGAATACGCTGTCCATCATCAATGCCAGCAGGGATATTGACTTCCACCGTTTTGCTGGTTTTGATACGACCGCTGCCATGACATTGTACGCACGGTTCTTTGATTTCCTTGCCTGAACCATGACACGTTGGACAAGTCTGCTGAATTTGAAAAATGGCTTGGCGAACGTGTACCGCGCCTGAACCACCACAAGTACGACACGTTGTGGCTTTGGTACCTGCTTTTGCCCCCGAGCCATGACAAGTGCCACATTCTTCGTAAGTAGGCACGGTAATTTGTTTTTTTACACCTGCTGCGGCTTCTTCCAAAGTCAGCGTGATGCCAATATTGATGTCTTCGCCTTGATAATTTTGTTGGCGTGCCCCACCGCCACCACCAAACATTTGACTGAAAATATCACCAAAGTCAAAACCTTGTGCGCCGCCAAATCCACCTCCGAAGCCACCAAAACCACCTGCTCCACCCATGCCTTGTTCAAATGCAGCGTGTCCGTATTGGTCATAGGCGGCTTTTTTCTGTGGGTCGGAGAGCGTGTCATACGCTTTTTGGACTTCTTTGAATTTTTCTTCGGCTTCTTTGTTGTCGGGATTGCGGTCGGGGTGGTATTTCATCGCCAGTTTGCGATAGGCTTTTTTGATTTCGTCTTCGGACGCACCTTTACTTAATCCCAGTGTTTCGTAAAAATCTTTGCTCATGGTTGTGTCTTGTTTTCAATGAAAAATAAAATGATTGTGCCGTATATGGGGTGCATCGGCAAAAAATCAAGCCTTGCTTCGGGTACAGCTTGTTTTCAGGCAGCCTGCACTCATCTTATGGATTGTTGGGCTTAAACTGCGCCGCATCAATGCTTCCTGGACTGTATTCATAAAATTGCCATACGGGTTTACGATATGGCAAATTCTTTACGCGCCAAACACGAGCATGGCTGCCTGAAACCACGCCTTTACCGTCTTGAATGATGACGGCTTTGAGGCTGCCCGAATGGGGCTGGATTTGCCAAAATACGGAATTGTGGCTGTTTAACACCAGTACAATCGGTTTGCGGCTTTCAGGTAGCCTAATGGGTAGGCTGCTGTCGCGGTTTCCGCTTTCATAAACTTTGGCATACACCACATCATAATCTGGGTTATTGAGCAGTTGTTGCGCTTCATCATCAGGATAAACCAATATTTTGGGCTGCGGATGCAAGGCAAAACCAACCGTGTGATAATGGTTGATGTATTCCACTTCCAAACGGTTTTTGCCTTTTGGCACAATCACATCAAAACTGCCTTCTTGTGGCTGACTGTTATCACGATAATGGTATTCAAACACTTTTTTGCCGTTGAGCCACACACGCATTTGCGCCCAACTTAAATCGTATTGCATGGACATGGCGGTATCTTCATTCACATTCAGATAACCTGCCCACAATGCAGCAAATTGTTCTGCTTCAATACTGTGGAATTGATTGGAAACATAATTGATTGCAATATGTGGCACATTTTCTTGTGCAACAGGCTGACCAATGGTCTTGTGCGTAAAATAGTAGGCATCAAAACCGCTTTCAGGCAGCGTACGCCCCATTTGGCTTAACCAACTTTGTTCGCCCTCAAAACCATTTTGGCTGCCCGAACCTGAAACAGGGTTTACTTGGTTTTCACGCTTACCCATTGCATTATCAAAACGCAGGGCTTGACTGCCGCCGCATTGCGCTTTGGCTTGTTCGTATTCCGCTATGGTTTTTTGGTACAGATTTTGCATTTTTTCAGCGGTGTACCATTGGGCTTTGGTGTAATACGCCGCAGCCTGCTTGCCAAACAAAGTTTGATTTAATGCTTGAATTTCGGGAAAACCACGCCCCACTTCGCCGCTGCAATGTAAATGCACGCCACCCGAGCAATCACAATTATGCGGTGCCCAATCATCATCAATCTGTCGTGCCACACGGTAAACAGGCGCATCGCTGCCTGAAATGTCGCCTACGCCATTTAATGCCACAATCGCTTCAATTTCGGCTTTGTCGTGCAATTTCAGTTCCACATTAACCAACTCTCGTGCCGACAACACCAAAATTTGCGGTTTATCGGTAGCGGAAACAAACAACTGGGCATCACGCCATTGCCAATCTTTACGGTTATTGCTACTTGTGTCCATGCTGCCTCGCACTTGGGCAAATGCTACTTCGGCATTTTTTATGGCTGCCTGAACGTCATTTGCCACCGATTCGGGCGCACGCGGTCGACTGTCAAGAAAATTGACCGCCATATTATCGGCATGCCATTTCGGTTCATAACGCACTTGTACATCATGACTGCCTTTTTCCAAATGCACATCGGTATAGCCGCTACCTTGCAATTTAATCGGTTTGCCAGCAATATCAATTTTTAACTTATTGGCATCACTGTGTTGTATGGTAATTGTCCCTGTTTCAGGCAGCTTGATTTTACCCTGCCACAACACACCCAATTTCTCGCCTTCAATACCTTGAACCGAATGCACATAGCCAAAACTGATGCGTGCGTGTTCGCCACCATCCAACCTTTTTTCAGGCTGCTGGGTGTGGTAATACTGCATGCGAAACACGCCATCTACCAAACTCTGTGAAGCATGATTCAGGCTGCCTGAAAAATGGCAAGCTGCCAATAATAGGGCAAAAAACAGAGCGAACAAACGCATGGTGTTCCTTTCAATAAAATGGATAAGGCGACAAAACGGTACAATTTATGTTTTTAGATGTTCTACCTTTAACGGTTCTGACGAATCACTTGTTCAAATGCCTTCAAACGCTTGTAAATGGACAACAATTCCACAATCGTACTCCACGAATGCACCAAATACTGAAACGAATCTTGCACTTTACCAAATGCACGCACAATTTGTTGCATTGCCCCCAAAGTCAAAACACCCATAATCAAGCTCGGACCCAATGCGATATATGGCACAACCACCGCAAATTGCAAATACGACCAACGCGCCAAATCAAAATACAAATAATGCAAGTACAAGCGATAGTGGTTTTGGCGCACATGGTCAAACAATTGACGCAAAGTTGGGGCTTGGGCACGGTCGGCATGATCTTCACCTAATACCAATTCTTTGCGAAATGCCGCCTCTACCTTTTGATTATTGAATTCCAAACCCGGTAATTTGATGCCCACCACCGCCAAAACCACTGTGCCCAAAATGGCAAACAACAAGGCAATGTAAACCAAAGACCCTTCCACATGACCTATCCATGGCAATTGCGTTACATTCTTGCTTAAATCGCGCAACATCGGCAAAAACGCCGCCAAAGTCATTACCGAACGCAAAAAACTCACGCCCAAATCCTGCATAATGCGCGCAAAACGCATGGTATCTTCTTGTATGCGCTGTGAAGCACCTTCAATATGGCGCACGGTTTGCCAATGTGCGATGTAATAATCGGTCATGGCGGTGCGCCAACGGAAAATGTAATGGCGCACAAAAAATTCCAACGCAATCGCCAAAGCAATGTAAATCGCTGCAATACGGGCAAAGGTAAAAATTTTGGTCAAAAATTCGGGGAAAGAAACGCTATTGGGCGTTTTCAAAATCTCTTGAATGGCATTGTAAAAATCACCAAACCATTGATTGATCTGTACGTCCAATTCCACTTTATACCAAGTGATCAGCAAAATCAGCAGCGAACCACCGATTGCCCAAACACGCCATTTTTGATTGAAAAAAAAACTGTGGAACATGATTTTTCCTGTTATTTAAATGGATTTAAGGCTGCCTGAAACGTTTCAGGCAGCCTAATGAATGGATTATTAACGCAACAAAGCACCATGCAAAGATTGTGCTTGCTCAAATGCCACATCCGCATTGTTTGCCAACACCGTAAAATGCCCCATTTTGCGCCCTGCTCGTGCCACAGTTTTACCGTATAAATGCAAATGCGCTTGACCGTGTTGCACCACATTTTCCCACGCAGGCTCACTGCCATTTTCGCCCCACACATCGCCCAAAATGTTTGCCATACAGCAAGGCGACAACAATCGCGTATCGGCTGGCGACAAACCACACATAATGCGAACCTGTTGCTGAAATTGGCTGGACACACACGCATCAATCGTATGATGACCACTGTTGTGTGGACGCGGTGCAATTTCGTTTACCACCAAATTTTGCTCATCGCCCACCACAAACATTTCCACCGCCAACACACCGACATAATCCAATTCTTCTGCCAAACGCAAAGCCATTTGTTTTGCTTGTTCACGCAGTTTTTCAGGCAGCCGTGCAGGTACAATGGAATACGCCAAAATGCCATTTTCATGATGATTTTCAGCAGGGTCAAAAGTCAACGTATGCCGTGTATCCAAACGGCAAACAATTACCGAAATTTCCGCACGCAAATCTACCTTTTTTTCCAAAACACACGCCACACCACCCAACTTTTCAAAGGCTGCCTGAACTTCTGCTTCACTATTCACACGAATTTGACCTTTACCGTCATAGCCCAAAGTGGCGGTTTTCACAATACCTGGTAATAAATCAGCGCAATTTGCAGCATCATCTGCGCAGTATAAAACACGATACGGCGCCGTTGCCAACCCCGCTTGCGCCATGCGTGCTTTTTCCAAAATGCGGTTTTGTGCTACTGCCACGCAATCGCCCGATGGTGAAACGCGTGTTTTTTGCGCCAAAGTCCGCATCGCATCGGCATTCACGTTTTCAAATTCGGTCGTTACCGCCGCACATTGCGCCAGTTGCGCCAGAGCCTTATCGTCATCAAAGGGCGAACACAAATGCACATCGGCAAAACGTGCCGCAGGCGCATTAGGGTCTGGGTCAAGCACCGTAACACGGTAACCCATGGTTTTGGCAGCCAACGTAAACATGCTACCGAGCTGTCCGCCACCAAGTATGCCCAACATCGCAGGCGGTAAAATAGGAAGCAACATGATGATTAATGCAAAAATAAGGAAAGCACGGATTTTAACAGTTTTTTTGTTTTAAACAATGCCAATGGTACATCACAAATTGTTCAGGCAACCTATTTCACATCACAAAAACTTGAACACTACCCCAAACCACCAGAACACACGCTCATCATCACTTCACAACCCACAAAAAAATGTTCCAATGTGGTAAAGTACGGCTTTTGCAATTTATGGTGCAAAACATTTGATTATGCAAACAAAAAGCCGAATATTGCCAATTAAATTGCGCTTTAAACCACCAAAACAGCATTTTGTAGCGGATTACCCGTCCGTCCCATTTGGAGCAAAACATGAAACACAGCATCGCAACCGTATCATTAAGCGGCACGCTGCCTGAAAAAATCCGCGCCATTGCTGGCACAGGTTTTGACGGCATTGAAATTTTTGAAAATGACCTGCTTTATTTTGACGGCACACCGTCTGACATTCGCAAAATGTGTGCCGATGCAGGTTTGGAAATCATGTTGTATCAACCATTTCGTGATTTTGAAGGCGGACCACGCGGTCGCGTAGCACAACAAATTGAACGTGCCAAACGCAAATTCGCACTGATGAATGAATTGGGTACCAACCGCATCTTGGTGTGTAGCAATGTATCACCCAATGTGCTTGCCAACGATGATGCAATTGCATCAGATTTTTATTTGCTTGCCGAAGCAGCAAAAGAGTTTGGCATACAAGTGGGCTATGAAGCACTGGCCTGGGGTAGTTATGTCAATTCTTATCGCCATGTGTGGAAAATTGTGCAAGCAGTCAATCACCCAAATTTGGGCATCATTTTAGACAGCTTCCACACGTTTTCCATCAATGATGATTTATCACAACTAGCTGATATTCCATCTGAAAAAATCACTTTCGTACAAATTGCCGATGCCCCACGCATGAAAATGGACGTATTGGAATGGTCACGCCATTATCGCAATTTCCCTGGTCAAGGCAGTTTTGATATTGCGGCATTTATGGCGCCTTTATTGGCAAACGGTTACCAAGGTCCTTTGTCGCTGGAAATTTTCAATGACCATTTCCGTGCGGTCAATGGAGTCAGCACCACCAGCGATGCACGTACCAGCTTGTTTTATTTGGAAGAACAAACTGCCGCACTGCTTAAACGCAATCATCAAAGGCTGCCTGAAAACACCCCATTGTTCACCCCTCCTGCTCTGCCACAATTTGAAGGCATTGAATTTGTGGAATTTGCGGTGGACGAAGAAGCAGCACAATCTTTGGCACACATTCTGTACAATTTCGGTTTTCAGGCAGCAGGTCGCCACAAAAGCAAAAATGTGATGCTCTACCGTCAAGGCAATATCAACATCATTTTAAATGCCGAGCCAGACAGTTTGGCAGAAGGCTTTTTTACTGCACACGGCACGTCCATGTGTGCACTTGCTTATCGTGTTAGCGATGCCCAAGCCCTGTATCAACGTGCCGATGCCTACGGTTGTTACTCCTTTGAAGGGCAAACAGGTAACAATGAAAAACACATTGCCGCCGTTCGCTCGCCCAATGGCAGCTTGCAATACTTCATTGACAGCGACATTTATCCTATTGATTTCAATTTAAATCATTCATCAAATACCGCAACACATTTGCACAATATAGACCATTTGGCTTTGGGTATGACCAGCGACCGTTTAGACAGCTGGACCTTGTATCTGCGTTCCATTTTCGGTTTTGTCGCCGAAGCCAATCAAACCATGACCGACCCCTACGGTCTCATCAACAGTCGTGTTTTACACAGCCCCACCAAAGACATTCGCATTGTCTTAAACGCTTCTGATGCACCCGACACCCAAGTTGCCCGTTCAATGGCACACTACAAAGGCAGTGGCTTGCAACATTTGGCGTTTGCCACTCACGACATTTTCGCCACCATCAAACAACTGCGTGCTAATGGCGCAGCATTATTGGACATTCCCGCCAATTATTATGACGATTTACAAGCGCGTTTTGATTTAGACGATGACTTTATCGCACGCTTGCGTGAACATCATCTGTTATATGACACCGATGGCAAAGGCGGCGAATTTTTACACGTTTACTCCCCTGTCATTGACCATCGCTTTTTCTTTGAAGTGGTACAACGCATCGGGGCTTACGATGGCTATGGTGCAGCCAATGCAGCCGTTCGTTTAATGGCACAAGACAAATACCTCAAACAACAGCATTGTCTCAACGAACCTTTATCATCTTGGGAGTAAAAAACCACACCCATTTTCAGGCAGCCTGCAAACACACAAGGCTGCCTGAAAAACACTTGCACAAACAAGCAGTTTTTATTATATTTACACTTCATTACAAACCAAACCCACTACTTCTTGATTAAAGGAAAGCACATGAACGCCAAACTGTCTCTGATGATTGCCACCGCCTTATTGGCAACCGCTTGCGGTAAAGAAAAAGCACAACGTCCCGCCCAACAACCTACTGCCGAAACAGCCGTTGCTGCTGCACCTGTACAACAGCAACAAACCCAAGTGGTTCAACAACCAACACCTGTGCAACACACACCTGTTCAGGCAGCCCCTGCAACCACACATGAAGTTCCTCCCCCTGTTGCTGTTGCACCTCAAGTTGTGCCTGCTCCCGTTCAAGCACCAGCTCCACAAGCCATTCCCGTTCGCGTGATTGAAAACCACGCCAACACGCAAAGCTGCCGTGCCGTTACCGACACCGAAATCGCCGCTTTATTTGACCGCTGGAACGCCAGTTTAAAAACAGGTCGTCCTGAAATCGTGGTTGCCAACTATGCTGCTGATTCGATTTTGTTGCCTACCGTATCCAATAAAGTGCGCCACACCGCCGCAGAAAAATTGGATTATTTCCAACATTTCTTGGAAAACCAACCTGTTGGCGAAATCAATGAACGTTTCATTAAAATTGGCTGTAACACAGCCCTTGATGCTGGCGTGTACACATTCAAATTCAGTAAAACAGGTAATCAAGTCGTGGGACGTTACAGCTATACTTATGAATGGAATGGCGACAAATGGCTGATTACCAGTCACCACTCTTCTGCTATGCCTGAAAAAGCAGAAAACACCGAAGCGAATAAAGCACATGTTCACTAAACAAACATCATAAAAACAGGCTGCCTGAAAGGTTTCAGGCAGCCTGTTTTTATGCCTCACATCAATTTTTCACACGTTTTCTCAACATCTTGCTAATAATTCATCAGCCAAGTCCAAATACGCCAAAGTTCCTTTGGCCTTGGCATCATAAGCCAATGCAGGTTTACCGTAGCTGGGGGCTTCCGCCAACCGTACATTACGCGGAATGGTTGTGTCCAATAATTTGCTGCCAAAATGTTGTGCCAACTGCGCACTGACTTCTGAAGACAAGCGGTTTTGATTGTTGTACATGGTTCGCACAATCCCGAAAATATCCAATTTTGGATTGATGGCGGTGCGGATTTTGCGTACCGTTGCCACCAAATCGCTGATGCCTTCCAAAGCATAATATTCACACACCATAGGAACGAGCACACCTTCTGCCGCAACCAAGCCGTTTAAAGTCAAAAGTGTCAGCGTGGGCGGACAGTCAATCAAAACATAATCATACTGTTCAGCCACCAAAGAGAGGGCATTTTTCAAACGCATTTCACGCGCGATTTCTTGCACCAACTCAATTTCTGCACCCGCCAAATCACGATTGGCAGCCAAAACATCATAGCCACCTGCTTCGCTGTGGATTAAGGCTGCCTGAATGTCTGTTTCGCCCAATAAAACATGATAAATACCTTGTTTAATATCGGTTTTGTCTATGCCACTGCCCGTAGTGGCATTACCTTGTGGGTCAAGGTCAATCAGCAAAACGCGCTGTTTGCGGTGTGCCAAAGAAGCCGCTAGATTGACCGCTGTTGTGGTTTTACCCACACCACCTTTTTGATTGGCAATTGCCAAAATGCTCGCGCTCATGGTTTTTCCTTTATGCGGTTTTGGGACGCATCAACACCATATGGCGTTCTGCATTCAAATTTGGTACATTCAATTTATCAATTTGATAAACTTCAATATTTTTCGGTACATTTTCCAATTCTTCATAAGGATACACGCCTTTCATTGCTGCCCAATAGCCGTTTTCATTCAATAAATGCTTGGTCAGCGCAATGAAATCGTGTAATTCTGCGAATGCACGGCTGGTAACCACGTCTACTTTTTTATCGTGCATGGCTTCCACTCTGCCACTTGCCACAGTAACGTTTTGTAAACCCAATTCAATCACAGCTTGTTGTAAAAATGTGGTTTTTTTGGTGTTTGCATCCAATAAAGTAATCTGCAAATCGGGGCGACAAATTGCCGTAGGAATACCAGGCATGCCACCGCCCGAACCCACGTCTATCAAAGTTTGGGCATCGGCAACATAGGGTAATAAGGTTAAACTGTCCAACAAATGATGGCTCAACATTTTGTTTTCATCACGCAAAGCCGTTAAATTGTATGTGCTGTTCCATTTTTTCAACAATGAAATGTATTCCAACAGCAGCAACTGCTGTACAGCAGAAAGTTCAAGACCCATAGCCAACAAGCCATCGGATAATTTTTCTTTTAAATTCATGATATTTTCCATTTACAATCCATTTTATGGATACAGATTGTCGGTTTTGCAAAAATCATTGAAAAAACTGATGCAGAACGGATAGACAATCCCACAACAAACTTAATATTAAAACAAAACGCATTCAGGCAGCATGAAATATATTATCAGGCTGCCTGAAAAATACTTGCAAAGCCAAAGTATGATCGCAGAATTGAGAAAACACTACGACATTACCAACACCTTTATGTACTTGGTGTACACGACTCTCGTTGTCGCCTTATATTGCCTTTTCACTTCTGAAACCATATGCTTTCAGGCAGCCTCAAATGGTTAAAATGTCAAACCCGTTATCTGTGTAATGCGACTTTGTACTTCATCACGCAAACGGCGCAAATCTGCATCGGCATGCTGCGGCAAAACAAAAGCAGGTAAAGTTTTGTTGCTGTGAAATTTGAGCTTATATTGTTGTTTACTGCCCTCATTAATGAGGACATATTGCTTATCCCAATTCAAAGTAACACGCGTAGTAATAATTGGGTTTTGACGCATTCGCTTGGGCATAACCATATGTATCAAATAAAAATTACCCACTATCATCGCACCAATCAAAAACACAAACACATTGCGCAACAACACATCATCAGCCCACATATATGCATAAATGTAAACCCCTACCCCAATTTGCAAAACTGCGCTGATTGCGTTACCCAATTTAAGCATCTTGATGCGTTTTTCTATTTCTACGCTGCTTAAAGGCTGATGAATTTGCCACTTGATTTGCCCTTGTGATGACTGTAATGCAAGCTGCAACTGTTGCAACTCCGTTTTAACCAAATGGGTGCTATCGGGTAAATCATCGGTATGGGCAATACGAAAATCTTGCATAATGTTTTTCTTTCGTCAGTTTACTTCACAGTTTCAGGCAACATGATGCTACGCTGCAATTTTTATTGCAAGGTAAACCATGCACACCAAATTACCAAAAACACCTAAATTTTTCAATAAATTGACAAAAATTTTGTACCCTATATACAAAGTTTCAGGCTGCCTGAAAACCTTAGCAAAACCCACTTTCAAACTGACGTAGAGGCTGATTTCATGCCCATCACCTTTTTCAATTTATTGATAAAAATAAAAATTCCTGCAATCACCAATGGGGAAGATATGAAATCTGCCCCTATAAACCGAATTTTGCAAACATTTCAACCTGAAAATTCATTTTACAAATAAATTCCTCATCATTTTTTCATAAACCTGCGACAATTTTTCAATGTCATCGGTCAAAATGTGTTCATCAATTTGATGTATGGTCGCATTCACAAAACCCAATTCAATCAACTCTCTGGCAATCGCTTTGATGAAACGCCCGTCTGATGTACCGCCCGATGTGGACAATTCCGCTTCCACGCCGCACACTTCGCGTATGGTGTTTTGCGCGATTTCGGTTAATTTGCCCGCTTCGGTCAAAAAGGGATTACCCGATAAACTCCACGCCAAATCATAGCGGAAACCGCGTTTATCCAAAATTTCGTGAACGCGCTTTTTCAGGCTTTCCGCACTGTTTTCGGTGGAAAAACGGAAGTTGAATTTCACATTTACGCTGGCAGGAATAACGTTGGTCGCACCTGTGCCACCATTAATATTGGAAATTTGGAAGCTGGTGGCTGGGAAATAGGCATTGCCCGTATCCCATTCGGTTGTAGCAAGTTCAGCTAATGCAGGGACTGCTGCGTGAATCGGGTTTTCTGCCAAATGTGGATAAGCGATGTGCCCCTGTGTACCGTGTACCGTCAAATTGCCCGACAATGAACCACGCCGACCGTTTTTCAAGGTATCGCCCAGTTGGTTTACGGCGGTAGGTTCACCAACGATGCAATAGTCTATCAATTCATTTCGCCCCGCCAAAACGTCCACCACTTTGGTTGTGCCATCATGGGCATCGCCTTCTTCATCCGAAGTGATGAGCAGCGCAAGACTACCCGCAAAATTCGGGTTTGCCGCCACAAAACGTTCGCAAGCTGTAATGAAACAAGCAATCGCGGTTTTCATGTCTGCCGCGCCTCGTGCGTAAAGTTTGCCTTCGTGTTCGGTCGGCGTGAACGGGTCAAACGTCCATTGCGCCACATCGCCCGTTGGCACAACATCGGTATGCCCCGCGAAACACACAACTGGCGCGGTGTTGCCCAGTCTTGCCCAAATATTCTTGGTTGTGCCAAAATTCATCTCTTCAATCGTAAAACCCATTTGCTGCAAACGCTGGGCGATGATTTTTTGACAATTTTTATCATCGGGTGTAATGGATTGTTCGGAAAGTAATTGCTTGGCTAATTCAAGTGTTTGCATAATTTGAAAGCTGCCTGAAAATAAGGAAAACCGCGATTTTAACGCGAAAACGCATTTTTAGGCTGTCTGAAACGTTTTTTGCTACAATTTCGCGCACCATCAATTTAGGAAATAACATGAAAAAGAAACTGAAATATTGGCTCAAACAAATCACGCAAACGCTGGCAATTTTGTTGATTGTGAGCGTGGTAATGGACTGGTGGCGCAGCCCCAACGCGCCGATGAATGCAGCCGATGTGCCATTTCAAACCATTTATCAGAATAAAAACAATACTTTGGCAAATGCCAGCGCAAATCAAACTTTGGTTTTGTATTTTTGGGGAACATGGTGCAACATTTGCAAACACACTTCTCCCGCGATTGAAGATTTACACGCAAATGGTGTGCCTGTGTTGGGCGTGGCATGGGGTTCAGGCAGCGATGAAAACATCAAACATTATTTAAACAACAATCATTTAAAATTTGACACCATTAACGATGAAAATGGGCAACTGTCACAGCAATGGGGCGTGAAAGTTACCCCGACCATCATTTTGATTAAAAACGGTAAAGTGTTGCACAGCACCACAGGTTTGGCGAGTTATTGGGGCTTGAAAACGCGGCTGTGGCTTGCCAATTTGGCGCACTAAATGGTGATTTGGGGCGAGGTAGTACACACAAGAAGCTGCCTGAAAACGGTTGGCATCAGCACCTTACCTATATACAAGTCATTTATTTTCATGAAATTTTCAAGATTGTTATCCCACGCTCGCATTAATTACAACATTTTTTTCAAACGGTAAATCAAATCCAAAGCCTGTTTGGGTGTCAATTCATCTGGCTCTATACTCAATAATTCTTGTTCTACCACGCTTGCTGCAAGCGTTTCTTCGTTTTCAGGCAGCATGGGAGCGGCAAACAAATCAAGCTGACGTTCTGCTGCTTGGCTTTCCAATAAACCCAGTTGTTTTTGCGCTGTTTTAAGGGCGCGTGGTGGCAAACCTGCCAATTTGGCTACGGCAATGCCATAACTTTTTTCAGCGGCACCATGTTCTATTTGATGTAAAAAAACGATGTCTTGTCCTTGCTCCAATGCCGATAAATGCATATTAAACGCACCTTGATGGTTTTCAGGCAGCTTGGTCAACTCAAAATAATGGGTTGCAAACAAACACAAGGCTTGATTGTTTTGTAAGAGATGTAAGGCAATAGCGTGGGCAAGTGCCAAACCGTCAAAAGTGGACGTACCACGTCCTACTTCGTCCATCAGAACAAGACTTTGCTTGGTAGCATGATGCAAAATGTAGGCTGTTTCGCTCATTTCCACCATAAAAGTAGAACGATTGCTTGCCAAGTCATCTGATGCACCAATGCGCGTGAAAATTTGGTCTATTTCACCAATCAAAGCATACTCGGCTGGCACAAAACTGCCTGTGTGCGCCAGCAACACAATCAAAGCAGTTTGGCGCATATAGGTGGATTTACCGCCCATATTGGGACCTGTAATCAGGCACAGGCGATTTGTGGGTGCAAGTTGGGTGTGGTTAGCAGTAAAGCGTTGCACCTGTTTTTCCACAACAGGGTGGCGACCGTTCTGAATGGTCAATGTGGGTGTATCGCTAAATTGCGGCATGGTGTAACGCTGTGTACGTGCTGTATTGGCAAAACTGCACAAAACGTCCAATGTGGCTGCCGCTTTCGCGCTGCGTTGGATTTGCGGTAACTGGGTTTGCAGTTGCGCCAAAATTTGCTCAAACAGCTGTTTTTCCAATGCGAGCGCGTTTTCTTGGGCAGCAAGAAATTGATCTTCAAAGGTTTTGAGTTCGGCTGTGATAAAGCGTTCGGCATTTTTCAGGGTTTGACGGCGGCGATAATCACTGGGAGCATGCTCGGCTTGGTTTTTAGAGAGTTCAATGTAAAAACCGTGTACGCGGTTGTATTCCACTTTTAAAGTGGAAAGCTGTGTGCGTTCGCGTTCGCGTATTTCCAAATCGCGTAAAAAATCATCACCATGTTCGTGCAGATGACGCAAATGGTCTAATTCAGCATGAAAACCATCGCGTATCACACCTCCGTCTTTGAGCCATACAGATGGTTCGTCTGCCAAAGCTGCTTGTAATTGTTCGGCAATGGGTAAAGTGGCTGGAAAACAACTGCCCAGAGTGTCCAATAAAGCACTTTCAGGCAGCTTGATTTTAGCCAATGCAAACAAACTCTCACGCAAAGCAGACAAATCGCGTGGGCGTGCTGAACCCAATGCAATGCGTGCGGCAATACGTTCAATATCAGCAGTATGTTTCAGGCTGCCTGAAACATCAGTAAAACCGTGTGTCAATAGGGCTGAAACAGCATTTAAACGCGCTTGAATGTGGTTTTTATTGCGTAAAGGGTGATGCAACCATTGTGCCAATAAACGACTACCCATATGGGTAACACATTGGTCTAAAACAGAAAATAATGTGGGCGACTTTTTACCCGACAAGGTTGTTGTGATTTCCAAATTGCGCCGTGTGGCGGCATCTAGGGCGATGTATTGACCGTCGCTTTCCAACATCAGCGCGTCCATATGTGGCGGCAACACGGTTTGCGTGAGTTTCAGATAATTCAATAATGCCCCTGAAGCGGCAATGGCTGCTGGGTGTTCGTCCAAACTCAAACCAAAACCCAGTAAATCTTGACTGCCAAAATACTGCGTGAGCAATTTGAAAGCGGTATCGGAGGCAAATTGCCAGTTGTTTAAACGTGAAAGATTGATTTTAGGACAGTTTTCAGGCAGCCTGAAATCTTGGTCTGCCAACAATTCGGCTGCCTGAATGCGTGCCAACTCATCTGCCAAACGGCGTGGGTCTATGATTTTGGTTTTGAACTCGCCATTTTCCAATGCTGCCCACGCTAATGCCGCTTGTTTTTTGCCCACAAAGACCGCCGCAATGCGATTGGCTTCTTTGTCTTCCAAAAATGCGCTGTCGGTTAAAGTGCCAGGCGTAACAATGCGTGCTACTTTGCGTTCCACGACTTTACCCACGCCCACTTCACCAACCTGCTCACAAATCGCCACGCTTTTACCCAATTTGACCAATTTTGCCAAATGCTGTTCCACCGCGTGATACGGCACACCTGCCATTTTGATGGGTTCGCCCAAATGTTGCCCACGTGTGGTCAGCGTGATACCCAATAATGCGGCTGCTTCGGCAGCATCATCAAAAAACAGTTCATAAAAATCGCCCATGCGGTAAAACACCAGCTTATCGGTGTGTTCGGCTTTGATGGAAAGATATTGTTGCATCATGGGAGATGGGGCTTTGACTGCGGCAGACATAAAGGCTTTCAGAAAAAATTTGAGGCTGCCTGAAAGGTTTCAGGCAGCTTGGTCGTTGCAATGTGATTGATGTTTCAGGCAGCTTCTTCGTTCTGTGTGAAATAAACTGCCTGATTTTTTAACCCATTACTTTTTCTTGCGTTGTGGCGGCAAATCGGTGCAAACACCCAAAGCCACTTCTGCCGCCATGCCAATGCTTTCGCCCAAAGTGGGGTGCGGGTGAATGGTTTTGCCGATGTCTTCCGCATCGCAACCCATTTCAATCGCCAAACAAATTTCGCCAATCATGTCGCCAGCGTGTGTGCCAACAATGCCACCGCCAATAATGCGACCCGTTTCCGCGTCAAAAATCAGTTTGGTAAAGCCTTCATCGCGACCGTTGGCAATCGCGCGACCGCTTGCCGCCCATGGGAACACGGATTTGGTGATTTTAATGCCATCGCGTTTGGCGATTTCTTCGGTAACGCCCACCCAAGCCACTTCGGGGTCGGTGTAAGCCACACCAGGAATCACGCGCGCGTCAAAATAGGCTTTGTGTCCCGCGCAATTTTCGGCAGCAACGTGTCCTTCATGCACCGCTTTGTGCGCCAACATCGGTTGTCCGACCACATCGCCAATCGCATAAATGTGTGGCACATTGGTGCGTTGTTGCTTGTCCACTTCAATGAAACCGCGTTCGGTAACGGCAACACCTGCGTTTTCCGCGCCACACAGTTTGCCATTCGGTGCGCGACCTGCTGCAACCAACACCAAATCGTATTTTTGCGGCTCTTTAGGGGCTTTTTCGCCTTCAAAGGTAACGTAAATGCCGTCTTCTTTGGCTTCTACGGCAACGGTTTTGGTGTTGGTCATGATGTTGTCAAAGCGATGGGCGTTCATTTTTTCCCACACTTTAACCAAATCGCGGTCTGCGCCTTGCATTAAGCCGTCCATCATTTCCACCACGTCCAAGCGCGCGCCCAAGGTGCTGTACACCGTACCCATTTCCAAACCAATGATGCCGCCGCCGATGACCAACATTTTTTCAGGCAGCTTGCCGTTTTGCGTACGCAATTCCAACGCGCCTGTGCTGTCCACAATGCGTGGGTCTTTGGGAATAAAGGGCAAATTCACCACGCGGCTGCCCACGGCAATAATCGCGTTTTTGAATTGCACGGTTTTTTTCGCGCCTGTTTCGCTGGCGTGTTCGTATTGTGTGGATTCGGTTAAAGCCACTTCAATGTGGTTTGCGCCCACAAATTTGCCAAAACCTTGAATCAAATCCACTTTACGCGCTTTTGCCATGCCAGCCAAGCCGCCAGTCAATTTGCCAATGACTTTTTCTTTGTAGCCGCGTAATTGGTCAATGTCAATTTCTGGCTCGGGGTATTTGATGCCGTTTGCCGCCAAATGTTTCACTTCGTCAATCACCGCCGCGTTGTGCAACAGGGCTTTGGACGGAATGCAACCCACGTTCAAGCACACGCCACCCAAAGTGCTGTATTGCTCCACAATCGCCACTTTCAAGCCTTCGTCTGCGGCAGCAAAGGCAGCAGAATAGCCACCTGGCCCGCCACCCAATACCACCACATCGTATTCTGCGTCTGCGCTGCCTGAAAAGCTGGCGGCTTGCGGTGCAGGGGTTTCTTGTTTGGTTTCAACGGGTTTGGGGGATTCAGGCTGCTTGGTTTCGCTTGCACCTGCGGCTTCCACAAGGGCAATCACGCCGCCTTCGGAGATTTTGTCGCCCACTTTCACTTTCACTTCTTTAATCACACCAGCGTGGGTGGCTGGCACGTCCATGGTGGCTTTATCGGTTTCCAAAGTGATTAAAGTTTGTTCCAATTCAACGGTATCGCCCACTTTGATTTC
>NZ_JAUNEC010000037.1 GCF_030525755.1 Alysiella sp.
TTATGGCAAGCGATTTGGGCATCAGCACGGTGGACGCGACTGCCGAAGCCATCACATTGGCGTTTGGCAAAAACATGGTGCTGAACCCAGCCAAAATCATCGCCATCATGCAACGCGAAAAAGGCTGGCGCATGGCTGGCAGCGACAAATTGCGCGTGGAAATGAAAAGCGCAGATGTGGTGGCGCGAATTGAGAATGTGCGGAAGGTGTTGCAGATTTTGCAGGCTGCCTGAAGAAAGGATAAAGTATAAATCTGTTCCAATGGTAGTCCGCTGTCGAATAGTTGTTCCGCCACGACCCACATCATCAAGCACCTTCGGCTGCTGACACCAGCCTAAATGCTCGTGTACCACCAAACCGATATTGCGTGGGCTGACCACATTTTTTGCGATGCAAGAAAAACATCAATCGTTTGAAAGGGCAATTTCTTTGTGTTCTGTAACACAAACACATTACGGTTTGGGATATTCCTGATGATTACCACTATATGGACGCGGAATTGGTTGGATTATTGCAGTAAAGTTTGTAAGATGATTGATCAAAAGCCCAATTTTCAGGCAGCCAAAGTATTTTTGGGCTGCCTGAAATGTTTTTATGAAAGTATGAATTACAAATCCGCCACATTTTGCCCTTGCAACATGCGCTGAATGTTTCTGTCCATGCGTTTGGCGGCAAAATCATCGGTGGCGTGCGATAAATCGTGAATCATCGCGCGGATTTGCTCGGCGGTGTGCGTGGGCAAACTGGCGTTCAACTTATCCATTAAACCATTGATTTTTTGGATTTCATCGGCACTCAATAAATCGCTGTCCAAAGTTAAGGCTGCCTGAATTGCGCCAATCAAGCCTTCTGCCTCCACTTTGGCTTCGGCACGGGCGCGGGCAAGGGCATCGTCTTTGGCATTGCTCATGCTGTCGCGCAACATATTCATAATCGTGTCATCGTCCAAACCGTAAGACGGTTTCACTTCAATTTGCGCTTGAACGCCTGTGGTTTGCTCACGCGCCGACACTGACAACAAGCCATCGGCATCTACCTGAAACGTAACGCGAATCCGCGCCGCGCCAGCCACCATGGGTGGAATGCCACGCAAAGTGAATTTCGCCAAACTGCGGCAGTCTGAAACCAATTCGCGTTCGCCCTGCACCACATGAATGGTCATGGCGGTTTGACCGTCTTTGAAAGTGGTAAATTCTTGGGCGCGCGCGGTGGGCAAAGTGCTGTTGCGCGGAATAATTTTTTCAGCCAAACCGCCATAGGTTTCCAAACCCAAAGACAAAGGCGTTACGTCCAACAACAACCATTCGCCATCGTTTTTATTGCCCGCCAAAACATTGGCTTGCATGGCTGCGCCCAAAGCCACCACCTCATCGGGATTCAAATTATTGAGTGGCGTTTGCCCAAAAAACGCGCCCACCGCCTGTTGAACGTGCAACATGCGCGTGGCACCGCCCACCATAATCACACCTTTAATGTCGGATTTGGACACACCAGCGTCTTTCAGGGCTTGCTTAACGGGTTCAAGGGTTTTGGCGACCAAATGCTGGGTCAGCGCGTGAAATTCGGCGCGTGTGATGACGGTGCGAAGTGGCGTACCGTCTTGCAATTCGGTGGCGATTTCGGTTTCAGGCAGCCTGCTCAACGCTTCTTTGGCAGCGCGAACCAAGCCAAACAACAGTTGCACATCGCGTTCATCGGTAATGGAAAGTTGATGTTTTTCAACAATATGACAAAACAAGCGGTGGTCAAAATCATCGCCACCCAAAGCGGAATTGCCGCCCGTTGCCTTCACTTCAAACAAGCCTTTGGAAAGCTGTAACACGGAAACATCAAACGTGCCGCCACCCAAATCGTACACCACAAACGTGCCTTCGGCGGCGTTGTCCAAACCGTAGGCGATGGCGGCGGCGGTGGGTTCGTTGAGCAAACGCAACACGTTCAAACCAGCCAAACGTGCCGCGTCTTTGGTGGCTTGGCGTTGCGCGTCATCAAAATAGGCTGGCACGGTAATCACCGCGCCCACCAAATCGCCCCCCAACGATTGCTCGGCACGGTCTTTCAACACACGCAAAATGTCGGCAGACACTTCAATGGGGGTTTTTAAACCATTTTTGGTTTGCAATTCAATGATTTTGTCTGACGCGCCAAAACGATAGGGCAAATGCGTGGTGTCAATTTCAGGCAGCGTGCGCCCAATTAAACGTTTGGCAGACGAAATGGTATTTTGTGGGTCAAGTTTTTGTTGTTCAAGGGCTTTTTTGCCCACAACCGCATTATCATCGCCCAAATAACGCACCACCGATGGCACGGCAACCGCACCTGTTTCATCTGGCAAACAGCTCGCTGCACCGCTTTTAACGGTGGCAACCAAGCTGTTGGTCGTCCCCAAATCAATGCCCACCGCCAAACGGTGTTGATGGGGCGCGGCAGACATATTCGGTTCGGCAATTTGCAATAAAGCCATGATTTGTTCCTTGATGTGTATTTTTAACGGTGCGTATTTTAGCATTGTTGAGTGCATTTGTCGGTTTTTCAGGCAGCCTGAAAAACACAGGTCGGATAAAACCTATCCGACCTATTTATGTGATAAGCAATTAACGCAATGATAAGAATTGCCTGCGAAAATACACCAATGCGCCTTGTTCTTGTTGTGGTGTGTTAATGTGTTCAATGGCAACGGAAAAGACATGATGCGTTCCTACTTCACGATGGTCTATGATGTTGCCATGCAAATAAGCCAATGCACCTTCTATTTGCAGTTGTCCTGTCGGTCCTCTGTGCCAAATGTGTTGCTCAAAACGTTCGGCTGGGGTTAGGGCAGTCATGCCTGCGAAATGTTCGGCAACGTCTTGCTGATGTGCTGCCAATACATTGACACAGAGTTGGCGATTGGCAACCAAAACAGGACAAATTAGGGCTTGACTGTTGACGCACAGTACCAATGTAGGCGGTGTATCGGTTACAGGTGCAACAGCTGTCATGGTAATGCCGAAACGTCCTGCTGTGCCATCAGTTGTGATGACGTGTATGCCTGCGGCACATTGCGACATGGCTTCGCGAAAATCGTGTTGTGATGGGTGCATGATGTGATGATGGTTTTGCTGTATTGGGTTTTCAGGCAGCCTAACGGGTATTGGGCTGCCTGAAATTTTGTTTAAATGGTCAGTTGATTGCGAAGCCAACGTACGGTTGTGGGCAATTCGCTTGCGGTTAAACCAATGGGACCGTGTTGTGTGTGAACCAATAATTCTGCTGCCATACCATGCAACCACACCGCAGCAGGTACGGCTTCTTCTGCAACAATACCTTGTGCCAACAAGCTACCAATAATGCCAGCCAAAACATCGCCACTTCCTGCGCTTGCCAGTCCTGAATTGCCTGTTTTATTCACATGAAGGAAACCGCGTACCGATGAAATGACTGTTTCATAACCTTTTAATACTACCCAACAACGGTAACGACTCGCTATTTCGCGTGCTGCCCATGAGCGGTTGTTTTGTATTTGGTTAATGCCTGTATTGAGTAAATGTGCGGCTTCGCCAGGATGAGGGGTTAAAACCAAATCAGCACGTTTGGTTTGAGGGAAGAGTTTGGGTTGTTCTACCAAAAGGTGAATGGCATCGGCATCTAATACCAATTGTGGGTGTGCGCTGTGCCAAACCGTATGCAAAACACGCGCTGCTGCTTCATCTTGCCCCAAGCCGCACCCGATAACCCAAGTACTGATGTCTTCACGAAGAACCGCACGTTCTGCAGTATTCAAAATTAATTCGGGTTGTGATGTGTAAACCGATATGGGTAAAGTGGTCTGATTGAATGCTGCAATGACTTTGCCACAACCTGCATATAAAGCTGCCACTGAAGCCAATAAGGCTGCACCTGTCATGCCTTCACTACCGCCCAATACGCCTACTGTGCCAAGCTGACCTTTATGACAGTCCACAGCACGGCGTCGGGTTAATGTGGGATAGTGTTGTTGTGCATATTGACGCAATGGCGCGACATTGGGTTTGGGATAAGCGTTGTCAAACATAAGCATCAGTCCAAAAATAATGATAATTGGCTTTCAGGTAGCCTGAAAGCTAAAAGTAAGATAGGCATTCTACCACAGTTGCACCGCATTACTGAAATGCCATAATAATCAGAAACCATAGCGACTTGCTATCGCTTTATCTCTAATTTTTTTGGTTCAAATGGTTTGGGCTCACAAAAATAGCTGCTTTATGTCCACATGATGTTACACAATGCATTCATTCATCTCAATAACATTAATCATCAACTTGCCATATTGTGCTAAAAACGGCATGATGCCGCCTTTCTGTTTTCAACCTGTCGTCAAATAAGGCAAATTATGAACAAAGTAAATTGGTTTATACGCATCACACGTTTATTCCGATTGGTACTCTGGCTGCTGCGTGTCATGCAACGTTTCAGTAAATTGTCTGATGCCAATTTACACCAACGTGAGCAAGTTTTACAACAATCTGCCCAAGAGGCTCTATCGGTTTTGGGCATCACTTTACACAGTAATAAGCTGCCTGAAAGCCATAAACCCAATTCTCAAGCACAAGGTTTACTGCTGGCTGCCAACCATATTTCATGGTTGGACATTATGGCGATTTGCGCGCTTTATCCTTGTGGTTTTATTGCCATGAAAGAAATCAAAAATTGGTTCATCATCGGTAAAATCGTCCAAAACGCAGGTACGATATTCATTGACCGTCGCAACCGCAAAGACATTGAGCCTATCAATGCTGCGATTGTTCAACGTTTGCAACAAGGCATGAATGTGTGTTTTTTTCCCGAAGCACGTACCACTTCTGGGAGTGATGTTTTACCACTCAAAGCAGCCCTGTTTCAGGCAGCCATTAACAGTCAATCAGCCATTCAAGTCCTTGCTCTGCGTTATTATGAACACAATCAACGTACCGAAGAGGTGTCATTTGAAAAAGTCAATTTATGGGTTTCGCTATGGAAAATTGTTTCTCTGGAAAATTTAACGGTACGCATAGATGTAGCCGATTTAATTTACCCACAGCCTAATGATGACCGTTTCACACTCAAAGAACAGGCTGAAATTTTCTTGCGCCAAATCATTAGCAGCGATAGTCCTAATCACAGTCTTGACAAGCAATACAATAAAAATATTTAAATTTTTACCATTTTGGCGTATATTCACGCTTGCTTTATCAGGTAGGCTATACATTAAGCGTATTTTTCATCATTATCATTAAATTAAGGAAAAATCATGAGCGAAACAACATTCCAACAATTTCTTAAAGAAAACAGTCGCGCCACACACGATAGCGTGGACGAACTGGTTATGTCCATGAAGCCGTTTGACAGCAAAGAAAATTACATTAAATTTTTGCAACTGCAAGCTGTGTTCCACAAAATTGTGGACGACATCTATAAAGATCCAGAATGGAACAAAGAAATACCTGATTTGGCCTCATTAGCACGTTATGATGCTGTGTTACAAGATTTACAAGACTTAAATGCAAATGAGAAAGCTGTTTCTTTAACCTTACCCAAACCCAAAGGCATAGAAGCATTAGGTTGGTTGTATTGTGCCGAAGGTTCAAATGTTGGTGCGGCATTCTTGTTTAAAGATGCCCAAAACAAACTGGGTTACTCCGCAGAACATGGCGCACGCCATTTAGGACCTCATGTAGAAGGACGTGGCAAGCACTGGCGTGCCTTTGCAGAGCAACTTAATCAACTCGGCATTGAAGGGATAGACCGTGAAACAGCATTGCGTGGTGCATTAGAAGCTTTTACTTTCTATAAAGCATTGCTGCGCGAGATTTTCGCTTAAATTATGATTGTTTAAAATATAAACAATTATGTCGTTACTAAACGCCCCAATGTGTACGAGTCGTGCACATTGGGGCATTGTTACCTTATCCATGTCAATTTTAATTTTGAACGAATATATTAAACATTAATAAACAGGCTGTCTGAAAATCTTTCAGGCAGCCTGTTGTGTTAATGTACGTCTTTCCAGTATTCTTTTTTCAGGAAGTAAGCCAAAGGCAGCATAACCACAAATAAGAATAATAAAACGAGATAACCAATTTGTTTACGCTGAACTTGGGCTGGTTCAGCCATATATGCCATGAAATTAGTTAAGTCTTTGGCATAATTGTCATATTCAGCAGTAATGACTTTGCCGTCTTTTGTCATGCGCGTAAGTTTTCCTGTGCTTTCCCATTGCAGTTCAGGTACTTTATTGCCATGACCATCGTCTTGCATAATGGGTTTACCATTTTTGTCCAGCTTAACCGTTTGAATGCCTTGTTGTTCCCATAAAACATGAGGCATGGCGGCATTTGGCAAAACAGTATTATTCCAACCATTGGGTCGACTGGGGTCTTTATAGAAACCACGCAAGTAAGCATAAATGTAGTCGTTACCGCGAGAGCGCGCAATCAAGGTTAAATCGGGTGGTACCACACCAAACCATTTTTTTGCGTCTGCGGGATTCATGTGTGCTTGCATCACATCCCCCACTTTATCGGTGGTAAACATCAGGTTTTTCTTGATTTCATCTTCGGTCAAGCCGATGTCTTGTAAGCGGTTGTAGCGCATCATGGAAGCCGAGTGGCACGACAAACAGTTGTTCACGAAAATTTGTGCGCCGCGTTGCAAGCTCACTTGGTCGCGTGGGTCTAATTCAACGTGTGGGTAATTGCCACCACCAGCCGCAACCGCCATACTCATAGGTGCTGCCAATAATAAGGCAGCAATCGTGTTTTTCAATGCTTTTTTCATTTCAGGCAGCCTCTTAAATCTTGACAGCAAACAGGTATGAACCAATCAAGGTAATGGCAACATACACAAAGAACATCACTTTTTGCTTGGTTGTACCCATGGTAACACGCTCTGGTACGGGTTTATCCACGTCCATTTTGGTGTAAATGGGCATCAACAAGAAGAAGGCAAAGTAAATGATGGACAAAATGCGCGCCACCCAAGTACGCAGGTCGGTTGCCACCATCGCACCCAAAATACCCAAGCCAATGAAAGCAATAATGAACAACACCAATGCCGTTTTGAAAATGGGGCCACGATAACGGATTGATTTGGTTGGCGAACGGTCAAGCCATGGCAACAAGGCAATCAACACAACCGCCGCACCCATTGCCAACACGCCCCAAACTTGCGTACCCGCAAAAGACGGTACAGCACGCAAAATCGCATAAAATGGTGTGAAATACCAAACGGGTGCAATATGTGGTGGTGTAACCATGGGGTTGGCTGGGTCAAAGTTCGGTTTTTCCAAGAAATAGCCACCGCCTTCGGGCGCAAAGAACATCACGCCACAGAAGAAAATCAAGAACACCACCACACCCAAAATGTCTTTAACGGTGTAGTAGGGGTGGAATGGAATGCCGTCCAATGGAATGCCGTTGGAATCTTTGAGTTTTTTGATTTCCACGCCATCTGGGTTGTTGGAACCCACTTCGTGCAGGGCAATCAAGTGTGCTACCACCAAACCCAACAGCACCAAAGGCACAGCAATCACGTGCAGGGCAAAGAAACGGTTCAAAGTGGCATCAGATATGTTGAAGTCGCCGCGAATCCATGTGGACAAGTCTGGGCCAATCACAGGAATGGCGGCAAACAAGTTAATAATCACTTGTGCGCCCCAAAATGACATTTGACCCCAAGGTAAAAGATAGCCCATAAACGCTTCTGCCATCAAAGCCAAGAAAATCAAAGAGCCAAATACCCACACCAATTCACGTGGTTTTTTGAATGAGCCGTAAATCAAACCACGGAACATATGCAAATAAACCACAATGAAGAACATGGACGCACCAGTAGAATGCATATAGCGGATAATCCAACCGCCCGATACATCGCGCATGATGTATTCTACTGACGCGAATGCTACAGGTAAGTTTTGTAAATTGGTGGTGCCATCTGGTTTGAAGTTCATCACCAAGAAGATACCGCTCACGATTTGAATCACCAGCACCAATAATGCTAATGAGCCAAAGAAATACCAAAAGTTGAAATTTTTGGGTGCATAATATTGCCCAACGTGTTCGTTGTACATTTTTGATAGGGGGAAACGCGCATCCACCCAATCCAATAATGCTTTGGCTTTATTTGAAGTTTGGTTTGCCATAGTTTGTGTCCCTTAAAATTAGCTTTCGCCGACAAGAATAACGTTGTCGTTCAAATATTTGTAGGGTGGGATAACCAAATTGGTTGGTGCAGGTACGCCTTTGAATACACGACCTGCTAAATCAAATTTGGAACCGTGGCACGGACAGAAAAAGCCACCTTTCCAACTGCCCCCCCCTAAATCTGCTGCGCCGACATCAGGACGATAGGTTGGCGAGCAACCTAAATGCGTACAGATACCAATCGCCACCCATAATTCGGGTTTGATGGAACGAGTTGGGTTTTGGGCGTATGCGGGTTGTTGTTCTTCGGCAGAAGTAGGGTCAGTTAAATCGCCATCTAAACTGGGGAGGTCTTTGAGTTGCTGCTCTGTGCGGTGCAAAATGAAAATCGGTTTGCCACGCCATTCAGCAGTAATCATCTGACCACTTTCAACTTTGCTGACATCTACTTCAACAGATGCGCCTGCGGCTTTGGCTTTTTCCGATGGAGACCAACTGGCAACCAGTGGCGTTGCTACACCTGCGGCGGCAACGGCACCCGCACCAGCGGTGGCAAATGTGAGAAAGCGGCGGCGTCCTTGATTAATTTCTTTATTATCCATTATTAGGTTTTCCTGATTTTTCAGAAACTTATATTTACTTTACTGCCTGAAACAATAATTTTTTTAAGTATTGCTGTTGGGCATGAAAGTAAAGATGAATCATTAAACCCTGTGATTTTACCTGATTTTGTCCGATAACTTAAAGCATTATTTAAATTTAGGTAAAGGTTTTATGGATAAAGTTTGATTTTAAGCAGATTTTGGCTGGATTTGTGTTGGGTGGTAATATTGATTTTAATGAGGTTAGGGTATTGATGATAAAAATATTTTTATGATGTTTTTGTTGGCTGCTTGAAAATGGTAAAATATTGTTTTTATTGTTTCAGGCAGCTTGATTTGGGTATAGGGTATTTTGCTCTGGTAGCCGTTAAGAAAATGGTTCTCGGTGCAAAATACTTTTGATAATTTTGAGACAATGATCTATGTTTGAAAATATTGTAATTCCTAAAGATATGCCACGTCGTCCTGAAAGTGTGTTGGTCAACATCACACCACAGGAAACTCGGGTGGCAGTATTGGAAGAAAATACCATTTGTGAGCTGCATATTGAGCGCAATAGTGGCAACAGTTTGGTGGGCAACATTTATTTGGGTATTGTGCGCCGTGTTTTACCTGGTATGCAAAGTGCGTTTATTGATATTGGTTTGGAACGTGCGGCTTTTTTGCACATTATGGATGTGTTTGAGCAACGGCAAAATCCTGAATTGCCACAGCGCATTGAGCAGGTTTTATTTGAAGGGCAAACGGTTTTGGTGCAAGTCATCAAAGATCCTATTAATAGCAAAGGTGCGCGACTTTCTACACAAATTTCTTTGGCGGGACGATTTTTGGTGCATTTACCACAAGATACCCATATTGGTATTTCTCAACGCATTGAAGCAGAAGAAGACCGTTTGAATTTGCGGGAACGTTTACTCAAATTGCTGCCTGAAAATACGCCGCGTGGTTATATTATTCGCACCAGTGCGGAAAATGCTACTGATGCAGAATTACAAGATGATTTGTTTTATTTGGCCAAAGTGTGGGACAACATTCAAAATCAAGCCAAATTGTGTCCTGCTGAAACTTTGTTGTATCGTGATTTGCCGTTGGCACAACGTGTTTTGCGTGATATGTTCAGCGAATACACGCGTGAAATTTTGGTAGATTCTCGGCAAAATTTTGAAAAAATGAAACAATTTGCCTTGCAATATGTACCAGGGGCGGCTGAGCGTTTACAACATTTTGTGGGAGAACGCCCACTTTTTGAAACCTATGGTGTCGAATCAGAAATCAATCGTGCATTACAAGCACGCGTGAATCTGAATTTTGGCAGTTATTTAATCATTGAAACCACAGAAGCGATGACCACTATAGATGTGAATACAGGTGGTTTTGTGGGAACGCGCAATTTTGATGAAACCATTTTTAAAACCAATTTAGAAGCCTGTCATGCGATTGCTCGGGAATTACGTTTACGCAATTTAGGTGGCATTATCATTGTTGATTTTATTGATATGATGAGTCAAGAACACCGCGAAGCGGTGTTGCAAGAGTTGGCAAAAGCATTGAGTTATGACCGTACACGGGTAACCTTAAATGGTTTTACCAGTTTGGGATTAGTGGAACTAACACGCAAGCGCAGCAGAGAGAGTTTGCAACATGTTTTATGTGAACCTTGTGTAGTATGTTGTGGACGAGGTACCCTTAAAACGCCACAAACCATTTGTTATGAAATTCAGCGTGAAATTGTGCGAGAAAGTCGCCGTTTTGATGTGAAACAATTTCGCATCATTGCTTCACCAGAAGTGATAGACATGTTTTTAGACGAAGAATCTCAATCACTTGCCATGTTGATTGATTTTATTGGTAAACCGATTGCATTAGAAGTAGAAGGAAGCTATTCACAAGAACAATTTGACATCGTTTTGGTGTAAAAGTGGCATGTAGATAGGCTGCCTGAAAAAGCGGTTTGTGTGTTTCAGGCAGCCAAAACAGGAGTTGTACTTAAATTTTATTCAATTAAAAGGAAAATACATGAACAAAATTCTCACAGTTTTTATCGCATTGGGTCTGCTTGGTGCGTGTGGTCAGCAAAGTCAAACTTCCAGTAAAGACCAGCAAATTGCTGAAAATCAAAAACAAATTGAAATTTTGAAGCAGCAAGCGGAAATTCAGCGTTTGCAAAACGAATTGAACACCAATGCAGTTGCTTCTGCGGTGGGTGAAGTATATCAATTGGTCGCTTCTGAAGTGGCGGCAACGCTGCCTGAAAATCTACAAGCGCAAGCCAAACAAACAGGGCAGCCAGTACGAGGCACAGATGGTCAACAATATATGTATGACCCAGATACAGGTAATTGGCTGCTTTACGGTGCAATCGGTGCGGCAATGGGCTATTTGGCTGCTAATGCAATGAACAACCGTAATGCCGCAAAATATCAGCCTGTTCAGAAGCCAACTGCTGCTGTACAACGTGTTTATAAAGACTATCGTGCTGCCAATCCAAACATGATTCCTGCACCCAAAGCACAATCCACACAAAACGGAGTAGCACAGCAAAAAGCCACACCCAATTATCGTCAGACACAGCAAGGTTACAGTAACCACAAACCACGTCGTGGCTTTGGTCGTCGTCGTTAAATGAAAAGAGACGATATAGTCAAGTGAAAAAGCAGTACAAGGCGGACGTTGTCGCCTTGTACTGCTTTTTCACTTGACTATATTGGTTTTTTGAAGAATGCTTAAACATAGACGATGCCCCTGAAAGGTTAAACCTTTACAGGGGCACATTCATTTCTGAATACGTCGCGGCATACCTTTTCAGGCAGCCTTATTGTAGCAACGGCTCTCATCTCGTAGTGCAACAATGGTGAGAATTTTAAATTTGACCGTTATGTTTGTCAAACATTTCTTTACACTAAAATTAGATGTATGATATTACAATATTTTTTACATCTTAATTTTGGGAGAATGGCATGATGAAACAAAAATCGCAAAAATATATTCTGGGTCTTGATTTGGGAATTGCCTCTGTCGGCTGGGCTTGTGTTTGGGTTAATGAAGATGAACACCCGATTGGTTTGTTGGACTGCGGTGTGCGTGCATTTGAACGTGCCGAAGTGCCGAAAACAGGCGATTCTTTGGCAAAAGCCCGCAGAGAGGCACGAAGTGTCCGCCGTTTAATCCGCCGCAGGGCGCACCGTTTGTTGCGTTTGCGCCGTTTGTTGAAACGTGAAGGTGTTTTGACGGCAACGGATTTTGGTCAAAATGGGCTGCCTGAAAATCTGCCGATTGATGCTTGGGGCTTGCGTGTGGCGGGTTTGGACAGAAAACTTGCGCCAAAAGAATGGGCGGCGGTGTTGCTGCATTTGGTGAAACATCGCGGTTATTTGTCGCAGCGCAAAAGTGAGTTGCAGACCGCAGATGCAGAATTGGGCAGATTGTTGGCTGGTGTGGCGGAAAACCACAAATTGCTTTCAGGTAGCCCTGAACTGTATCGCAGCGCGGCGGAATTGGCGGTAAAACATTTTGCCGCGCAAAACGGGCATATGCGCAATAAAGGCGGCGATTATTCGCATACATTTAACCGCTTGGATTTGCAAAAAGAATTGCATTTATTGTTTGAAAAACAACGTGAATTTGGCAATCCTTTTGCCACGCCTGAATTGGAAAAGCAGGTAGATGATTTATTGATGACGCAGCGCAGTGCTTTGCAGGGCGATGCGGTATTGAAAATGTTGGGCAAATGCACGTTTGAGTCGTCTGAATTTAAAGCAGCAAAAAACACTTACAGCGCGGAACGGTTTATCTGGCTGACTAAATTGAATAATTTGCGGATTTTGCATGATGGTGAAGAACGGGCATTAAATGAACATGAACGCCATGATTTATTGAATGAACCGTATATCAAATCCAAATTGACTTACGCACAAGCACGAAAAATATTAAGGCTGTCTGAAAACGCCATTTTCAAAGGTTTGCGTTATGATACGGAATGTTTTGTTTCATTAGCAGAGTTAGATAATTTACTGATTATTAAGAATAATGAAGAGCGTAGTCTGAATGATGAAGAACGTAAATTGCTTTTGGAGGTGTTAGGTAAAAAAGACAGATTAAGTGATAAGCAAGTTTGGAAAATATTGAAATTACCTAAAAACGCAAATTTAAAAGGTATGCGTTACATCAATAATGAAGAAATCGTAGAAAAAGCCGAAAACGGTACTTTGATGGAAATGAAGGCTTACCACAAAATCCGTAAAGTGCTTGAAGATGCAGGTTTAACAGGAGAGTGGGAAAACCGCATTCGCAATCCCGAAATTCTGGACGCGATTGGTACGGCATTTTCGCTGTACAAAACCGATAAAGACATTCAGGCGGCATTGGCGGCTTTCAGGCTGCCTGAAAATGTGTTGGACGCTTTGTTGAAAGGCTTGAATTTTGACAAGTTTATTGAATTGTCGCTGGCAGCTTTGGGCAAGATTTTGCCGTTGATGGAACAGGGTAAGCGTTATGATGAAGCCTGTGCCGAGATTTATGGCGACCATTATGGTATTAAAAATAGCCGACCCCAAATATTATTGAAAGAAAAAATTCCAGCAGACAAAATTCGCAATCCCGTTGTATTGCGTTCTTTAACCCAAGCCCGCAAAGTCATTAATGAGATTATCCGCCGCTACGGTTCGCCTGTGCGCGTGCATATTGAAACGGCACGGGAATTGGGCAAATCGTTTAAAGAGCGCAAAGAGATTGAAAAACAACAGGAAAATAACCGAAAAGAACGCGAACGTGCAGTTGAATTGTTTAGGGAAAAATTCCCTTATTTTGTTGGCGAGCCGAAGTACAACGATATTTTGAAAATGCGTTTGTATGAACAGCAGCAAGGCAAATGCCTGTATTCGGGCTTGCCGCTTGATTTGCACAGGCTGCCTGAAAAAGGCTATGCGGAAATTGACCACGCTTTGCCGTTTTCGCGCACTTGGGACGACAGCCTGAACAATAAAGTGCTGGTGTTGGGCAGCGAAAATCAGAAAAAACGCAATCAAACGCCATACGAATATTTGGGCGGTGCGGAAAACAGCGAGGTTTGGCGTGAATTTTTGGCACGGCTTTCAGGCTGCCGTTTTCCGTTTGCGAAAAAACAGCGGATTTTAACGACCAAACTGGACGAAGAAGGTTTTAAAGCACGCAATTTGAATGATACGCGTTATGTGGCGAGGTTTATGTGTCAATTTGTGGAAGAAAATCTGCATTTGACAGGTAGCGGCAAACGGCGCGTGTTTGCATCTAATGGGCAAATTACTGCGATGTTGCGTGGCTTATGGGGCTTGAAAAAAGTGCGTGAAGACAATGACCGTCATCACGCTTTGGATGCGATTGTGGTGGCGTGTTCCACTGTGTCCATGCAGCAGAAAATCACCAAAGCCATGCAAGGACGCGAGGTACTGGAAACGATTGATACGGAAACGGGCGAAGTAAAAACGCGCATTCCGCAGCCTTGGGATTTTTTCAGGCAGGAAGTGATGTTGCGCGTATTCAGCGATAATCCGTGTAAAGAACTGGCAGAGAAATTGAACAGCCGTCCGCAAGCGGTGCATGAGTTTGTTAAGCCTTTGTTTGTGTCCCGTGCGCCCAATCGGAAAATGAGTGGGCAGGGGCATTTGGAAACGATTAAATCCGCCAAAAGGCTGCCTGAAAACATCAGCGTGGTGAAAAAGCCGCTCACGGCTTTGAAATTAAAGGATATTGAAAAGATTGTCGGCTATCCGAACCGCGAGCCTGCTTTGTATGAAGCCTTACGCGAACGCTTGGAGCGGTTTAAAGATGAACCAGCCAAAGCGTTTGCCGAGCCGTTTTATAAGCCTGCGAAAAATGGTGGGCAAGGGGCTTTGGTGAAAGCGGTGCGGGTGGAGGATGTACAGAAATCAGGTGTGATGGTACGCAAAGACCATGACGGTATCGCACGCGGTATTGCCGATAATGCCACGATGGTGCGGGTGGATGTGTTTGGCAAAGGTGGCAAGAATTATCTGGTGCCTGTGTATGCTTGGCAGGTGGCACAGGGGATTTTGCCGAATCGGGCGGTGGTGGCAAATAAAGATGAAGCCGATTGGGATTTAATAGATGACGGCTTTATTTTCCGTTTTGCTTTGTATCCAAATGATTTGGTCAAAGTAGTAACCAAAAAAGAAGAATTTTTTGGTTACTATGTTGGATTAGATAGAGCAACAGGTGCGATTACTCTTAAAGAGCATGATACGGATAAACGTAAAGGTAAAGATGGCATTCACCGCAGTATTGGAGTAAAAACTGTTACTGTCTTTGAAAAATACCAAGTCGATGTTCTGGGCAAAGAAATTCGTCGCTGCAAACCCGAAAAACGCCCTGAATTAAAACGCAAGAAGAAATAGTATCAACGGCTGCGCCTTAATTGGCGTAGCCGTTTTTGTATGGGCAGCCAAACCTTATTTTTCAGGCAGCCTGAAAACCGAATCATTGGGAGAAAAACATGACTTGGCGCAGCATTGTCATCAGCAAACCTGCTCGGCTGTCTTTGCAAAACCGCCATTTGCTGATTAAACAAGAAGATGAAATTACCGTGCCGTTGGAAGACATTGCCGTGATGGTAATTGAAGCGCGTGAAGTGGTGCTGACCGCGCCACTATTATCGGCTTTGGCGCAAAATGGGATTACTTTGCTCACTTGCGATGAACAATTTTTGCCGTGCGGACAATGGTTGCCGTTTGCCCAATATCATCGCTGCCTGAAAATTTTAAAGCTGCAAATCAATCAAAGCCTGCCGCAGAAAAAACAATTGTGGCAGCAAATTGTGAAACAAAAAATCCGCAATCAGGCATGGCTGCTGGATTACAGCGGGCACGATATTGCCGCAAGCCGTCTGAAAGTATTGGCTGACGGTGTGAAATCGGGCGACAAAACCTTTCACGAAAGCCAAGCAGCGGCGTTGTATTTTCCGCTGTTGTTTGGCGATGGTTTTACGCGCGGTCAGGAAAATTCCGCCAATGGCTGCCTGAATTATGGGTACAGCATTACTCGTTCGGCGATTGCGCGTGCGTTGGTGCAATACGGTTTTCATCCTGCTTTGGGTGTGCATCATTGCAGCGAATTGAATGCCTTTAATTTGGCAGACGATTTGATTGAGCCGTATCGTATATTGGTGGATTTATTTGTTTTTGAACACAAAAACAGGCTACCTGAAGACTTGGATACCGCTTGGAAAAGCCGTTTGGTGGCTTTGTTGCACCATCAGATAAAGTTGGACGGCAAAACATACAGCGTATTGGCAGCGATTGACCGCACGGTGCAGTCGCTTCAGGTAGCCTTAACACAGAGTGATGCTGCTTTGTTGAAGCTGCCTGAAATGTTGCCTTTGAAGGTGCAGGGTTATGAGTGAGGCGAAGTTTATGCGCATCATCGTGTTTTTTGATTTGCCCGTTACCACGGCAGCCAAGCGCAAAGCGGCGAACCAGTTTCGCCATTTTTTAATTAAAGACGGCTATCAAATGCTGCAATTATCGGTGTATTCACGCATTGTACGCGGCAGAGATGCGTTGCAAAAACACTACACCCGTTTGCAGAAAAACCTGCCCGAAGAGGGGCAAGTACGCTGTTTGGAGGTAACCGAGAAGCAATATGCGGGCATGTTGATGCTGATTGGCGAGATGAAACCGCGCGAAAAAAAGGTTAATGCCGACCAATTATTGCTGTTTTAGGGTGATTTTTTGCCGAAGAAAAAGCCTGAAACCCCGATGAGAAAAGGGTTTCAGGCTGGGGTATTGTAACACTACGAGATGAGAGAGGGAGCTACAACAGCTAACCCAAACATTTAACCATAACACAAATTGTAACACTACGAGATGAGAGAGGGAGCTACAACTGGATTTGAAAGAAAACACGCACACGGTTAATTGTAACACTACGAGATGAGAGAGGGAGCTACAACGATGAACTTACTAGCCCAAGTGGGGAAAGTATTGTAACACTACGAGATGAGAGAGGGAGCTACAACTGTATATAATCACTACAATTAAATTTCATGATTGTAACACTACGAGATGAGAGAGGGAGCTACAACCTTGTTCGGTTTGGGCTTCATTCAAATGGTATTGTAACACTACGAGATGAGAGAGGGAGCTACAACTATACACGCATCGCAAACAAATTCACAGTTATTGTAACACTACGAGATGAGAGAGGGAGCTACAACTATACACGCATCGCAAACAAATTCACAGTTATTGTAACACTACGAGATGAGAGAGGGAGCTACAACGCAATGTCCAGCAAAGTGAACGCTGAACAGATTGTAACACTACGAGATGAGAGAGGGAGCTACAACGCAGCTTATTCCTGTTGTAATCGCTGGGATATTGTAACACTACGAGATGAGAGAGGGAGCTACAACTTTTTCCGCAAGCTATGAATTAAGCCAACGATTGTAACACTACGAGATGAGAGAGGGAGCTACAACAGCAGCGTAGGCAGCCTGAATGACATCAAAATTGTAACACTACGAGATGAGAGAGGGAGCTACAACTTATTCAGCCAAAACAATAACATCTTACCCATTGTAACACTACGAGATGAGAGAGGGAGCTACAACTGCCTATGCCACTTGGATTAGCGCAAAATTATTGTAACACTACGAGATGAGAGAGGGAGCTACAACTTTGAACGAGAGTCATAACCTTGTTTTTGCATTATTATAGTGTATTAAAATAAAAATTCCCAAGCCACCCAACATTTCAAGCTCAAAATGTCATACTCAATAGAATTACG
>NZ_JAUNEC010000038.1 GCF_030525755.1 Alysiella sp.
CCATTATCGCAGTATTGAATATTTGTTGCAAAAATGTAACATTGAGTGAGATTATGAATGATAAGGCGTGTCTTTAAGACTATTCAATCAATTTGCCGACACAAGTCTTATTTTGTTTTCTCATTCAGGCAGCCTGCTGCTATACAATCAACAGTAATTGCCAATACCCCAAAATGTAGGGTGCGTACCACGCATCAAGTTATTCTAGAAATATATGAATTTTGTTGTCATTGGCCCCTAGGGCTGCCTGAAAACATCAATCAACCTAATTTCGAGTAAAATACGCGTTTTATTTCCATCTTGTTTTTCAGGCAGCCTAATATGTATTCGCTTATTCGTCCTGTTTTATTTCAATTTGATGCGGAGCAAACGCATCATTTTACTTTATCTCAATTGGCTACTTTGCACCGTATGGGTGTGTTGCCTTCATTTAATCCGCATACCCAAGCAACAGAATTAATGGGTTTGCACCTGCCTAATCCTGTTGGTTTGGCAGCGGGTTTGGATAAAAATGGTGAATACATTGATGCGTTGGCTGCATTGGGCTTTGGGTTTATTGAAATTGGTACGCTGACACCACGCGCACAAGATGGAAATCCCAAGCCACGCTTGTTTCGTGTGCCTGAATTTCAGGGCATCATCAATCGTATGGGTTTCAATAATCAGGGTATTGATGTGGCTATTACCCATATTGAAAAAGCCCAGTTTCGTGGCGTTTTGGGTATCAATATTGGTAAAAATGCAGCCACGCCTATTGAGAATGCGGTAGATGATTATTTGATTTGCTTGGAAAAGGCTTATCCATATGCGTCTTATATTACGGTGAATATTTCGTCGCCCAACACCAAAAATCTGCGTGCGTTACAAGGTGCTGATGAGTTAAGCAAGCTTTTAGGCTGCCTGAAAGACAAACAACAAAGTTTACAAAGCATACACGGTAAATATGTGCCATTGGCGGTTAAAATTGCGCCTGATTTAGATGAAACACAAATTGCCGATATTGCTCATGTGGTGCGTACAACACAAATGGACGGCGTAATTGCCACCAATACCACTATAGACAAATCTTTATTGGGCGTATCACCTTTGGCAACCGAGCAGGGTGGTTTGAGTGGCGCACCTGTACGTTCTGTGAGTAACCGTATTCTGGTAGCTTTGGTTAAGGAATTAGAGGGTTGTGCGCCTGTAATTGGCGTAGGAGGGATTATGAATGGTAGTGATGCGGCAGAAAAACGCCGATTGGGTGCGACTGCGGTGCAAGTGTACAGTGGTTTGGTTTATCGGGGTCCTGAATTGGTGCGAGAGTGTTTGTATGCTTTAAAAATGGCTGCTTGAAAAATCAATGCCTGCTTTCAGGCAGCCTGTGATTTGCGTTACAATAAATCAAACGATTGTACAAAGGAAAAATCAGAGATGGAATACAATATTTGGCAACAAAAATGGGTTATTGGTAATTGGAAAATGAATGGTCAATTACAACATAACAATAGTTTGGTACATAAATTGCGTGGTTTACCAGTAGCAAACAATGTGTGTATTGGTATCAGTCCGCCTACGGTGTATTTGTTGCAGGCTCACAATGCGGTGCAGATTGTGTTGAATAACAAAATTCATATTTGCGCCCAAGATGTCAGCCGTTTTGCTGATAAAGGCGCGTTTACAGGCGAAGTTTCCGCAGAAATGATGCGTGATGTGGGTGTGGATATTGTGTTAATTGGGCATTCAGAACGCAGCCTTTATTTCAATGAGAAGAATGATGTGCAACGTTTGAAAATTGAAAATGTATTGAATGTTGGGCTGATTCCTTTATTGTGTGTGGGTGAAAGTTTAAAAGAGCGTGAAGACGGACGAGAAAAAGAAGCCGTTGCCTATCAACTTTCGGTGTTTAAAGGTTTAAAAACCCAAAATTTCGCAGTGGCTTATGAACCTGTTTGGGCGATTGGTACAGGTAAAACCGCAACAAAAGAACAAATTGCCGATATGCACCAATTTATTTATGATGAAATCTTGTCATTGTGTGGGAACGATGCTAATATCCGCATTCTTTACGGCGGTAGTGTGAATGAAGCTAATGCTGCCGAAATTTTTAGCGTACCGCATGTAAATGGTGCATTAGTAGGTGGAGCATCATTAAAATACGATTCATTTACTGCCATCATTAACGCCGCACAAGAAACACGATAAAATGGAAGCATTTAAAACCGTTATTTGGATTATCAACGTCTTTTCTTCTCTTGCCATTATCATTTTGGTGTTGATGCAGCATGGAAAAGGCGCAGATGCAGGTGCAAGTTTTGGTGGTTCAGGCAGCGCGCAGGGCGTATTTGGTTCAGCAGGTAACGCCAACTTTTTGAGCAGAATGACATCATTTTCTGCGATTGTGTTTTTTGCTTCTTGTTTGGCTTTGGGTATGATTCACAGTCAAAGTAATAAAAAAACCGTTGATTTCAGTAATATAAAGCAAAGTCATCTTTCTGCTTCTGCGGTTGCTACATCAAAAGTTGAAGTAATTGGTGCGAGTGCAGTATCAAGTGCTTCTGAGGCTGGGGTTTCAGCATCATCAGCCAGCTTGCCTAAATAGTTATTTTTATTATGACGTTTTTGCCGACATGGTGAAATTGGTAGACACGCCATCTTGAGGGGGTGGTGACCCTAGGTCGTATGAGTTCAAGTCTCATTGTCGGCACCATAATTAAAAACCGCCTGATTTTCAGGCGGTTTTTATATTTGATTTTAAACAATCTTTATAGCCCAATGAAATTGGGGTATGAACGCAGGTGCATTCTGAAAAATCGCATCAACTTAAATGCGATAAGGGTAGGGCAGTGGTGTTTTTGATTTCTTTGAGTACAAAGCTGGATTTGGCATCTTGTACGCAAGTGTGTGAAAGCAGAACATTTAATACAAAATGAGAGAAAGCATTCATATCGGTAAAGAAAGCGTGCAGTAAATAATCGGCTTCCCCTGTTAATGCCAAACAACGCAGAACTTCTGACCATTGCTGAACAGCTTGTTCAAATTCAGAACGGGCATCAGGTGCTTTACTGGTGGTAACATGAATCATTACTTGTAAACCCAGTCCCAGAGCTTCTGGATTCAATAAAGCGGCATAAAGGTGTATGATGCCATTGTCTTCCAATTGTTTGAGACGACGCAGACAAGGAGAGGGCGATAAAGCAACGCGATCGGAAAGTTCCACATTGCTTAATCGCCCATTTTCTTGTAACACATGAAGAATTTTTAAGTCGGTTTTATCCAAAATCAGTGTGGGTTGTGGCATGATTTGCACTCCTTAAAATGGTGTTATCATTATGATTTCATCACATCTTTACTTGATGCTGTCGTAATTTAACATAAATAAAAGCACAATGGGTTAAAAAGAAGAACTTTTATGCCATTTTTATTTTAAAAAATGGGTATTTTTACAATTCTGTATATATTATTACAACCAACAGGCTGCCTGAAAAAGTTTCAGGCAGCCTTATTTATCGTTCAAGGCTTTAACTTGTTTCAAAAGATTAAACATTATTTTTTCAGTAAAATACGCTATAATTCAAATGAAAAAATTCATCTCAAAAAGGGATACATCATGCGTATTTTATTAACAGGTGCCAACGGTCAAGTTGGACGCTGCCTGAAACAACAGAAACCCGAAGATTGGGAAATGATTGCCGCAGATTCACAAACACTGGATATTACTGATGCAAAAGCAGTATCCAATATGGTAAAGAATTTTGAACCCGATGCCATCATCAATGCTGCAGGCTACACCAATTTAGAAGCTGCGGAATTAGACAAACAACATGTTTTTGCTGTTAATGCCGAAGGCACACGCATTCTGGCACAGGAAGCAGCCGATGCAGGTATACGCTTTATTCACATTTCCAGCGATTATGTTTTTGATGGTCAAAAACGCATGCCTTATGTAGAAACCGACTACCCAAATCCACTTTCCAGCTATGCTAAATCCAAATTAGCAGGCGAACTTTTGGCGTTATCTGCCAATCCAGACAGCATCATTGTCCGCAGTTCATGGGTATTTTCTGAATATGGTAATAATTTTGTTAAAGACATTATTGATCAAGCACGAAACGGCAAGATTGCGATTGCTACTGACAAAATTGGCTGCCCCACATACGCAGGTGATTTAGCACGTCTCATGATTGAATTGGCACAAAATCGCCAACACACCCCACGCGGCATTTTCCATTTTTGTGGGGACAAAGCCGTTAATCGTTATGAGTTTGCCCAAGCCATTTTAAAAGAATTGGCACAATCCTGTGGTGTCCAGTGTGAATTAAACGAAGCCCCTCCTATTTCTGAACACACACCACGCCCTCCCTACTCCGTATTGTCTTGTGAAAAAATCCGTGCTTTGGGATATACCCCTTCTGACTGGCAAGCAGCACTAAAACGTCTTGTACCACAACTGGCTGCCTGAAAACCATTTGATTAACAACAAGCCGCACATCGCGGCTTAATTGTCTTTCAGGCAGCCTGTACATAGACAGGCTATAATAAGGAAACAATAAATATGCTTCGCGATTCAACCATTTTGGTAACAGGCGGCACAGGCTCATTTGGCAACACCTTTGTGCCGATGACTTTGGCAAAATACAATCCCAAAAAAATCATCGTCTTTTCGCGCGATGAAATGAAACAATGGGACATGGCAAAAAAATTTGAAGGCGACAAACGTGTGCGCTTTTTCATTGGCGATGTGCGCGACAAAGACCGACTCTATCGCGCTTTGGACGGTGTGGATTATGTGGTTCACGCTGCCGCCACCAAAATCGTCCCCACTGCCGAATACAATCCCTTTGAATGCGTCAAAACCAACATCAATGGCGCGATGAACCTGATTGACGCTTGCATAGACAAAGGCGTGAAAAAAGTCGTTGCCCTTTCCACCGACAAAGCCAGCAGCCCTGTGAATTTGTATGGCGCAACCAAATTGGCTTCCGATAAATTGTTTGTGGCGGGCAATGCTTATTCGGGCGAGCACGGTACGCGCTTTGCGGTGGTGCGCTATGGCAATGTGATGGGGTCGCGCGGTTCAGTGATTCCGTTTTTCTTGTCCATCAAAGACAAAGGCGTGTTGCCGATTACCGACAGCCGCATGACGCGCTTTATGATTTCTTTGGAGCAAGGCGTGGAATTGGTTTGGCACGCTTTTGATGATATGGTGGGCGGCGAAATTTATGTGAAAAAAATTCCGTCTATGACCATAGGCGATTTGGCTACGGCAGTTGCGCCTGAATGCCGTCAAGAAATCGTGGGCATACGCGCTGGCGAAAAATTGCATGAGCAAATGATTAGCGCGGAAGATGCTTTTTACACCTATGAATATCCTGAACATTTTAAAATTTTGCCCGCCATTAACGGTTGGAGCGACAGCCCCGAGCGCATTAAAAATGGCGTGAAAGTGCCAGAGGGCTTTGTGTATGCCAGCGACAACAACACAGAATGGATGTCGCAAGATGAATTGAAACAATGGATTAGCCAAAATCAACACAAAATTGGCAAAATTTGAGTTTCAGGCTGCCTGAAAATAAACATTTAAGAAAAAACAAAATGATACCTTACGGCAAACAACACATTTCTCAAGATGATATTGACGCAGTTGTCCAAGTTTTACAATCTGATTATTTGACACAAGGTAACAGAGTTCCTCAATTTGAACAAGCACTTGCTGAATATTGTGGTGCAAAATACGCTGTTGCCAGCAACAGCGCGACTTCTGCCTTGCATTTGGCGTGTTTGGCATTGGGATTGCAGCAAGGCGATGTTTTGTGGACGAGTCCGATTACCTTTGTTGCATCTGCAAATTGCGCTCTGTATTGCGGCGCGACTGTGGATTTTGTGGACATCAATCCGCAAACGCGGAATTTATGCCCTGAAAAATTGGGTGAAAAATTGGCAGTGGCGAAACGGATGGGCAATTTACCGAAAATTGTTGTGCCTGTGCATTTTGGAGGCGAACCGTGCGATATGGCGAAAATTTATGCTTTATCAAAAGAATACGGCTTCAAAATCATAGAAGATGCATCTCATGCAATAGGTGCACGCTATCAAAATGGCAAGGTAGGCAACGGTCAATACAGCGACATCACAGTATTCAGTTTTCACCCTGTGAAAATCATCACAACGGCAGAAGGCGGTTTGGCGACCACCAATCAGATTGATTTAGCAAATAAAATGGCGCAACTCCGTTCACACGGTATCACACGTAACGTCGATGAAATGCACGGCACAACACACGGTGCGTGGTATTATCAGCAAATAGATTTAGGCTATAATTACCGTATGACCGAAATGCAAGCCGCATTGGGTTTGAGTCAACTGTCGCGTTTGGACGAATTTGTGTCGCGCCGTCACCAACTTGCCACGCAATACGATGATTTATTGGCGGATTTGCCTGTGATTATCCCGTTCAGGCAGCCTGAAAATGTGTCGGCATTGCATTTGTATCCCATTTGGGTTTCATCTGAAAAGCGAAAGCAAGTATTTGATTTTTTAAAACAAAATGGCATTGGTGTAAACGTGCATTACATTCCTGTGCATATGCAGCCACATTACCGCGAACGCTTTGATTTTCAGGCGGGTGATTTTCCTAATGCCGAAAATTATTACGCTGGTGCAATCAGTTTGCCACTCTATTTTGATTTATCAAATTTTGAACAAAAACAAGTAGTTGAAACTTTGAAATTGGCATTGCAAGTTGTCTGAAACATTAAAAAAAACAATAGTAAAATAAAAATGTGCTGCATCGTGTAAAAAAAGATTTACAAAATTGATATTTTACTTCAAACTTCAATCTACCTATTTATTTAAGGCAATCAATTAACACATTTTCCCTTTATTTTTTAGGAGTTTTATCATGAAAAAATTAAGCACCATGAGCTTGGCCCTAGCAATGATTTTGGGCTTGGGCGCGTGTGGCGAGCAAAAAGCAGCACCTGCAACACAGCCTGCTGGTGGCAGCGCACCTGCTGCTTCTACTGCACCTGCTGGCGATGCGGTTAAAGTGGGTGTAACTATTTATAAATACGATGATAATTTCATGGCTTTGATGCGTAAAGCTTTGGAAAATGAAGCAGCTAGCCTGAAAACTGCTGAATTGTTGATGAATGATTCGCAAAATAATCAATCTGAACAAAACAACCAAGTTGATGTTTTGATTGCAAAAGGCGTAAAAGCATTGGCAATCAATTTAGTGGATCCTGCAGCTGCACCCACGATTATTGAAAAAGCCAAAGGCGCAAATATTCCTGTGGTGTTTTTCAACAAAGACCCTGGTCAGGAAGTACTGAAAACCTATGAAAAAGCCTACTACGTTGGTGCAAACCCACAAGAATCGGGCGAAATTCAAGGCGAATTGATTGCGAAAACTTGGAAAGAAAATGCCGATTGGGACTTGAACAAAGACGGTGTGATTGACTATGTTTTGCTCAAAGGCGAACCTGGACACCCTGATGCCGAAGCGCGTACCAAATTTGTGATTGAAAAATTAAATGCGATTGGCATTAAAACCAATAAATTGCAAGAAGACACAGGTATGTGGGACGCTGCACAAGGTAAAGACAAAATGCAAGCCTGGTTGTCAGGTCCCAGCGGTAAAAACATTGAAGTTGTGATTGCCAATAATGACGGAATGGCAATGGGTGCGATTGAAGCGATGAAAGCAAGTGGCAAAGTGTTGCCAACTTTTGGCGTAGACGCGCTGCCTGAAGCTTTGCAAAAAATTAAAGCTGATGAAATGAAAGGCACAGTGTTGAATGACGGCGAAAACCAAGCCAAAGCTGTGTACGCGTTGGCTGTAGATTTGGCAAACGGCAAAAATCCTGCCGAAAATACCGCCATCAAATTGGATGGCAACCAAGTTCGCATTCCTTATGTGGGAGTGGACAAAACCAATTTGGATAAATTCTTGAAATAATTTTGTTTTACAATAAATAAGCGGCTGACTTGTTGAAAGTCGGTCGCTTGTTTTGTACATGGGGCTGTGTTTTTATCTTATCTTCCAATGTCCTACAAAACTTTGAAAAACCACCTGAAACAGTCAAACTACCGCCATTTCCGCGTAGGTGGGAAACCAATGGGATGTGCCACAGTTTCTTTTTTAAATAAAGTTTGTGGCTGATTTGACTTGGATTACCGCTTACGCTGTATTGACGGCAGTAGCTCTATTTTTTCAGCTTATTCAATATTTTTATAGGGTAATGAAAGTTTGCCTAAAAAACATTCCTCAAATAAAACAAAAATAAAGGAAAGCAAAATGAGCATACCTCAACCTTCCACAGGCGAAATTTTGCTCACCATGACGGACATTCACAAAAGTTTTCCAGGCGTAAAGGCTTTGGACGGCGTGAATTTACAAGTCCGCGCCCACTCGGTTCACGCGCTGATGGGCGAAAATGGCGCAGGCAAATCCACGCTGCTCAAATGCCTGTTTGGGATTTACGCCAAAGATTCAGGCAGCATACAATTTTTGGGCAAAGAAGCCAATTTCACCAACGCTAAAGAAGCCCTTGAAAACGGCATTTCTATGGTACATCAAGAGCTGAATTTGGTAAAACAATTAAGTGTGATGGACAATTTGTGGCTCGGTCGCTATCCCACCAAAGGGATTTTTGTGGACCACAAAAAAATGTATGACGACACCAAAGCGATTTTTGACGAGCTGGATATCAAACTTGATCCCAATGAAAAAGTCGCCAATTTAACTGTGTCGGAAATGCAAATGATTGAAATTGCAAAAGCATTTTCCTACAACGCCAAAATTGTGATTATGGACGAACCTACTTCTTCGCTGTCTGAAAAAGAAGTGGCGCATTTGTTCATAATCGTTCGCAAGCTCAAAGACCGTGGTTGCGGCATCATTTACATTTCGCACAAAATGGAAGAAATTTTCCAACTGTGTGATGCGATTACGATTATGCGCGATGGCAAATGGATAGACACCGTCAATTCGGTGGACACGTCTATGGACGATTTGGTGGCGAAAATGGTCGGTCGCAGCCTGACCCAACGTTTTCCTGAAAAAGAAAACCAAATCGGTGAAGTGATTTTGTGTGTAAACAATTTATCTGCAAAAAATCAACCATCTATCCAAGATGTTAGCTTTGAATTGCGTAAAGGTGAAGTCTTGGGTATTGGCGGCTTGGTGGGTGCAAAACGCACTGACATCGTGGAAACCCTGTTTGGCATACGTGAAAAAGCAAGTGGCGAAATCATCTTGAACGGCAAAACGATAGAAAACAAATCACCCGTTGAAGCCATTAAAAACGGCTTTGCGCTCGTTACCGAAGAACGCCGCAGCACAGGCATTTTCGCGGGCTTGGACATCAACTTTAACGCCTTGATTGCCAACATCAAAAATTACGAAAAAGGCTTTTTGCTCAATAACAGCCAAATGGAAAAGGACACGCAATGGGTCATTGATTCTATGCGCGTGAAAACGCCCAACCAAGCTACACGCATTGGCACACTCTCGGGCGGCAATCAGCAAAAAGTGATTTTGGGGCGGTGGCTGCTCACGCACCCCGATATTTTGATGTTGGACGAACCCACGCGTGGCATTGATATTGGTGCAAAATTTGAAATTTATCAACTGATTGCGGATTTGGCAAAACGTGGTAAAGCCGTCATCATGATTTCATCAGAAATGCCCGAATTGCTTGGCGTGAGCGACCGCATTCTTGTAATGAGCGCAGGTAAAGTCGCAGGCATTGTGGAAACAGCCAATACTTCGCAGGAAGAAATTTTGCAATTATCGGCGAAATATTTGTAAAAATATTTTCAGGCTGCCTTCCTCGTCAGATGAGGAGGGAACAGATGGCGTAAATCATGCAGGCTGCCTGAAAACCCCAAAATTCAGATTTGTAAAGGAAAAACAAAATGAGTGCAATTAAATCCAACAAAGCGATGGATTTGTTTAAAAATTATGCTTTGTATTTTGTCTTGTTGATGTTGTTGGTGGTGATTGTGTTCAAAGACCCCAGCTTTTTGAGTTTGGGCAATTTCAGTAATATTCTGACGCAATCATCGGTGCGGATTATCATTGCTTTGGGTGTGGCGGGGCTGATTGTTACGCAGGGTACGGATTTGTCGGTGGGACGACAAGTGGGTTTATCTGCCGTGATTGCCGCGACTTTGCTGCAAGCGACTACCAATGTGAACAAAGTATTCCCTGATATCGATGTTGTGCCGATTCCGCTTGTGATTTTGCTGGTGTGTGCGATTGGCGCGGTGCTGGGTTTGATTAATGGCTTGATTGTTACGCTGCTGAATGTAACACCGTTTATCGCCACTTTGGGGACAATGCTGGTGATTTATGGCATCAATTCATTGTATTACGACATGGTGGGCGCAGCACCGATTGCAGGTTTGGATTCGGGCTACGCCACGTTCACACAAGGCTTTTTGATGCTGGGTGGTTTTAAATTGTCTTATATTACACTGTATGCGGCTGTGGCGATTGCGCTGGTGTGGGTGATTTGGAACAAAACCCGTTTTGGCAAAAACATTTTCGCCATTGGCGGCAACCCCGAAGCGGCGCGTGTGTCTGGTGTGAACGTTACCTTAAATTTATTGGGCATTTACACTTTGTCGGGCATTTTCTATGCGTTTGGCGGCTTTTTGGAGGCGGGGCGCATTGGTTCGGCAACCAACAATTTGGGTTTCATGTACGAATTGGACGCGATTGCTGCTTGTGTGATTGGCGGCGTGTCGTTTAGCGGTGGTGTAGGTAAAGTAATCGGCGTGGTGTTGGGTGTGATTATTTTCACGCTGATTAACTACGGTTTGACCTACATCGGCGTGAACCCCTATTGGCAATACATCATTAAAGGTGCCATCATCATTTTGGCGGTGGCGATTGATTCTTTGAAATACGCCAAGAAAAAATAAGTTTTGACTTTTCAGGCAGCCTTTTGCATTTTTGCAAAAATGGCTGCCTGAATTTTGGAGACAAAATGTTCTATATTCAAATCAATCCCCAATCCCTTGTTCTGCAAAGCGAAAATCATCAAGTGGAAATTTTACCTTTTGGCGCGATTTTAAACCAGTTTTCTATTAAAAAACAATATGATAGTTGGATTAATGTCATCGCCGCATTTGCTGATGAAAATCAAGCACGTAGTCAAATTACAAACGGTTTTCGCAGCGCAAAGTTAAGCCCATTTGCGTGTCGCTTGAACGAAAGTCGTTATGTATTTGAAAAAACGGAATATGTTTGCAAAAAATACGTTTTGAACGGACACACCATTCACGGATTGATGTATAATTTTGATTTTTCAATACAAAATCATGGCGCAGATGAGCAATCAGCGTGGGTAGAACTGTTGGCAAATTATACGCAAGATAATTTGGGTTTTCCCTTTGAATATCAATTGTTTGTGAAATATATTTTAGACACAACAGGCTTGACGATTGAAACGACTGCCACCAACACAGGTAAACGCGCCATGCCGCTCGCGGATGGTTGGCACCCTTATTTCACGCTGGGTGGCAAAGTGGACGATTGGTATTTGCAAATCAATTCCACACAAATGATTGAATTTGATGAAAATTTGTTGCCAACAGGCAAAATGCTGCCTGAAAGCCGTTTTCAAACAGCCGAAAGTTTACAAAACGTGTTTTTGGACAACAGTTTTGTGCTAAATAATCAAACCGATGTGTCATGTATTTTGCAAAACGATGATTTTATTTTGCAGATTTTCGCCCAGCAGAATTATCCGTATTTGCAAATTTACATTCCGCCCGAACGTGATTGCGTAGCGATTGAAAATTTGAGTGGTGCGCCCGATTGTTTCAATAATGGCTTGGGCTTGACGATTTTGCAAGCTGCTGAAAGCAAAACGTTTATCACTAAATACACTTTGAATGTGAAATAATTTTTCAGGCTGCCTGAAACTTGCATTTTTACTGCGATTATTAATACATACAATGTGATTTTTTGTTAATACGGAGTAACATCATGCTGACCAAAGTGTTTCAAAGTGGCAACAGCCTGCCCAAATGCAATCAATTGTGCATGAGTGTTGTCAGCTATGGCAAGCTGCTCAAAGGTATGTTTGGCAGCCAAAATTCTGAAAAAGCTCATCGTGAATTTGTGGCTTTGGCGAAAATCGTACCTGTTTTGCCTTTACATGAAGCTATGCCCGAATATTACGGTCAATGGTCTAATATATTGAAACAAAGAGGCAAACCGATTGCAACAACGATTTGTGGATTGCCGCACACGCTTTGGCTTTGAATGAGGTGTTGGTTACGCATAATATGCATGAATTTTAATGAATTAGCAATTTGAAAATGGAAGATGGGGTGGTGGAATAAGGATTTTCAGGCAGCCTGAAAATCCAAACTATCAGCAAAATCGCTTTTATTTCAATTTAGGCTGCCTGAAAATGCTACAATTTCCCCTTTTTTACAAAACATCATGTCTCACATACACATTAACCACCGCCCCATTGGTACAAACCACGCACCTTACATCATCGCGGAAATGTCCGCCAACCACAATGGCAGTTTGGAAAATTCCTTAAAAATCATAGAACAAGCTAAACAATGTGGCGCAGATGCCGTTAAAATCCAAACCTACACAGCCGACACGATTACGCTCAATTCGCGCCAACCCGAGTTCATGATAAATGGCGGATTGTGGCACGGACAATCTTTGTATGAACTGTATCAAAAAGCACATATGCCTTGGGATTGGCATAAGCCTTTGTTTGAATATGCAAAAGAAGTCGGCATCACAATTTTCAGCTCGCCATTTGATTTCACCGCTGTGGATTTACTGGAAAGTTTGGATGTGCCCGCTTACAAAATCGCTTCGTTTGAAGCGATTGATTTGCCATTGATAAAATATGTCGCGCAAACGGGCAAGCCGATGATTATCTCCACAGGTATGGCGGACGCGGACGAAATTGGCGAAGCAATTGATACAGCAAAATCAAATGGTTGCACAGAATTGGTGGTGCTACATTGCGTGAGTGGCTACCCTGCCCCCGCCGCCGACTACAATTTACGCACGCTGGCAGACATGGCACAACGTTTCGGCACTTTGGTGGGCTTATCCGACCATACGCTGGACAACACAACCGCAATAGCCAGCGTGGTTTTGGGTGCGTGCGTGATTGAAAAACACTTTACGTTGAACAGAAACGGTGGTGGCGCAGACGACAGTTTTTCGTTAGAACCTGCTGATTTAACACAACTTTGTCAAAGCAGTAAAACTGCGTGGCAGGCTCTGGGCAAAGTGGACTATGGCTTGAAATCCAGCGAACAAGGTAACGCGCAATTTCGCCGCTCGCTGTATTTTGTCAAAGATTTGAAAGCGGGCGATTTGATTGATGAAACGTGCATTCGCAGCGTACGCCCCGGATTTGGTTTGCCGCCCAAATATTTTGATGATTTGATTGGCAAAAAATTGACCAAAGATGTAGCGGCTAATACGGCGACCCATTGGGATTGCGTAAAGTAATTTTTTCAGGCAGCTTCTCATATTCATCAAGCGGTTGCTTGCATTTTAGGCTGCCTGAAACCAAATAATTCAGGCAGTTTATTGTATGGTTTAAAATAAGAGTGATGCAGTATTATCCCATTTCTGAAGTATGAGAACATAGCGGTTGCCTGTTTTATTCTTATTTTAAACAATCATATGGCTGACATGATTTAGAATAAGTACAAATTGGTATGGTAAGGTTATCCAATGCTGTAACTGTTTTAAAGTGTGTTTATGGCGATTGATAATTCGTTTTGCGCTTACTTTTTCGTCAAATATCGCTTTACTGTCAACAGTACCCAGCCGTCAATCAATTTATTCATACTTTTTCATCAACAACAATTATGATTTTTCCTATTCCTCGCCCCAATCAAAAAACTTTTTGGACAGATTATTCCGAAGGATCAATGCCATATCTCCTATCGCAACATCTGCCCTCAAGCCCAATCAAAATCATTTTAACCGCCGACAGCGAAACCGCCCACCGACTTCATCAAGCATGGCAATTTTTCCGCCCACGCGACAATGCCCTGTTTTTCCCCGATTGGGAAACTTTGCCATACGAACATTTTTCGCCACACCAAGACCTTGTTTCTGAACGATTATCTGTGTTGTGGCAACTGAAAAATGGTACGGTGGACGCGCTGTTTTTGCCCGTTGCCACCGCCATGCAAAAGCTCGCGCCTGTGTCGTTTTTGTTGGCGCGGACGTTTTGGTTGAAAGTCGGTCAAACTTTACACATTGATTCTTTAAGGGAAAATTTGATTCAGGCAGGCTATCATTTGGTGGACAATGTGTTGGCGGCAGGCGAATTTGCCGTGCGTGGCGGCATTGTGGACGTGTTTCCCATGGGCGCGGATTTGCCCTATCGCCTTGATTTGTTTGATGAAGAAATTGACACCATCAAAATTTTCAACCCCGAAACGCAGCGAACCATTGAAAACATTCAAGAAATCAGATTGTTGCCCGCCCACGAATTCCCCACCGATGCGGACGCGCAGAAAATCTTCCGCAGCCGTTTCCGTGAAGAAATCGATGGCGACCCCAGCGCAGCAGCCGTGTACAAAGCGGTGGGCAATGGGCAATTTGGCGCAGGCGTGGAGCATTATTTGCCTTTGTTTTTTGAAGAAAATTGTGCCAATCTGTTTGATTATGTTGGCGAAAATGCGATTGTGGTTTGCACGGACGATGTCCACGCCTACGCCAACCGTTTTTGGGGCGATGTGAAGCAACGCCACCAATTAGCGCAGGGCGAGCCGCATTATCCGCCACTTGCACCGCAGTTTTTGTATTTGTCGCCCGACCAGTTTTCAGGCTGCCTGAAACCGTATCCGCAAATTTGGACTTCGCCCGACCACCGCCACGATTTGCCCAATCTTGCCGTAAATCGTCAGTCGGAACAGCCGCTTTTGGCGTTGCAGGATTTTCAGGCAGCGTTTGACGGCAAAATTTTGCTTTGTGCCGACAGCTTGGGGCGCAGGGAAACCATGTCCGCTTTTTTCAAACAAAATGGTTTGGACGTGGCACAAGTGGCAAGTTGGCAGGATTTTGTTCAACAAAACCATAAATTGGCAATTTGCGTGTCGCCTTTGGTGCAGGGCTTTCAAATGAACAGCAATCTCGTCCCCTCTCCCTCTGGGAGAGGGTTAGGGAGAGGGCAAACCGCAGACGATGAACCCCTCTCCCCAGCCCTCTCCCAAAGGGAGAGGGAGCAAGATTTCAGGCAGCCTGAAAATGCGTTGGCACAATCCCATTCACAAAATGTGAAAAATCAAATTTCAGGCAGCCTGAAAATTGCCGTCATCACCGAAACCGAACTCTATCAATACGTTGCCCGCCCCAAAACGCGCCGCTTGAAACACGCCAAAATTGCCGACACAGCCTTGCGCGATTTGGCGGAAATCAACATGGGCGACCCCGTTGTCCACCAAGAACACGGCATTGCGCGGTATCAAGGCTTGGTAAACATGAATTTTGGCGATGGCGACACCGAAATGATGTTGCTGGCATACGCCAACGAAGCGCAACTGTATGTGCCTGTTTCACAACTGCATTTAATCAGCCGCTATTCAGGCAGCGCGTCCGAAAACGTGCAATTACACAAACTCGGCACAGGCGCGTGGGGCAAAGCCAAACGCAAAGCCGCCGAACAAGCCCGCGACACCGCAGCCGAATTGCTCAATTTGTACGCCCAACGCGCAGCACAATCGGGTTTCAAATTTGAAATCAACGAATTGGATTATCAAGCCTTTGCAGACGGATTCGGCTACGAAGAAACCGAAGACCAAGCCGCCGCCATCGCTGCCGTATTGAAAGACTTGACCCAAGCCAAACCGATGGACAGGCTGGTTTGTGGCGATGTCGGTTTTGGCAAAACCGAAGTCGCGTTGCGTGCCGCCTTTGTGGCGGTGATGGGTGGCAAACAGGTGGCGGTACTCGCACCCACCACTTTGCTGGTGGAGCAACACGCGAAAAATTTTGCCGACCGTTTTGCCGATTTTCCCGTTAAAACGGCAGCTTTGTCGCGTTTTAACAGCAGTAAAGAGACGAAAGCCACACTCGCTGGCATGGCAGATGGCACGGTGGACATCGTCATCGGCACACACAAATTGGTGCAAGATGATATTGCGTTTAAAAACTTGGGCTTGGTCATCATTGATGAAGAACACCGCTTTGGCGTGCGCCAAAAAGAGCAACTCAAACGCCTTCGCGCCAATGTGGACATGCTCACGCTGACCGCCACGCCCATTCCGCGTACATTGAGCATGGCTTTGGAGGGTTTGCGCGATTTTTCATTGATTACCACCGCGCCATCGCGCCGCCTTGCCGTGAAAACTTTTGTTAAACCCTTTGGTGATGGCAGCGTGCGCGAAGCCGTGTTGCGCGAATTGAAACGTGGCGGACAGGTGTTTTTCCTGCACAATGAAGTGGAAACCATTGAAAATATGCGAGAAAAATTGGCAGAACTCTTGCCCGAAGCCCGCATTGGCGTGGCACACGGACAGTTGCGCGAACGCGAATTGGAACAGGTCATGCGCGAATTTTTGCAACAGAAATTCAACGTCTTACTCTGTTCCACCATCATTGAAACGGGCATTGACATTCCCAATGCCAACACGATTATCATCAATCGTGCCGACAAATTCGGTATTGCCCAGTTGCACCAGTTGCGTGGGCGTGTGGGGCGCAGTCATCATCAGGCGTATGCTTATCTTTTTACAGGTGAATTTGTCAGCAAAGACGCGCAAAAACGTTTGGACGCGATTGCGGCTGCCGATGAATTGGGCGCAGGTTTCGCGCTTGCCATGCAAGATTTGGAAATTCGCGGCGCAGGCGAAATTTTGGGCGAGGGACAATCGGGCGAAATGGCGCAGGTGGGTTTGACTTTGTACACGGAAATGTTGAAACAAGCCGTGCGCGAGTTGAAAAAAGGGCGTGTGCCTGATTTGGACGCGCCTTTGGGTGTGAACACGGAAATCAAGCTCCACGCACCTGCTTTGCTGCCTGAAAGCTATTGCCCCGATATTCACGAACGTTTGGTGCTGTACAAACGCTTGGCAACTTGCGAAAACATCAATCAAATCAACGATATTTTTGAAGAACTCATAGACCGTTTCGGGCTGCCTGAACAAGCCGTGAAAACGCTGGTGGAAAGCCACAAATTGCGGATTATGGCAAGCGATTTGGGCATCAGCACGGTGGACGCGACTGCCGAAGCCATCAC
>NZ_JAUNEC010000039.1 GCF_030525755.1 Alysiella sp.
GGTTTTGCCGTGGTCAACGTGGGCGATGATGGCGATGTTGCGGATTTGTTTCATGTTTTACTTTGCTGATTAAAATATTGTTGAATAATAAGAAACTGTATTTGTAAGATTGATAGATGGATTTTGATTGCGAAATCATGGAAATACAAGGCGAATTTTAGTGAAACTCATCAATTCGTTTTCATATTGATAGCGACTCTATCAATCATGGCAATTCAACTCAGTAGGCGCGTGATTAGGCTATAGAAAACCACTATCAAACCATCGAGATAATGAATACAGGTTCTAAATGAAAAACCGCGTATTATACACAGTTTTTAGCGTTTCAGGCTGCCTGAACATGGTAAATGGCATTTCAGGCAGCCTTTAATGTTTACATGGAAGGCTGCCTGAAACAAGTTTACAGAGAATAATACATTTCAAATTCAAGCGGGTGGGGTGCCATGCGAATGCGGCGCACATCTTCTTCTTTAAACGCAATGTAACTTTCCACCCAATCTTTGCTGAACACACCACCTTTGAGTAGAAATTCATGGTCTGCTTTCAAAGCTTCCAATGCTTCCTCCAAAGACGCCGCCACAGTTGGTACTTGTGCATCTTCTTCTGGCGGTAAATCATAAAGGTTTTTTGTTGCAGGGTCGCCTGGGTGGATTTTGTTTTGAATGCCGTCCAAACCCGCCATTAACAACGCCGCGAAACATAAATATGGATTGGCAGTAGGGTCGGGAAAACGTGCTTCAATGCGACGTGCTTTCACGCTGTTCACAAATGGAATGCGAATGGAAGCAGAACGGTTTTTGGCAGAATATGCCAGTTTCACAGGTGCTTCAAAGTGTGGCACAAGGCGTTTGTAAGAATTTGTAGCAGGATTACAAATTGCATTAAGGGCTTTGGCGTGTTTAATGATACCTCCAATGTAATACAAAGCGGTGTCGCTCAAACCTGCATAACCATCACCTGCAAACAGATTGACACCATCTTTCCAAATGGATTGATGAACGTGCATACCACTGCCATTGTCGCCCATTAAAGGTTTGGGCATAAAGGTTGCGGTTTTACCAAAATTGTGTGCCACATTTTGAATCACATATTTCATGTCTTGGGTTTGGTCAGCGCGGCGCACCAAAGTACCAAAGCGTGTACCGATTTCCATTTGGCTGCCTGTACCCACTTCTTGATGGTGCACTTCTACACCAATGCCGATTTGCTCCAAAATATTGACCATTGCCGAACGCAAATCCTGTCCTTGGTCAATCGGTGCAACTGGGGCGTAACCACCTTTGACAGTAGAACGATGTCCTGTATTTTGCCCGTCATAATGTAAACCGCTGCTCCATGCAGCGCTTTCTGATGTGATTTCAAAACGGGTTTTGTGCATATGGGTTTCATATTCTACGCCGTCAAACACAAAAAATTCGGGTTCGGGCCCAAAATAAGCGGTATCGCCCATTCCTGATGATTTCAAATAAGCTTCGGCGCGTTTGGCAATGGAACGTGGGTCACGGTCGTAGCCCTTACCTTCGGCTGGGTCAATCACATCACAGGTCATCACAACGGTAACGTCATCAAAAAATGGGTCAATAAATGCTGTGGCAGGGTCGGGACGCATTTGCATATCCGAAGCCTGAATACCTTTCCAACCACCAATGGACGAGCCATCAAATGCTTGACCATTTTCAAACCAATCTTCTGGGTCGTCCAACACAATGTGTGCAGGAATGGTAAAGTGGTGTTGTTTTCCTTTGGTATCGGTAAAACGCAAATCAACAAAACGAGCATCGTTTTCTTCAATTAAGCGGACAACATCTTGGATGGACATGGTTTGGGTATCCTTAAATAATGGCAAAAATGAAGCCAAATATTGTGCCACAAGGCAATCACTTGCTTCAACAGTTTTTCACAATCAAAAAGTCCCATTTCATCAATAAGCCTTTTTTAGGCAACTTGATACATAAAGGCAGCCTGAAAATCCATCGTCAGTACACCAAAAAGTAAGTATCTCTCTACGACAAAATCTTAATAATTGCAGAACTGCAAAAGCACTACGGCGTTGCTAACACCGTACTATTTGTATTTGAGACAACTGTATTTTAAACGACCATAAATTATTTTATCCCAAGTTCACATTAAACTTAACCGTAGGCAATTCGACCATACAAAAGGTATTCCACCGTTTCACGCACCGATTTAATGGCAGAACCAAAAGGCAATGGGTCTTTACCACGAAAAAACAGTCCTCTATCTACTTCACCGCGAAACGCTTCTGCCAGTTTTAAATCTATGCAAAACTGCCCTGCATTGGGTAAGCCATCGCGCAAACCACAAGTTGTCAAACAGTTGATGCCCTGTGTGCAACGGCGTGGGTCGGCTTTGGCATTGGCTTGCAATTTTTCTTCGCGCTTGATGTAGTTGGACAAAAATTTGGTCGCAACGCCACGTGCAGGCAGTCCTGCCACCGACATAAATTCAACCACTTGCTCACGCCCAGCACCTGCTAATGTGTTTTTGAAATTGATGTGTGCATCGCCTTCTTTGGTAACGGCAAATGCGGTACCAATTTGGACAGCATTCGCACCCCATTCTTTGAGTGCTGTGGATACTTTTTGGAAATTTGCCATACCGCCAGCCAAAATCAAGGGGATTTTTTCGCGTTCCAAATCCAATTGTTTAAACAATTCAAAAGTTTCTTCCAAAACACGTTTAAATTCAAATTTTTTATCGTTTACGCCAGCTACTGTTGCAGCACCCAAATGTCCTGCGGCATGAGCAGGGTGTTCAATCACAATTGCATCGGGCAAAACGCCTTTTTTCATCCAACGCTTTAATACAATGCCAATGCCACGTGATTCGGACAAAATCGGGAACAATGCCACATCTTTGCGATAATCGCCCACCAATTCTGGCAAATCCAAAGGCAAACCTGCTCCCATCACAATCGCATCTGCGCCACTTTCACAGGCTTGACGCACCAAAACGGCGTGGTCTTTCACTGCTTTCATCACGTTTACGGCAATCATGCCGCGACCTTCGCTTTTTACTTTGGCTGCCTGAATTTCGCGGTCAAGCGCGATTAAATTCAGGTGTGTGTATTTCTCATCGCTTGGATTGATTTTGCTTTCTTCCAGCAAATCTTCGTGTAAATGGCGCAAGTCCACGCTGGCAATGGTGCCGATGCCATTTTCACGCGCTACCGCGCTGGACAAACGAGATGCAGAAATGCCTACACCCATACCGCCTTGTACAATGGGAATCAAATTTTTGCCACGAATATTTAAAGCTGGAAATGGATTTTGCATATTTGACCTTTACAATGGCTTTGTCAATTTGGGTTGTATTTTAACTACGCTGAACTTTGTTTCAGGCAACCTGTTACCCCAATAACAAAAATTAGAGAACTGATTTTTTATTCTAAATTTTGACCGATAATCGCGTAAATCAATCTGACTTAAATCAAATTTATATTAGAATGCATCTTTTCAGATTATTTTAGGAGAACAGTATGTCTTACCACTTTACCCTGCCCGCTTCGGACGGAACGATTTTTGATAGTCAAGCCAATTTGCCTTTGGTGCTGTACTTTTACCCCAAAGACAATACACCTGGCTGCACGACAGAAGGTTTGGACTTCAATCGTTTGCTGCCTGAATTTCAGGCAGCAGGTTATGCTGTTGTAGGCATTTCGCGCGACAGTGTGAAAACACATCAAAATTTTTGTGCCAAACAGGGTTTTGCTTTTCCTTTATTGAGTGATGCAGATGAAACGGTTTGTCGGCAATTTGATGTTTTAAAAATGAAAAAATTATACGGTAAAGAGCATTTGAGCATTGAACGCAGTACTTTTGTTTTGAACGCAAATGGCACAATCACACATGAATGGCGCAAAGTGAAAGTAGCAGGTCATGCCGAAGAGGTGTTGCAAACTCTATTGTCATTAAATATAGTAAACTAAAATGAGAAATCTGCTTCGTTGCTCACGCCCTTATGTATGATTTATACACGGCGAGCGTGGTCGCCTTGCATCTTTCTTATTTTACTTCACTATACATGAAATAATAACGAAATTTTGTTTTTACAAAATCACAAAGGGCAGAAAATCATCTGCCCTTTGTGGTATGTTATTTTTGAGATGTGGTCTGAAAATCTGCCGTGTATTTTTGTTCGTCCACACGCCACTCTACTGTCCAATCATGACGGTTTGCGGTACAAAGTGGCAAATGGATTTGCGCCAAACGCCAAACACCTTGTCCTTGTTTTTGCAACTCAAAACGGTTAAAACCCATGTCCATATCACGCATGGAAAATGACAAAGTGATTTTTTGTACATGGTCTGGAATCCCACGTGCTTCGGCAATAAAAGGGGTTTGATTGTCTGCCACGCCAAGCAAAGCCAAACTTTGTCCATGTTCAAATTCACAAGAATTTTGCGTGATGCGACAAGCCGTGTCAGATACAATGGCTGGATTGCCTTGTTGTTTTTGCCACCAGTTCAACATTATCAATTTAATGCTTGCAAAAAACAGGAGCAATAAGGCAATTAAAATGGCTTTTTTATGTTTTTGATTCATGATTTTACGGAGTAATATGGTTATTTAAAATACATTTTTCCATGCACGTAACGCCGTAAATACTGCCATTTCATCGTTTAATGTGCTGCCTGAAAAATGCTCGGCTTGTTGGCGAATTGAGGGCAAATGTACGCGCAAAAAAGGATTGATTTGGCGTTCATGCATCAAAGTGGTGGGTAAAGTTGGCGTATTGTATGCTGCAATTAAGGCTGCCTGAATCTGGGCATTATCGGGTTCCAGATGCACAGCAAAACGTAAATTGGACGCTGTGTATTCATGAGCGGGATAAAACAAGGTGTTTTCAGGCAGCGTATTGAATCGTTGCAGACTGTGATACAACCAATCAGGACGTTGCGTGAAAGCACGTCCACAACCTGCGGCAAATAAAGTATCACCACAAAAAACGTGCAGGCTGCCTGAAACATCAAGCAAATAACTCAAATGCTGCTCGGTATGTCCTGCAGTATGCCAAACTTGAGCTGTAATATTGTGCCATTTCACACAGCTTCCTTCACCAACAGTATGAATGGATAATGGTGATAAGGCTGCCTGAACATCACTTGCACCGTAAATTGCCACTTGGGAAAACTGCTGTGCCAATTCAGCCACACCATCAATATGGTCATGATGAAAGTGTGTCAGCCAAATACTGTCCAACTGTAAACGGTGTTGCCGTACAAAATCCAATACGGGTTCTGCTTGCCCAGGGTCAATACATAAAGCATGGCTGCCATTGTCCAGTAACCAAATGTAATTGTCTTGCAAAGCAGCAATGGGGGTAATACGCATGTTCATCTTCATCATTGGTACTTTCAGGCAGCCTCTGCCAACCAAAATTGCAGGGCAATCAAAGTTTTGGCATCACAAATTTCACCATTTTTAATGGCTTGACGTACGGCATTTTTGTCCAGTAATACGGTCTCTACAAATTCATCACAATCGGGTTTTAAAGTGCTGTTTGGCGTTAAACCTATGGCACGATAAAGGTGCAAAACTTCATCACAAAATCCTGGTGCGGAATAAAATGCCATGATTTTTTCCAATTTTTGCGCGGTATAAGGTGTCTCTTCTCCCAATTCACGCAAAGCGCATTGTTCTGGGTCTTCACCATTGTCCAATTTACCTGCTGGAATTTCCAATAAAATACGTCCCGCAGCATAACGCCACTGGCGTACCAAAACCACTTGTTGTTCATCGGTTACTGCCAATACACAAGCTGCACCCGAATGGCGCACCACAATGCGTTCGTGTTCATTGCCATTGGGCAAACGAATGCGGTCGCGATTGATGTGAAGGAAAGTATTGGCAACAAGGGTTTCGCTGCTGATTTGGGTTTCGGTTAGATTCATTACTGTGCTTTCCCAATAGGGTTATTTAAAATAGACAACTTGGCATTTCAGGCTGCCTGAAAATCGGTTTCGGTATTGATGGCAAATTGAGGTACAGCTGAAATCCGCCAATGCTTGACCGCCCAATCCAATAAATCACGCGGTTTATCCACTTCGGGCGCAGGTGGTAGATTCAAATAGCGCATCACTTGGCGCAACAATTGCTCGCAATAACTTAAATCCAAAGCAGGCGCAAGCGTTTGTTTGGACCATTTTTGTCCCTGTGCATTGGTTAAAAGTGGCAAATGGGCATAGTGTGGCATAGGCACATTCAGGCAGCGTTGTAGATGAATTTGACGTGGTGTAGAAACCAATAAGTCCTGACCGCGTACAATATGAGTGATACCCTGCTCTGCATCGTCCACCACCACCGCCAACTGATAAGCCCAAAATCCATCGGCACGCAATAACACAAAGTCGCCAATATCACGCGCCAAATTTTGTGTGTAATGCCCTACAATCGCATCATCAAAACCGATTTGTGCATCAGGTACACGCATACGCCACGCAACATTTTTTATACTTTCAGGCAGCCTGAAAAGCAAATCTTGCTTCGCACACGCACCATTGTAAACAAAACCATCTAAACCCATTCGTGCTGCCGCATGCCATGTTTTGCGTGAACAACGACAAGGATACACCCAAGCGCGTTCTATTAAATCCCTTAATGCCTCTTGATATACATCATGACGGCGACTTTGGTAAACCACTTCACCGTCCCATTCAAAACCAAACGCCGTTAAAGTCCGCAAAATATGCTCTGCCGCACCTACCATTTCACGTGGTGGGTCAAGGTCTTCCATACGCAATAACCAAAGTCCCCCATTGGCACGCGCATCGGCATAAGAAGCCAAAGCAGTTAAAAGCGAACCAATGTGCAGCAATCCTGTGGGACTAGGGGCAAAGCGCCCAATATAATGCTGGCTTGTCATAATATTTCATCATCACATCAACAGTATGGTTATAGAAATGAAAAAGCAATACAAGGGACAACAAGAGCCGAGTACGCTGTACACAAGGGTGTTGGCAACACCATAGTGCTTTTTAGAACCTGTGTTCGTAAGATTGATGGCTTGATTTTATTGACCATGCTTGCGAATACAAGGCAGTATTCAAGATTATGAACACAGCTTCTGAATTCTACTACCATACCTTTATGGTTTCAGGCAGCCTAAATACCTACCATTCAGCATGACTCAATCTCACACCACCCCATTTTGTTTCTGTTCCAACACTTCCCAACGTTCCAATTTTTCCAATAAAATCAATTCAATTTCTTCGGCACGACTTTGCAGGCTGCCTGCTTTTTCGTAATCTTTAAACACATCGGGATTGGACAACTGTTCGGCTAACTCCGCTTGCTCCGCCTCCAAAGCCGCAATTTCATCGGGCAGCGCGTCCAATTCGCGTTGCTCTTTGTACGACAATTTGACCGTGCGATTGGCTTTCGGTTTTTCCTTAATTTCTTGATTTTCAGTTTGATTTTTGGGCAACACGGCTGCCTGAATTTTGTCTTCGCGCTGTTTGGCGTCCACATAATCCTGATAGCCGCCCACATATTCTTTCAGGCTGCCTGAACCGTCAAACACAATGCTTTGCGTAATCACATTGTCCAAAAATTCGCGGTCGTGCGACACCAAAAACACCGTGCCAGCGTAATCGCGCAACAATTCTTCCAATAATTCTTGCGTGTCAATGTCCAAATCATTGGTTGGCTCGTCCAGCACCAAAATATTGGCAGGGCGCGTGAACAATTTTGCCAGCAACAAACGATTGCGCTCGCCACCCGACAACGATGAAACAGGCGATTGCGCCCGCGCTGGGTGGAACAAAAAATCCTCCAAATAACTCATGACGTGTTTTTTCTTGCCGCCCACTTCCACAAAATCGTTGCCCTGCCCCAAGGTGTAAAACACCGTGTCGTTTTCGTTCAACGCGCTGCGGAATTGGTCAAAATACGCCACTTCCTGCTTGCTGCCCAAGCGGATTTTGCCGAAAGTCGGCTGCAATTCGCCCAAAATCAGCTTTAAAAACGTGGTTTTGCCCACGCCATTTGCACCGATTAAGCCGATTTTGTCGCCACGCTGAATCACGGTCGTGAAACGTTCCATGATTTTTTTGTTGGGATAATGGAAACTCGCGTCTTCCAATTCGGCAATGATTTTGCCGCTTTTTTCGCCTGCGTCCAGTTTGAAATTGACTTGTCCCACGCGCTCACGCCGCGCGGCACGTTGTTTGCGCAATTCTTCCAAACGGCGAACACGCCCTTCATTGCGGGTGCGCCGCGCTTCAATGCCTTTGCGTATCCACACTTCTTCTTGGGCGTGGAATTTGTCAAACAGGCGATTGTGTTCGGCTTCCACCGCCAATTCTTGCGCTTTTTTTTCCGAATATTGGCGGAAACTGCCTTCATACGAACGCAAAATGCCCCTGTCCAATTCCACAATGCGCTTGGCGATGTTGTCCAAAAAACGGCGGTCGTGGGTAATCACCACCATGCTGCCTGAAAAGCCTTGCAACAGGTTTTCCAGCCAAATAATCGCGTTAATGTCCAAATGGTTGGTCGGTTCGTCCAGCAGCAAAATATCGGGTTTTTGTACCCACGCTTGTGCCAATGCCACGCGCTTTTTTTGTCCGCCCGACAAATTGCCGATTAACTCATTTTCAGGCAGCCCAAGTTCGCCGATTGTTTGCTTGATTGCCGCGTCAAATTGCCAACCGTTTTGCGCCTCAATTTGGTTTTGCAAATCGTTGAGTTGGCTGATTAAATTTTCATCGTGATTTTGCTCCAAAGCCAAACTCACGCGATGATATTCGCGCAACACATCGCGCAATTCGCCCAATCCCGCCGACACCACATCAAACACAGTATCTTGATTTTCAAAGAAACTTTCTTGCGGCACATACACGATTTTCAACCCATTTTGCACAATGATTTGCCCATCGTCCAATTTTTGCACGCCTGCCAAAATTTTCAGCAGCGATGATTTGCCCGCGCCATTGCGCCCAATCAAGCCGACTTTTTCGCCCTGATTGAGTTGAAACGAGGTTTTGTCCAAAAGCGGAACGTGTCCGACCGCGAAACTGGCGTTTTCGAGTGCGAGTATGGTCATGGTGTGGGCTTTCTGTGTTATATTTATGGTGTGTGATTTTAACACTTTCAGGGAGAAAAAAATGACAATTGCTGTGGTTTTATTGATTTTGTTGGGGACAGGCATTTTGATTTACAACCGCTTGGTTTTGGGGCGTAATGCGTGTCAAAATGCGTTCGCTCAAATTGGTGTGCAACTGAAAAGACGCCATGATTTGATTCCCAATTTGGTGGAAACCGCTCGCGCTTATTTGCAACACGAAAGCACAACTTTGGAAAAAGTAACCCAAGCACGCAATCATGCTGCAAGCTGCCTGAAACAGGCTTTGCCCGAAAATGCAACAGGTATTGCTGCATTGGCAGAAGCGGAAAATGCGCTTACGCAAGCGGTACGCAGTTTAATGATACAAGTGGAAGCCTATCCAGAATTGCAAGCAGCAGAAAATATGCGCCAACTTTCCGAAGAAATCACCAGTACCGAAAATCGTGTGGCATTTGCACGCCAAGCCTACAATGACGCGGTGATGTCTTACAATACTTTGCGACAAATGTTTCCACATAATTTGATTGCTGCTTGGTTTGGTCATACGCAAGATGCGGTATTATTGACTATCCCTGATTCAGCTGCGATGGCACAAAATCCGCCCAAAATATCATTTTGACAACACAACAGGCTGCCTGAAAACACCATGTTTTTCAGGCAGCCTGAAAAAAGTAAAGTTCATGCAAATTGCTTGTTTCGCCCCATATTTTGACCTGCCACGACACATTATTGCCTTGCCACACGCATGCCAAAACCGCATCTTCTCCCCATAATCCGCTGACACCTGCCCAATTTGTTTGCCCCTGAATGTGTAAACCCATATGCTTATCTTGATGAAAACAATAACCCACTTGTGGCATATCCGCAGGAAAAGATAAATTGGCAGCTTTAATCAGAGCTTCTTTGATGCACCACAAACGATAGAATGCAACTGCCTGCCAAGCATGATGTGCCAAAAAATCACGTTCTGATGGGCTACAAATCCATTGCGATAAGGACACAAAATCACGCTGTTTCACGGTTTCAATGTCCACACCACACACCATTTTTGTGTTACTGGACAATATTGCTGCCCTTCCCCTGCTGTGCGACAAAGACAAAATGGGTTCAGGGCTTTTCTGTTTCAAAAAACGACTCACGCGCCAATCCATATTTTGCGCCAATTTAGGCGATTGAGCCAAACGAATGCTGTCGTTTGCATCTAAACATTCATGGCGATAATCCATAGAGGTACTGTTATCCGCCAACAAACAATTAAGTATTTTCACAGTTAAGCTGCCTGAAACCACATTACACCACACAATAAAGCCCCGTAACGGGCGAATTTCCCCAATGCAATGAATAAAGCACATTGCCAAATGGGTAAACGCAAAAAGCCAGCAGCCAATGGCAAGGCATCGCCCACAATCGGTAACCACGCCAAGAATAATGTTGTTGCACCGTATTTTTGTAAACGTTGTAAAGTAGCAACTGGAATTTTTTTTATGCTTTTTTCAGGCAGCATTTTGCCCATTGCATAAGAAACCATGCTGCCCAAGCTGTTTGCCATGCTTGTTGTCAGCCAAGCCATGATTTGCCATTCGGGATAATGGGCAACAAACGCGGTAAAAGCCACATCAGATGTGCCAGGTAAAAAAGTGGCAGATGTGAATGCAGAAAACAGCAAAGTCGCCCACAACATGATGACTTCATGGTTCATTTTCGTAAACGCAAGGCATTCCAAACCACAATCAATGAGCTACTGCTCATACCAAGTGCTGCAATCCATGGTGTAACGTAACCGAATATCGCCAAAGGAATCACAATCACATTGTAAGCCGTTGCCCACCCTAAATTCTGACGAATGATTTGATGAGTGCGCTTGGCTTGATGACACATCACAGGCAAAGCATGCAAATCCTCATTGAGCAAGACCACATCGGCACCATCGCGTGCCACATCAGCACTGCCCGCTACTGCTACCGACACATCTGCCGCCGCCAAAACAGGCGCATCATTAATGCCATCGCCCAACATCAAAACACGTTTACCATTGCGCTGCAAATTTTGCACATAATCCAATTTGTCTTCAGGTGTGGCAGTGGCACGATAATGTTTGATGCCCAATTCATGGGCTAATTGTGATACCGCAGCTTGATTGTCGCCACTTAAAATATGCAATTGAATGTGTTGTTGCGACAGTTTTTGCAATACGGCTGCCACATCTGGTTTAACCGTATCCCGTAACAGAAAGGCTGCCTGAAAACCGTGTTGATTACCCAGAGCAATCACGCTTCCTTGTTGTGCCAATTGTGTGATGGTTTCAGGCAGACTACCTGAAAGTTGCGCCACAAAATCGGGTTTACCAATGCGCCAAGTGTGCTTTTCATCACCCCAAATGATTTCTGCCGATACGCCTTGTCCAACGGTATTTTGATGCTGATTCAAAACGACAGATTGTGCAGAATATGGTACAGGCAATGCCAAAATGGCATGCGCAATCGGATGTTCTGAATGTTGCTCCAAAGCCTGTGCCACAGCAATGATGTCCTCGTCTTTCAGGCTGCCTGAAAGATTGAGCTGTTGCACCACCGTTAATTTACCCTGCGTGAGCGTGCCTGTTTTATCAAACACCGCATCGGTAATTTGCGCCAAACCTTCCAAAGCATGACCACGCGCCACCAAAATCCCTTGATTTGCCAAACGTCCTGTGCTGGCAGCCAATGCGGCTGGTGTTGCCAAAGACAAAGCACAAGGACAAGTGATGACCAATAAAGAAACGGTAATCCACAAGGCTTGTTCGGCATCGGCATACCACCACCAAACCAAAAAAGTAGGAACAGACATCACAATCAACGATAAGGTAAAACCCGAAGCGTATTTTTCTGCTAATTCTGCCAAACGCGGTTTTTGCGATAAAGCACGGTCAAGCAATTTCACAATGTGCGCCAAACGCGTTTGTTTGCCGACTTGTTGCGCCTGAATGATGAGTGGACTGGTCAGATTGAGTGTACCTGCGGTTACAATGCTGCCTGAAAACTTGGCAACAGGCACACTTTCGCCTGTGAGCATGGCTTCATTGGTTTCACTTTCACCACGCAATACCACACCATCAACAGGCACAATTTCTCCTGCACGCACCAACAAAATATCGCCTACCCGAACCGAAACCACCGCTGCTTCTTCGCTGTTTTCATTGGGAAAATCAGGCAATTTATGGCAAAAAGCAGGCACCAACTTAACCAAACGTTCTGCGGCACTGCCTGCTTTGCGCCGCGCCGAATGCTCCATAAATCGCCCTGTTAAAAGAAAAAACACAAACATGGCAATGCTTTCAAAATACATGCCCTGCTCTGCATTGCTCAATAACGCGGACACACCCGCAATAAATGTGAGTGTCAAGGCAATGGCAACGGGGCTATCCATGCCCGTGCGCTTATTGCGAAAATCACGCCAAGCGCCTGCAAAAAACGGCTGTGCCGAATAAAACATGGCAGGTAAAACCATCAAAAATGCGCCCCAATGCAAAATGGACAAATGTTGTGGTTCAATGTCATCATACCAATAAGTAGGCAGCGCAAACATCATGGTCTGCATACTCGCCAAAGCCGCTACAGCCAAACGAATCAGCATTTTTTTGCGTTCGCGTTGTGCGGTCTCTTCCACTTTATGTACATCATAAGGCGAAGCCGCATAACCTGTTTTTTGGATTAAACCCAGAATATCAGACAATTGTATGCGACTGTCGTTCCAACGTACCCGTGCACGTTCGGTGCTGTAATTAAGTTCCACTTTAAGCACACCCATTTGCCGCATCAGTTGCTGTTCAATCAACCAAACACAAGCAGCGCAAGTGATACCCTCCAACATCAACATGGCTTCTTTCTCATTTTCAGGCAGCGTCTCCACAAATTCAGCTTGAACTTCGGGCAAATCATATAATTTCAGTTGCGCCAAAATTTCATCGGGTGGTAACGAGGCTTTACCTGCATTGGCAGTTCGGTTTTTGTAATAGTTGCCCAAACCTGCATCAATAATCCCTTGCGCGACCGCTTGACAGCCAGCACAACAGGCAGGACGATTTTGTTCTTCATAAACAATGGGTAAATCCAATTGCTCTGGAACAGGCAAACCACAATGGAAACAGTTTTCTTTGTGAGACATAATCTAAAAAATCAGGCGTGAGAAAGAAACATGATGATACCAAATGCACAACAAGTCAGGATTATGGTCGCAGAAGTGAAAAAGCATTACAGCGTTTCCAACGCCCTTATGTACTGTGTGTACACGGCAGACGTTGTGCTTTTTCACTTCTACGACCATATCTATTTGCGCGACACATGAAAATTGGCGTGTGAGATAACTGGCTCACACGCCAATTTTATCAAAACATCACAGAAAATCAGTGGGCATTTGAGCATTAAAGCTGCCTGAAAATCAGGCTTCTTTTAAAATCAGGCTGTTTTCTTGCCATTTGGCATCAAACAAACGCATGATGTCTTGCACCGCTTTATCGGCTTCCATAGATTCACGCGCTTTTTGACGATTTTCAGCTGCGATTCGATTGCGATACATAAACGGCGTTTCCCAGCCTTTGTTCTCTTCAAAATCACGAGTTTGAATGCGAATTGTGCAACCATAAGCTGCGGAAAGTGCCGCCGCAATGCGGTCAAAATATTCTTTTTTGGCGGTGTTGCGCGTGTGTTGCGACACAATCGCCAAATGCAATATTCCATCGGCAAAATCCACCCAAGCCATGTGGTTGAGCAACATTTGTGCAACAGAAATCTGTTGTCCAATACGGCGTGTAATCAAGACCCAATTTTCACGCACAAATTCAGGCATAGGGTCATGTGCATCATTGGTTTGCGAGGCTTCATTGGATAAATCGATTTCATCGGGTGCATCATCATAGGCAGAAATGGGTAAGTCATCAAATGCAGGATAATCTTCGTGGCTATGGCTACCAGAAAATTCAGATGTTTCCACTTCATCTGCATGCACACCGATGCTGCCTGAAATACAGTCCACCTCATTTTCAGGCAGCATGGTCGCAACTTCAAGTTCAATATCCTGACTTTGAGTGCTGGTCTCATCAACTGCCTGCTTCATCTGTTTTTCATCATGTACGCTGCCTGAAAAAACCACAGCATCAGATACAGACGCATCATGATTTTCAAGCGATGCTACCAATTGCATATTATTGTGCATGGTTTCTGCCAAGTGAACCGTATTTTCAGGCAGCTTAACAGTCTGCACATCATCAGCTGCCTGAACACAGGTTTGATGACTTGTGTCAGGCAGTTGCTGCTTTTTTGGCGCGACATTTCCCACAGGATTGTGTAATTGCGTGCCTTCAATGGTGGCGTTGTGTGGCGTGCTTTTCGCGGCAAAGGGCGCAAACGCCAACATGCGCAACAGCGTCATCACAAAACCCGCGTATTCATCGGGCGCGAGCGGCAAATCGTTTTTACCGTGAATAACACATTGATAGTACAACTGAATTTGTTCATCGCTAAAATATTGTGCCAAATGCAGCAAGCGTTCACGCTCGGGGTCATCGGCTTCAATGGCGGACGGCACGGTTTTCAGCAACGCCAATCTTTGCAACAACATCGCCAAATCATTCAACGCGCTGTCAAAACCAATGGCGTTGGCGGACATTTCTTGCGCTTTGGCGATGAGATTTTCGCCGTCTTGTTCCATCAAAAAAGTCAGCAATTCATAGAGATAGCGTTTGTCCACCGCGCCTATCATGTCGCGCACATCGCGTTCCTGCACGCTGCCTGAACCCATGGCAATCGCTTGGTCAAGCAAACTCAAAGCGTCTCGCATGGAACCTTGCGCGGCGCGTCCCAAAAGTGCCAAAGCGGCTGGTTCGTACACGATTTGTTCGGTTTTCAGAACGTGGGTCAGGTGTTCGGCGACTTGTTGCGCAGTCATATTGCGTAAAACGAATTGCAAACAACGGCTTAATACGGTAATTGGCACTTTGTGCGGGTCGGTGGTCGCCAAGATGAATTTGACGTGTTCGGGCGGCTCTTCCAGCGTTTTGAGCATGGCGTTGAACGCGGATTTGGACAGCATATGCACTTCGTCAATGATGTACACCTTGTATTTGCCGACTGTGGGCGCGTATTGGGCGTTTTCCAGCACTTCGCGTATGTTGTCTATGCCCGTGTTGCTGGCAGCGTCAATTTCCAGCAAATCCACAAATCGCCCTGCATCAATGTCGCGGCACGATTGGCACACGCCACAGGGTTCGCCGTGATTGGGGGTTTCGCAGTTGAGGCTTTTGGCTAAAATGCGGGCGATGGTGGTTTTGCCCACGCCGCGCGTGCCTGTGAGCAAATAGGCGTGGTGCAAACGCCCTTTGTCCAGCGCGTTTTGTAGGGCTTTGACAACGTGTTGTTGTCCAACCAAATCGGCAAAGGTTTTGGGTCGCCATTTGCGGGCGAGAACTTGATAGGCGGTCATGGTGTGTTCATCTGAAAATAAGTGGACGTATTTTAAACGAAAACAGGCTGCCTGAAACGCGAAAATTCGGTTTTCAGGCAGCAAGATTGATGTTTTGTTTCAGGCAGCCTGAAAAGTACGCAATGCTTGGCTGTACAATAAATTGCCCCACAAATTGACCACCCCCACGCATTGTCCTGTGTCATCACATACCACAGCCCAATATGCACGCATAAAGGGTGGAATACCTTGTTCGCGTAAAAAACGGAAAACCTGTTTTCTGTGTCCGTCTGCCCACACAAAAACATCGTCTCGCCGCGCCACACGCACATGAAATATTGAGTTGCGTGTGCTTTCAGGCAGAGCATCTCCCAAAGTCATGTTTAAATCTGCTGCCAATTCCATTAGGCTGCCTGAAAATGTTTGCCGACACCACAAACAACGTTCAGCCAAATGATTTTGCCACGCAAACAACATACCTTGATAAAGTACCGCCTTACCCTTTGGTAATGCCCACTCTGCTGTTTTTGCTTTTAACACAATGCGTTCAAAATCCACAATGCTGTGGCGTGTTGGCGTACCCAAATCGTGTTTTTGGGCAAAACGCAACAGCTGTTGACGACGGCGTACACTGCTTAATGCTTGCCATTGTGTGATGTGTAAACGCCCATATTCATCGCTAATCCGCGCTTCATCTTCTCGCAATACTTCGTTTAATATCGCCAAATCGTCTTGCAATTGGGCGATACTGCCTGAAATGTGTGCCGCTAATTGAGGCAGGCGTTGTTGTATGTGTGGTAGCACATCATGACGCAACCAATTTCGCAAATACTGTGTATCGGCATTGCTGCTGTCTTCCACCCATTTCAAATCATATTGTTGAGCATAATGAGCAATGGCTTCACGCGAAAACGACAATAAAGGTCGCCAAATAATGGGATTGTGTGTGCTTTCTAGGCTGCCTGAAAGAGAGGGGAACGTGTTTTCAGGCAGCCTAAATGAGTGTGGCAACCATTCACGTTGCACAGGCATAGCTGACAATGCCCGTATACCACCGCCACGCAATGCCGCCAAAAAATAGGTTTCCAACTGGTCATTCAAATGATGTGCCAATGCCAAAACATCGGTTTGTTGTTGGGCAAATACCGCATAACGTGCTTGTCTGGCAGCTGCTTCCAGTCCCAAATCGGCAGAATGGACTTGTACTTTTTGTGCCACAAAATCCACTTGCCAATCGGTGCACAGTTTTTGACAGAATATTAGCCAATCGTCTGCTTGTGAATTTAAACCGTGATGCACATGAACGGCAGTAAGTTGCCAATTTTGCGCGACACGCGTGCGACAGAGTAAATGCAACAATACCACCGAATCCATGCCACCACTTAAACCCACAGACAGGGCTTTGTCCTGCCAATTATCAGGCAGTTGTGCAACAAATTGGGGGAACAAATCTGGGGAAGGCATAATTAAAGCGAGATAAAAAAATCAAGGCGGGAGACGACCCCGCCTAAAAATGGTTTATTGTTTTAAAT
>NZ_JAUNEC010000040.1 GCF_030525755.1 Alysiella sp.
CGCCGCTGCATGGGTTAAAGTGATGAACGCTGACCGCTATGATTTGAAACGCTAATCGTTAAATCGCTGAAATAGAAGCTGCCTGAAAAAGGGAATATTCCACTTTTTGGGCAGCTTTTTCACATCAAACTCTTGTATCATAGATTCAATTTAAACAGGATACTCCCTAGGGTGCTATAAAATCGCGCTCGCTTTGTCATAATTTAGCACATTTTTTGTCATGACAAAAAAAATGCAAAATTGAAAACAAACCCATGCTTTTTGCATGGGTTTTGTCATTTCACAAATAGCACTATTGTTGCTTGGCTCTTTGCATTAAGTACGACAATATCGTCCTATCAAAAACAAAACAGGAGACAAAACAGAAACTTATTTTTGAAACGCCATTTAAATTTTTATCTTCCATTTTTTATTGATTTTTTAAGAAAGAAACACCATGAAACATTTGAACGTAAACCCAGAAACCATTACCAACGCCCTGCAAGATTGTTTGAACGAAACCAACAAATTGATGAACGGCAACAATGTGCAGGCATTTGTTCAGGATATTCAAAACCGCATGAATATGGGCGAAGATGTTGATTTCGCAACCGTTATCGCGCAGACGGTTTGGGATTGGCGTGAACGCAATTAAGGTTTCATCCTGAACAAGTCATCAACAAGCATTTAAAATAGTTTAATATTTTAAGTGCTTGTTTTATTTTTATTTAAATCTAAAATAAAGACTTGGCTCTTGGCAAGAAGTACGGCAATATCGCTTTATCAAATGACAAAACACAAGGAAATCATCATGATATACAGCCAAAATTTAGAACACAGCTTTTACAGCCTCATGCTTGCAGCCAGCCTGAAAGAAACCAACGGCAACCAACGCAAAGCCCAAAAACAAGCCCATCGTTTGTTTACCTATGCCATCAAGCAAATCGCAGACGTTTTAAGTCATTCAGGATGCGTACAATTTCATTTACACCGACATATTGGCTTTTTTCTTGACAGTTCAGATGGTTATGCATTTGGGCAAGATGTTTTGGCTGTGTACCACGAAACCCAAGATTTAGAACAAGCCATCGCCCAAACAGCAGATACTTGGATTGAACAAGAATACAATTATTATGAATATTTAGAAGAATATCAACGCACTAAACAACCCAGCACACGACCCTACTGGATTATGCTGCTGCATTTAGCCCAGTAAAACAGATTGCCGTTTCAAATCATTATGCTGTGATTTGAAACGGCTTTTTCACTTTCAGGCTGCCTGAAATTTGTAAACCATATTGTCTTCGTATTGCGCCGTTTTGTTCATCACAACATTTACGCTAATTTTTTGATAATCTTTAAGATTTTGCCAACCTTCCGCTTTCTCATTCACAACAAAATCCAAATAATCAAGCAATTCGCTGCGTGTGGAACTAAAAAACACAAACGGCGGTCGCACCAAACGCATCAAGCGTAAAAATTCAACCATGCCAAAATAGCCAGCTTTGCGATACGAGCCTTGCGCGGTGCAAACGTATGGTGGGTCAAGAACAAGTAAAGCCTTTGAATTATCTTGAAATTTGGGCAATAATTCATGATACGATTTTGAAACCACTTCCACACCCTTCAGGTAGCCTGTTGCATCGGGATAATCGCTTAATCGCACGCAATTATAATAAGTGTGATTGTGAATTAAATCATGAAAATCAGTTGTTTGCCGACCACTGAACAGCAACCAACTGGCCACGCAATCCAAATCAATGTAGCCACCAAAGGCTTGTAAGGCTGCCTGAACCGCCGTTTTGAGTGTGTCATTAAGTTTTTGATTGCGCGGATAATGTGCCAGCAAATCAGCAATAATGGTGCGTAATTTGTTGGTATCATTGATATTTTGCAAACGCTCTGAATAGCCATCAAAGTCATTGTAAATCACGCGAGCTTTGGGCAAGACTTGTTTTGCGGTGTGGGCAAGTAAGCCACTACCGCCAAAGGCATCAACAATCGTCCAGCCTTCGCCGTCATTTGGAATATGCTGTTTTAAAAGCGTTTTAAAGTGGTTCAAAAATCGGCGTTTTTGCCCCGTGAACGGCAGGGGTGCTTGGGTGTAATTCATGCGTGTTCCTTCATGTTTCTTGAATGAGGTACGCATGGGTACGCTGATTTTAAGATGTTTGAATTTAAAAAGTTTTAATCAGTTTTTCGGCAATCCATTGCGCGACTTGCGGTACAACGGCATTTCCAGCAGAGCGAGCTTCGACAGCGTCGGTTTGAGCCAATCCGCTGCGAAACCCGTCATCATCAATCTTTCGCTGCCGCTCAACCATCTGATGCCGTCCGTTGGCAACAGCGATGATATTGCTGCCCGATAAATCAATGGTGGCTGCCCCGTATCCATCGCCGATGCCTGCCAATAAAGTACCTTGTGCATCCGCCCAGCACGAGCTCGGTTCAGTCTGGCCAGATACCCGTTCCATTGCGCCGGTGTCGTCCATAAACTCCAATGGGGGGTATTCGTGATGACCTGCGACCAAGAATATGCGACGGCGTTTTTGGGGGATTCCGAAATAACGAGCGTCAAGCACGCGCCAAAATCCCACATACCCGCATTGGGCAAGCGTTTCAATGACTGTTTGTAGGTCTCTGCCATGGTTTGATGAGATGAGACCGACGACATTTTCCAATACCAGCCAGCGCGGCTTGAGGGTTTGGACGATGTGCATGGCATCAAAGAATAGACCTGTTCGCGGGCCTGAAAGTCCCGCTCTTTTGCCCATTGTTGAAACGTCCTGACAGGGGAAGCCGCCGACAATAACATCAACGGGTGTGAGTTTGGGCAAGCAGGTTCGCACATCGGTGTGTTGGCTTGCGTGGGGGAAGCGGTCGGCAAGCACCGCGCGGCAGATATCGTGGATTTCCACTTGCCATTTTGTGATGAAACCTGCGCGTTCAAAGCCGATGTCAAATCCACCAATGCCTGCGAAAAGTGAGCCGACTGTGGGCTTGGATTGAATGGGGGTTGGTGCATTCATTGCGTCCTTTCCAAAAATAAAAACGGGCGTGTGCTTGTGATAAACACACGCACCGTTTGCTGTTGGGTACGCAAAGGTACGCTGGGTTGAAAAATGGTTTTTAGGCAGCCTGAAATTGGTTTAACAATTTACATCTGCGACATTGAATCTCAATGCGATAAGTGCCGATTGCCGCACCAATTTTACGGCTACAAGCCTTACAAAATAAGGGGTTTAATGCGTTCATGTTTTGCGCTCTATGTGGATTTGATGATACAATCCGCTCACCTCGAGAGGTGGCGGCTTTCCGAACGCAGGCTCAATCTGCTTTGGGGTGTGGTGGCGTAGTCTCAATACAAAACCACATCGCCGTCTTTTCTTAAAACGCCACGATTATATTGCGTGGCGTTTTGCTTTGTGCATTGATGCGTTTCAGTACAAATTATGGAGCAATATCATCAATTAAAGTCATTGTGCCACAAAGCAACGTTTTCACGCTCTCACCATAGCACAACTTGGTGCTTGCACGACCGATACATTAAAGCTCATATCGCCCCTTTCATACTTGCAATTCAATCACTTGCACATTGGGTGCGGTTTCCAAAATGCGCCGCGTGGTCATGTCGTAAAACACATTTTGCCCAACTTCGTAACCCACGCCTGTTAAGCGTATGGGCGCATTGCCGCTTGATGTGCGTGCTTCCCAAGTACCGTCCAAATTCTGCACAACCAGCTTGGCAACGCCGCGCCGTTCTTGATTAAAAATGGCTTGAAATTGCTGTAAAAAATTCATGTTCCCTCTCCCTAGCCCTCTCCCACAGGAGAGGGGATTTATGAACCCAAATAACGGTCAGCCGACACCGTTTGTTTCACAACTGGCACATCGCCTTCCACGCTCACGCTAACCGATACGCCCTGAATGACCGCGTTCCACGCACCGTTTGGCTCATTAAACCGCCACACGCGCCCCATTTCGGCGATGCCGAGATTGTATTTTTTGGCAACGGGCAAAGTGATGGTTTCGCTTTTGTGTGTGCCTGTTTCGCTCAATGCGGCAATGCCTGCTGCCTCACACGCAATCAAATCCGTGTAAACAGAATGACTTAATGCCGATGTTTCAGGCAGCCCGTCCGTGCCGTGTCGCGTAACGTGTGCGGCTTTCGCGCTTTGTCCTGTGCCAAACACAAATACGCCATGTGCCTGTGTCTGCACGTTTTTTTGTCCACTGATTTGCAAAATGATGTTGGACGGTACAATCAAAGCAGGGCTTGCGGTCGGCACATTCCACGCAGCTTCACGCCACTTCGGTAAAACGAACAGTTTCGGCTCGCTGGGGTGCGAATAGACAAACGCGCCACAGGCTTGCGCCAAATCCATAATCACGGCAATCGGGCTTTTGTCCGTTTGCGTGTAAGTATTTGACGGAATAAGCCAATCCACCGTTTGCCACTCTAAACTGAAACCCAAATCCGCCACTTGCTGTTGCGCGATTTGGCTGGCATACAAATCTTGTTCAATCACGCCCTGTCGCCCCAGCGCATAATCAGCCCCAAGTTTCGCAGTTAAACTGCGCCCCGAAATGGTGTAGTTTCGCTGGGCGAATTTGCGGTTGTCGCTGATGTTTTCTGCCATAAAAACAAACACATCGTCATTGATTTTGAGTTCTATGATTTTTTCTTGACCCAGTTGGGTTTGTTCTAAACCGAGTTTAAAAAATTCGTCAGGCGGCAAAGTCAATTCACACAACCAGCAATAGCCGTTCATGTCGGCTTTCGCGCTGGCTGAAAGGGGATTGAGTTCAATTTCGCCTGATTTTGCGGTAATTTTGTTTAAAATCATATAAGTGTCCAATGGCGGAATTTGCTTGAAATCCACATTGCAGCTCAATGGCAAGGGCAGATTTTTGGGCGACATGGGCAATTTTCGCCGTGTCAAATTCAGTTTGACCCGATTGCTTTGTGGTTTATTACCACAAGGGCGTTTTTTGTGGTCTTTGGAGGGCGACAACACAATGGGATACCACTCACAAGGTGCTTGTGGCGCAAAACCTGTTTGGGTGTTTTGACAAGAGTGCACATCATGACCTGTGTATTGCCAGTGCAAACACGTTTTAAGACAGACTGAAAGTGTGGTTTTTTGTGTGTGGCAAGTATATTGTGCTTCAATGGCACTGTGTTTTAAGCTCGCACGGATATTTTGTGATACAGAAGACTGCCAAATGCCTTGTATGCTTGGATTAATGTTTTTTAAGCCAGCACTTGGGTTTTTCAGGCAGCCTGATATGTGCAGTGGGTCTTGCCAAATACTTTGATGTGTTTGTACTGCCATTTGCAAATCAAGTGATTGAATTGACAAACAATGTGATACATCATTAACTTGGACAAGTGATATCGCATTTTCAACAGACAAACTTTGTCCCACATATTGCTCATCACAATATAAAGCCACATCATCAAGCTCATCATAATGAATGTCCCAAGCCGAAGAGATGGTTTGTTTGTGTGGTTCTTGGCTTTCATCATCGGCATGACGCAAATTTAAAGGCAAAAACCGTGCCAATGGTGGTCTATGTCGTTTTTGATTTAAACTCAATGACAGTTGCTGTGGCTTGGGTTTGCTTCGCATATTTAGGCTGCCTGAAAAAAGCTAGGTTTCATGAGAATAAGGTGTGATGTGCGACCAAATGGCAGGTTCATAATCCCCAGCTGGGTCATAAGCCAACACAATGTATTGCATATTCTTATCTAAATCGGATAACACATACGTCCCATCAGGGAAACTCCACGTTTTGGCGGCGATTGCCAAACTGGGAATGGTTAAGGCAAACACGGGCAAAGATGCAGGTTTACCGTTGCGGGTAACAATGCCTTCTCCTTGACCTGCAATGTATGCTTTGCCATAAAAATAACCACCCAATTTGAGTAAACGATTTTGATGAAACAGCATCAAATTTCCCATTCTTCAATGTTTAAAACAAAACAATGTTCCGCTTCACCCACATCACTGATGTTCAATTTCAACCATTTTTGTCCATCTGACATGGGCACAAAATCCAATTCCGTTATCACATTTTGTAAATCGTGATAACAAGAATACAAGGCAGGTAAAGTACCACGTACTGCTCCTGTTTTTTCAGCCAAGATAAGGGTGCTGGTAGTGGTATTTTGGTATAAAGCATCGGGGTAAGGCACGGTGGTGTTTTCAAAAGGTGAAAGCACGAAACATTCTGAAACCGACAAAGGTGCTGTACCGCCCTCACGCCATTGTGAACGCACCATTAAAGGGTATTTGCGTCCCCTCATACCATTTAAATAGCCTGTTTCAAACCATTGGTATCCAAACCACGATGTATTACAACAAACAATATTGCCCGTATCATCAAATAAACCATTGATTTTGCCGAAATACAAAATTTTTGACTGCTTTGTGTTCTCAGGCAAAATCAAAATAAACCCTGCTTCACAACCCACCAAAACCCAATTTTGTGTCTCATTAGGTTGGGCATACCTTTTGGCATAAGCAAAATAATTTTCTTCTTGCTTCGTATAACCCAAATACTGCTCAAAACGCCGACCACCCACCATATGGATGGTGGCGTATTTTTGCTCGCCGTTCTCCACTTTCAAGCCTACGTTTTCAATTGCATCACAGTGAAACACGACTGTATTTGTCGTTTCCTCAAACATTTTCCAGCCAAGTGGCTCTTTGCGGTTTACGCCTTCGCCATAGCCATTGATTAAGCAGGTTTTAAGTAAAGTTTTCAGGCTGGCTGCTTCGGCTTTCAGTTGTGGTGCGCCAACATCGCTGGCGCGGTAAACTTGGACGGGGTATTTGTGGGGAATGTGTGGTTTAAACATCTTTTAAAATCCTTGTTCGTGTTTTGGACAAGCAGCCTGAATTGGGCTTTCAGGCAAGCTAAATAGTTTATTTACAACTCAATCGCATTGCCGCGCAAACACACCGCAAACCCATCGCGCTGGATTTCGCGCTTGGCACTGGGCTGCACGGCTCGCAAAACCCACACAGGTAATGGCGTACCCGTCGTGTTAAAACGCACACAGTTTTGCACGGCAAACCCACCGCCCATCGCCAGCGCAGGCAGCCTGAAATAGGGCTTGTTGGTGGCGGGATTGATGGGGGCAAGGTCGCTGTAAATGTCGCTTTCGGCAACCAAGCCCAAACGCTCGCCAAATAACTGAAATTGCGTGGTGTTTTTGAATTTAAGCAACCAGCGTTCGGTAATCGCGCCATCGCTGGTTAGCACAATCGGGTAATCGGCGACATTCAAATTGGCAAGTATCGGCTCGCCTATGCGCGTGTCTTGCCACACATTCGTCCAAGCCTGTTGGCTAAACGGTTGCGTGGCGCGTACTTCCATATTGCCACCCAACACCGCGCTGCTCACAAAAGTATTCTCAACTGGATAATCACGCGATACGCCAAATTGCAATTTCAGGCTGCCTGAAACAACATCAACATCGGTAATGCGGTTTTCTTCTTCCCAAATCTGCTTTGTTTTCAAAGGCATTTTGTATTGCGATAAATCAAGTGGCGTTGCCCAAGTCATTGTGCCTGCTTTCAAATTCTCATCGTAGAGTTCGGCATTGATGTGTTTGCCGTCTGCGTCCAACACGCACAGGCGGTCTAGGTTTTTTCGCTGCAATTCAATGCTTTGCCCTGCAATATGTGCACTGCCAATATCTTGTTCTTGGGTGTTGCCGATAACGATCATGTCGCCTTTTCTGAAAATGGGGACTTTGCCGTCTAGTGGCAGGCGATTTGCATTGATGCCAATAATTGTGCTGTCAAGCGGAATGGTGGACTGCGCCACCGCGTTGTAGCGCAAACTGTCGGGCGAAATCGGTTCGGGGGCAATGATTTCAAAATAACCTGTGGCGGTTTCAATTTTGCCCGAAAGGTTGCCTGAAAGCGTTTCATTGGCTTGTGCTTTACCTGTTAAGGTTTGTCCATTGTGTTCGGTGTAAACGGTAAAACTTTGTGGCTTAATCGGCGCAAGTTGGGTGCGACCATGAAACTGCTTGACCTGATAATCGCCCGATACCCAAACCCCTTGCAGGATTTTGACTTCACGGCTCCCTTGCAATGATGCCCCATTGAGTTTCAGGCTGCCTGAAACGTTTAAACTGCCCACCACTTTGCCTGTGCCTTCTTCATGATTGAAATTTTGGTATAAAACCCCATTGCGTTCTATCGTGCGAATGCCGCCGATTTCAAATACCCACGAATTGAGCAACACAGAACAAGGAGCGGGCTTATTTTGTAAAATATCGTAGGTTTGCTGCCCAGTTTGTACGGTTTGCACCACATCACGGGTATCGGGAGCCACAATGCGCGATACCGTACCGCTTGCGCCCACAATGCTCACGTTGTCGGTTTTGCGTTTATCAAATACCGCATAAGTTGTTGATGCACCTTTAGTGATTTGATAATCGGTATAAAGCGGCTCGTGCATTTCACGCAGCAAAGCCGAATGCGGAATATGGATTTCGCCTGTACCATAATCCACGCTGCCGCCGATGAGTTTACCGCCATGCAACAGTTGTCCTGCGCCATTGTCGGTTAAAACCATTGCGCCCTCATCGGTGTTACTGAAAAAAACATTGGACATGAGGTATTCCTTTATTATTGTGAAGTGCCGACTAAATTAACAGCACGATAACCTGTCGTTGTTTGTCTTTGAATGTGTAAAGCCAATTTCAGACTGCCTTTTTGCAGGACATCTGCCAAAATCGTGATGTCATTTGCCCCTAAAGCAGGTTTAATGGACGTGGTTTGGGGCGACGCAATATACTGTTTCGCACTAAATTGGACTTCTGATGCATTCAAATCTTTGGGATAAACCTGCCCTGCCGCATAATTGACTGTACCTTTGCAATCGCCCACCAAATTGCCCTGACCATCATCGCGTGCCGAACCACCTTGCCACGTTAAACGGATGCTATTGGGTTTTAAATTAGGCATGGGTGTTTCAGGCAAAGTCAATTCAGGCGACAGGGTTTGCGGTGCAATCACATTGCCCGCGTCTTGCTCGTCAATGGTCTGATAAAATTGATGCGGACACCAAGAAAAAACAATTTTGCTGCCTGAATCAGGTTGTGCAGGCAAATTGATGACAATACTGCCATTTTTCGTTACCGTACCGCGAGATGTACCTGTTTCATCACGTAATACATAATCACCTTTGTCGGTTAAGGTGTACCACTCCCGTCCCACCTGATACGCCACTTGTACGCTGCCACGCGCAGGTGCAGGACGCAATGGTTCTGGGGCAAACGCCGTTCCCATATTGGTATCATCAATGGTAATGCTGCCTGAAAACGCATAATTGCGAACCCTTACCGCAGGTGTTGCTTGTAAATCTGAAACCCATTGCCCACCAAAACCACTGATGACCCCATTGGCATAATCAATGCTCAACACATGGTCGCTGTTTATCGCTTTGAGGCTGCCTGAACCATCGTCTTTATAACCGCTCAATTGCACTGAAAAGGGTAAAATAGGTGTATCAAGAAACAGGCTTTTGCCCTTTGAAACATATTGATTGCCAATCATCACGCGTTTGGGTCCCGTTTCAATCCACATTTCACGACCTTGCGCCCAATCATCAACAAGGAGCGTTTCCACCACCGACACAGGCACAAGTTGCTCATAAATCGTGGGCAATTTCAGGCTGGCAGCACCTGCCACAATTGGCTGGGCAAGCGGTTTGATGCCGTAGTATTTCGCGCTGTCGGCAATCTGTGTCTCAAGCACACGCGCAGGTGGCAACACTTCATGACGGCTCACACGTTCTGTACCAATAAAATCACGTTCCAATGGTTGTTGAGTAACCATTTTGATTAAACGGCGTTGAAATTCCACATTGTTTTCTTCATAAGTTTCAATGCTGTGGCTAAAACGTTCAATGCGAATAAAATCATAAACAGGTGCGCCATTAACCATCACGCGCAAAGCCAATACCTGTCCTACCACAGGCAAAGCCGCCGTAACCATTTGATACACCTGAACCAAGCGGCTGCCTTTTAACTGCGTGCCCAATAAAGTCATGCGGTTTTCTACAGTCGGCACGCGATATGCCTCAATGCGTTCCATGATGCTGGCGCGTTCTTGCCCGTAGTGGTCGGCTGGCACAAGCAAAATAGAGGCATTGTCGGCTTGCGGTGGTTGCGACACAATCACGTTTGCGCCCAATAATTTGTGGTCGTCATCGCGCAACACGGCTGGGTAGATTAAGCGCGTGTCAAATGCGCCCATCGTGCGGTCTACGTCCGAGATGGGCTCAAACAGTTCGTTGTCTGCGCCCACAAGCGGCTGGTTGGTCATCATGCCACCGCCGTCTGGGGTGTCGGTCAGGCGTTGGGATTTGTAGATTTTTAAATCTTGTCGTGTGATGGCGGTGTGGCGTTTCATGTTTTAAATCCTGTTTAGACTGTGATTAACTTGATTGTTGCTGTGTAACGCTCATCAGCAAGCTCTGGGGTAGAAAAATGCACAGGCTCGGCTTTTAATGCCTGCTCGTGCAACGCAAAAATCACTTGAAATGTGCGTCCATCGTAGTGTGTATAGGTCATTTTCAGTTCGGGAATGTCCGTCCAGTCGCGCAATTTTTGAATTGTGGATAGTGGCAGCCAAACATAATCGGCTGACAATGTGATGGGGCGACCTGCCTGTTTCACACCTTGCTGAATGATTTGTGTGCCAGACAACGTGCGCTCTGGCGAGGTTTGCGCGATTGCGCTCCAATCGTGTTCATCAATCCAGCGCAGGTCTTGTGGCAACTCAATGCTTTCTTGCGTATCGTTTCTTTTTAAAATCAAATTATTGTTCATATTTTTCCTTTGAACTGGTTTGAATGAGGCTTTCAGGCAGCCTTATCGTTGTTGTGATAAAGACTGGGTCAATTCAATTAAAAGCTGTTGCACTGCATTTTGCGACCCCGCCTGAACCTTGCTTTTAAAGACATCAATTAATGTACTCAAATCCGCATTCACATTCACATCAACAGGCAATTTTTCCAAAGCATTCACTTGTGCATCAATGATTTGCTGCTGTTTTTGTATGGCTTGTTCGCGCTGTTGTTCCTGCTCTTGACGCCATTTCAGTTCTTGCTCAAATCGTTCTTGTTCTTGACGTTTTTGCTGTTCCCAAAACGCTTTTTCGGTGTCGGCAATCGCTTTTTCATAACTGAAAACCGCTTGATTGTTGCCCATTTTTTTTGCTTCTTGTTGCTTTTGGCGTAAAGCATCGATGGCTTCTTGATGTTCCAATTTTGCCAACTCATCGTCTTTGCCTTGCACTTGCAACAATTTCTTTTCTGCATTGAGCTGAGCTGTTGCTGCCTCATCAGATAAAGCCTGCATTTTTTGTCTTGCCTTATCTATCGCTGCCTGTAAATGATTTAATGTCGCCTTATCCAATTTATGTGCATTGCCAATGGCATGGGCTTGTGCCTTTGCCAATGAAGCTGCCAAATTGCCACCGTTTTCCATATCTCGATTTAACTGGACAAGCGTACGGTTAATGTCAATGTGCATATCCTGAATGCGGCGCAAATTCGGCAACCATTGCCCTGTACCCAACCAACGATACCCTCCTGTTTTGCGTAAGGTTTGATCCACTTTTTGTCCCAACTCGCTGACTGCCTTACCCTGTTTTTGGGTGGCTTCGGTCGCTTTTTGAGCAGATTGAATATGATGCTGATTGGCTTGACTTTGGGCATTTGCTGATTGTCGTGCAGCATCAGCAGTTTGTTTATGTGCAGCCATTTGTTGTTGCGCGGCTGTTTTGGTTTGACTGGCTGCCTGTAAAGCCGCTTTGCCTGTTTCGTCTACCACAATTTTGTAATTAAAAGCAGCTGCTTGGCTTTCTACCCAAGCACGTTGCGCTACATCACCACTTGTTAATAATGAATTAGCTGTATTTTCAAAGGCTTTCTGCAATTCTGTTGTGCTGGCTTGACCGCTATTTTTGACGGTTTCAAACGCCAAGCGCGTTTCTTCGGCTGCCAAACGCAGGCTTTCGCGGCTTTGAATACCCAGCTTTTTAAAAGCGGCTTCGGTCGGGTCTATTGTGCCTTTGAGTTCTTGCAAGCGAACATCGGTTGCTAAAATGGCGCGTTCCACTTCTTGCATACTCAATGCACCCGATTGCCCCAAGCTCTGAATGCTTTGTTTGAGCGCATCAATATCGGCTTGGCTTTGCGCGGTTTCGGTTAGCTTTGCTAAACTTTGTTGCAAAATCAAACCCGTGTCCAAACCCTGTGCCGACAATTCTTGTAACTGTCCGCGCAAAGTTGTGAAATGGCTTAAAGCAGTTTGCATGGCTGGGCTGCTGCCTGCAAAGGCGTTTTCCAAGCTCACACCCAAAGCTGTGGCAGCTTTTTCGGCTTCGCCCAAAGGCTTGCTGATTTGCGCCAAACCCAAACCTGCTTGCGGTGCGGATTGGGCAATGCGGTCAATCTGTTCCGCGCTCAAACCTGCGTTCTGCCCGACTTCGGTTAGGCTTTTCTTTAATTCGGCAAGGGCTTCGGGGCTGTCCATTTTTTTGACGGCAGCCTGAAAAATCTGCGCCATTGCGTCCGCATCGTTGCCAAAACCCTGCGCTGCGAGTGCAAAATCATCAAGCGATTTTTTGGCGGATTGGGAAATGCCAGTCGCAACTTGCTCTGCCGTCAAACCCAAATCCGATAAGGCTTGGCGGTTTTTTGCCAAAGGCGAGGTGTCGGCAATATCGGCATTTAATGCGACCAATTTGTCTTTGGTTTGGGCAAGCTGTTGTTCTAGCTGCTTATTTTGTTCGCGCAACTGGTCGGCAATCACACCGTTTTCCTTGCCTGCTGCGGTCAAAACGCGCAAACTTTGTTCGTTGCCCTGATACTGCGCTTGTTGGGCGCGATAGGTTTCGGTTAATTCACGGATTTTTTGTGCTTGCGCTTCGTTGGCTTGCTTTTCTTTTTCGGCGCGTTCTTGCGCGGCTTTGGCGGCTTCGCGTTGGGCTTTTGCCTGTTCGCGGATTTCTTCGCGTGTGGTGCGGTAGTTTTGTCTGACGTTTTCCCATGTATCATCATTGAACATTGCCATGAAATACGCCACGCCTTTACCCATGTTGTCGCCCAAGTCGCGCACCAGCGTGGATTGTTCGCGCAACGCTGTACCAAAACTGTGTCCGACTTCAAACGCGCTGTACAAAGCCACCGCATTTTGTGCTGCACTGGCTAGGTTTTTACCCAAAGTTTTGATGGCTTGTGATTTGCTTTGCACACCGTCTATACCATTGCCTACGCTTTTAAAACTGCTTGCTAAACTGGCTGCGGCAAGGGCGGTTTCGGTTGCCCATTTTTTGGTGGTTAAGGCGGTTTCACGCACCGATTGTTTTACGCCTTCAACGCTTAATTTTGTTTTCAGCAAACTTTGTCCCGATTCCACCCCCAACCACTTCATCGCGGTACTCAATGCCATTGCCGCCACTTTGGCACTCAAAAACAACACGCCCATTTGCGACAACATCGGAAATTGTTCCGACAAGGATTGAACCGTTTTTGCCATACCACCCACTGCACTTGCGGCAGCCTGAATAGCAGGCAAAAGATGTTTACCTAACTCAATCGCAGCATTCACAATATTGCTTTTGGCTTGGTCTAATTTTTTGGCTGTGGTATTGAGCGCGTCTTCGGTTTCCTTTTTCATTGCACCAAAGGTTTTTTCGCGGTCGGTGGCGGTGGCAAGCGCGTCTTCGTAGGTTTTCAGGCTGCCAACCAATAAAGCCAAATCGTCCGAATATTCCGCGCCAAACAATTTGCCTAATGCTTCGCTGCGTGCTTGCGCGTCCAGTTTTTGCAAGCGTTGCAAGAAATCATCTAAGGCAGCCTGCGGATTGGCAGCGATGTTTTCAGCCATTTCTTCCGCGCTCAAACCCAAATCTTTCAGGCTGTTTTTAAATTCATCGTTGCCCAATTTGGCGTTTTGCAATTTCGTCAAAAGCGCGTTAATTGCCGTGCCTGCCACTTCGGGCGTTTTGCCCAAGCTGATGAACGCCGCGCCCAATGCTGCGGCTTCTTCGGCTGCCAAACCAAATTGTTTGGCATTGCCGCCAATGCGCATTAAAACTTCGGAAATTTCCGCTTCTTTGGCGGCTGTGGTGTTGCCCAGCGTGTTAATGGCATCATTCAAACGCCCCATGTCTTCCATTGGCAACTGAAAGACATTGCTGATTTTGGCAGCCATTTCGCCCGCTTGTTCGGTGCTGATGCCAAAGGCAACCGACATTTGCGCTGCCATTTTGGTAAACTCGGGCAGTTTTTCCAAACTCAAACCCATTTGACCGCCTTGCGCGGCAATTTGCGCCAGTTGGTCGGGCATGATGCCCAATTCCGCCCCCAATTGTTTCAGGCTGCCTGAAAGCTGCTCATACTGTTCTGCCGAGCCTTCGGTTACTTTTTTCACGGCAGCCATTGCCGTTTCAAATTTCATGGCTTCGGTTGCCATAAAAGACAATCCAGCCGCCTGACTGACCATGCCTTGAATGTCTTGTGCCATGTCTTGCAAAGTGGGGCGCAAATCGCCCAATTGTTTGTTCAAGCGGTATAATTTATCGGTTTGCAACTGAGCAGCACGCGCCATTTCTTCATGGCTTAATGCCCCACTTTGTTTGAGCATTTGAAAAGATTGTTGAATTTCCGCTATTTCTTGCTTGATTTTGGCATCAATATCCAAGCCCAATTTGGTTTTGGCTTGTGCAATTTTGTGTAATTGGCTTAATTGTTGTTCGGCTTGTTGGCTTTGTTCTGTCAATTGTTTTTGGTGTGCAGACAGATTTCTAACGCTCATACCTGCTTCTTGCATGGCATGATTATTATTGCGTAAACTGTTTAATAAATTGCGTTTTTGTTGGTTGAGTTGTGCCAGTTGTTTTTCTAATTGTTGATAATCGTGTTTTTGCTGTTTGCTTGCACCGTCTTTCATTTGGGTGTGCAGTTGGCGCAATTTTTGTTCGGTTTGGGCGATTTCTTGGCGATTGTCAGACAAAGATGTTTTGATAGCACGATAATGCTCAATAATGGCTTGATTGGATTGGGCTTGTTGCCATTGTTGTTGTAATTGTTTGGCTTCTTGCGCCAATTCCGATGTTTCGTCTGTGGTGGCTTGTATGGTATCGGCAAGCTCACGAATGCGCTCACTGCCTTGTACGTTTGCCTGAATTTCAATACCTGTTTGAATGCTTGCTTTTGCCATTGTCTTTGCCTTAAAATGAACTTAATCAATCAAATAAAAGGGGGCATCATGTCTTACATTATTGCTTTTGCGTTGTTTTTTCTGGTGATGAAATATGCACTTTCGCCCACCAAGCACGAACAAAAATTACACGCCATTGGATTAAATGACCCCATGACCAAGCAAATACGTTGGATTGCGTATGCTTGTGTTTTGCTCTATATTGTGTTGTCCAATTTGTGAATGCCTAACGTGATTTTCTTAAAAATCATCTGTTGTCGTGTCTTGCAAGGTTTCAGTACACGCCACGCCAAGCAAATAAAAACCGTTTAGAATGGGTTTACAATCCATGTCTAAACGGTTTATTTTTTTGATGCTTATTTTCAGGCTGCCTGAAATTATTTTTTCAATGTTTGAATTTCATCTAGGATTTTTTGAAACATTGCCATAGTATCAGAACTAGATTGATTTTCAGCGAACGATTGTTCTAATCGCGTAATCAGTTCTGAAGTCAGTGAACGCCCATGTACTTTTGCAGCCTGCTCCAATTTTTCTTTTAAATCCAACGGTAAACGAAAATTTACTTGTGGGTCATTTCTTGCCATATCAATACCTTATCAAATTTTAAAATAAAATTATAGCATTGAAAAAATGACGTGGGTACGATAAAATACTTTTTTTAAACCATACAGAAAGATATTTTATGGACGAAAACAACAAGCGAGCGCAATCAAGAAAGCGTTACGAAGATAAACGGATTTTCAAAAAAGTTTCTTTTAATACCGAAACAGATGCAGAACTGCTGGAAGTTGCTAAAAATTTGGATTTTAGTCAATGGGTTAAGGATAAATTAAGAGAGTTGCTAAAAAAATAGCTTGCCTTTGTCGGGGGTACGACATATAATTTACACACTTGCAAAATGCAAGGAAAAACCGAACCAAGCGGCAAACTTGGTTCGGTTCTATTGGAAAGCAATGCTACCAACATTCTTTCCGTGTCATTTAAACCTACAAATGAAAGGCTATTCTACCATGAATACGCAACTTGTACACCTCTCAAACAATCGTTTGGTAACGACTTCTTTGGAAATCAGCAACCATTTTGGCAAAAAGCACAAAGATGTGCTGAAAGCCATTCATAATTTGGATTGTTCATCTGAATTTACAGAGCGCAATTTTGAGCTTTGCCATAAAATCAATGAGTTGCAAAACAACAAACCCCAACCCTACTACGAAATCACCCGCGACGGTTTTGTCTTCTTGTGCATGGGTTTCACAGGTGCAGCAGCCGCCCAATGGAAAGAACGCTACATCAACGCTTTCAACCAAATGGAGAACCGCATTGTTACCAATCAAACGCAACTGCAAGCCTTGAAAACCGCTTATTTGCAAGCCAATCCCAACGCAACAAAATTATTGCGCTATTATGAGCTTGGTTTGAAAAATGTGGAAATCGCAAAATTGCTTAATGTGGCAGATTCAACCGTGAGTAAAAATTTACGCAAATTGGCAGCATTGGGGTTTTGCACCTATCAATACAATGCCAACCAAGCAGCAAAAGCCAAATTAGCCCATGCTAAAATGCTGGAAAACAAACAAACGCAACAATCTTTGGATTTGGGGGAATAATCATGGCTTACCAACCCAAATCCGATTACAACGTCCCTGCTTATTT
>NZ_JAUNEC010000041.1 GCF_030525755.1 Alysiella sp.
CGCATTGTCGGCGATGGGGCTTGATGATGGAGAGTGGTAGGGTTTCGCCCTAAAACAAAAACCGCTTATGCCCAGTTAAGGGATACGCGGTTTGGGATAAAAAATACTTGAATTAAATTGTAATATATATTACAATCTCTTCTGTTGAATGGGTTCAACAAACGGAAAAGCCCACCGTTTCCGATGGGCAAATCAGCAGAGGAAAAATGAAATGAATAGGCTCATTATTCAAATCATTCTCTTTCTGGTTTTGATGTTGGTAAGCGATAAAGCTTATTAAAAACCTGAAAGATGGGGTGGCGGCGGCAACCGCTGCCCCAGTTCCTCAATCATACAATTTTAACTGGATTTTGACAAGCGAAATGGCACTGACACAACAAGAACGCAACCGCAAATCGCGTGATAAATTGGGCATCAAACAAAAATTGTTTGCCCTAGATACCGACACCATCGCTTTACTGGAACGCATTGCCCAACAAACAGGGCAAAGCCAAACGCAAGTTTTTAAAAATGCTTTGGCAGTTTATGCTCAAAGCATTGAAGGCAACTGACCCACCATTTACCTTGCTGTTGTGGTCGTACCGCCACTGTCGCCGCCATGCGTGTGATTTTGCAAGGAAATATTACCAGCCACCACATCATCTGTGGTTTTCAGGCTACCTAAAACCCTTGCGCCACTACCGCCTTGAATTGCCAAGCCACCGTTGCCATTGATTTGCCCTTGTGCGGTTAAAACCGCGCTGGTTTCGGTTAAAGGGCTGTTGATTTGCACTTTTTGCGTGGCGTTAATGACCAGATTGTCGCAGTCAATTTCAATCAATTTGCCTTGTTTCAGCACAATCTTGCTGCCCGATTGGTCATACACCGCCACTTCGCCCGCTTGCAGGTTTTGTACCCGAAACGCGCCATTTTCGCTGGCAACCACAATGCCATGTGTGGTGTCGCCACCCAAAGGCAACACAATCACTTCTGTGCCACTGGGCGCATGGCTGGTAAAGCCAAATTGCTGAAATTGTTCCACATCTTGCAAGGTTTCATCTGCCAAAGCCGATACCTGTACACGGGTAATCGGTGTGGCGGTTTGGCTTAAATTCAGTTTGCCGCGAAAGGCTTGCCTTATGCTGCCTGAAACGTTTTGGGCTACCTGAAGGGTTTTGTGGGCAAATTGGGCTAAACTCATTTGTGGCACAGCTCCTGTGTGTGGTTTTGTCCGTTGGCGGTTTTGCGCCGACCGCGCCGTTGCCGCGCCTGTTGTGATTTTGTGGGATACGCATCGGGTGTCCACACGCCGTCTTCTTTTAAGCGTAACTCGGTTTGTGTGCCACCCATGCGGCTTAAACTGAAACGCCGCCCCATAATGAAAAATATGGCATCTATGCCTGCTTCTTCATCAATAAAATGCACCCTCTGTCCCGCTTCCCACAGTTTGCCGTCTGCGGTTTTGTGGTCGCCAACGGTAATCGTCAGCGTGAAGCCTGCCAGTTTCCAGTCTGAAAGCTGTTTTTTGGCTTGGCGTTGCAGGTTTTCCAGATTGTCGGCATCGGCAATCACAACGGTTTTGGGTCGGTGCAGCGTCATACTGGGGTCTTGCCACACCCACTTTAAATCGTGTTTGCCACTGTTGCCGCTGCGTCCGTGCGATTGTGCCAAAAAGGTCACTTCCGAATACCGCTCATCGGTGTCGTGCGTCATGTGTACGCTTTGCACATTACGCCGTGTGTCGTTTTTGCTCCAACATAAAGTGGCAACGGGTGTGCTGCTGTAATCCGCACCGCCAACAATCAATGTGCCATCTGGCTCAAACCAAGCGTGTAGCCCGACTGAATTGGCGATGTGGGTCAAGGCCTGCCACACCGTTTGGCTGGGTTCAATGTCGATTTTGTCCAGCGTGGGATTTTGTTCGGCTTTCAGTTCCACTTTGCTGATGTATTTTGACCACGGCGCAACCAGTTTTTTTGCCGCGTCCAACACCGTCATGCCTTTCACATTGATTTGTGGTGCGGAACAGTCCACCAGCAAACACGCCATATCGCGCCCCGTTAAACGCAGGCTGCGTTGTCCTTTGCTTTTGTCGTGGACTTGGCTGCCGATGATGCCCGTTAAAACGGTTTCGCCATTGATGAGCACTTGGCATTGCTGCCCTGCCAAATTGGGGATTTCGCCCTGTTCGGACGATACGCCCAATTCAAACTCAAAGCCATCAGCAGGGATTAAAAAATCGCTGTCTATATCATAACTTAACCAATCGCGGTGTTCTTGTCCGCCTATGCGGACGATGATGCTGTTTTGGTACAAATTATTTGGCATAAGCATTGATGAAATCGCCCTTTTTAATGAAATTGGGGTGTGTTATGTGTGGGTTCAGGCGAATTAACTCATTGCTGCGTGTGAAGTCGCCATAAAAGGCAAAGGCGATTTGCTGCACCGTGCCATTTAAAGGTGCAGGTCGCGCAATCAAAGGCGGTTTTTGGTTGATGGCCGCAATAACAAGGACATTGAGGCTGCCTGAAGCCTGTCGCAGGCTTTCAATCACATTTTGCCTGTGTTGATAGGCGCGAAAATCGCTTTTATGGCGTGTATCGCGCAAAGCGGCGATTTCGCTTTGCACGCGCACGCGCAGGCTGCGGTTCAGGTACAGCAAATCGGGGGCATTCATGTTGTCGCCATATTGCTCAATCAGATAACAGGCTACCTGAAGCACATTTGCCAAAACCAAGAGACGCAAGATTTGACTGAATACTGCCATCTGCACGGCATCAGGACGCTGTGCGGTGTGCGCCTGTTTCAATGCCACTTGACGCGGTAAGACCAATAAGGCATCCGCTTGGCGCATGGCTTCATCAAAACGGCTTTTGGCAGGTCGGCTGTCGGTGTGGGCGGTGTCGCTCATGCCTGCAGCAGCAAACAAGGCTCGTTGGCTCATTTTGTCCACATCGTCTGCCCAATCGCGCCAATTGGGGTGCAAATTGTCGCCCAATTTGGGATAAGGCAAAGCAAACACATCGCGCAATGCCGTCCACACGCCACGTGCCGTACCCCACAAACCCATTGCACTGCCCAGCAAGGCAGCGGTGTCTTGTTTGACCATGTTTAAACTGTCTATGAAGCCTTCCAGTGCGGCACGGTAGCCGTCAATCCGCGCAATCAGCCGTTCCAATTCCATCAAGAATTGATTTTCAAAGACGAAAATTTTGTGCGGCTCGCCCGATTCCCGAAACGTGATGTCCAGCGTAGCATAGTCCACATTGTCCGCTTCGTGGCGAAAGTGCCAGCTTTCAGGCAGCATATGGGGCATACGCCCCCAAATCGGATGCACCAACACGCCACTGCCTTGTTCCATCAAGGCTTCAATCAAGGCGTTCAAACGGCTGTGATACTGCTTGCCCCAAAACACCGCCGATACTTGGATTTGTCGCCCCTTTGTCCCCATGTCTTCCAAATGCGTGCCGTTGGCAAAAGGATAAGCGTGTTCCACCAACGCTTTACCATCACTTTCTTCAAGGCTCATCACATCAAAGCGCACACCTTTGAATGACGCATCTTGTAAAACCGTGTGCCACATCATTGTCCTGCTCCTCGCCCAAACATTGCCACCTGATGCCGCGACACTTCACTAGCAATCACGCGCCCGTCCAAATGCACCGTCATGTTGTTTTGAATGGTTTGGTTTAAACCGCCCAAAGTGCCATTGATGGTGTCCAATTTGCCGCCCACCGCCGCCGTGTCCGCTTGTAAGGCAGCCTGAAAAGAAGCCGTTTGTTCGTTTAAAGCGGTTTGATATGCAGCGGTTTGCTCGGGGGGACTTGAGGCTGCATGAAGGGTTTTACCGTCCAAGACCGCTTGCAATTGCGCGTATTGTTGGCGATAAGCTGCTGCGTCTCGTGGACTGGTTTCCTGCAATTGCTCGGCGCGGCGACGCAAATGTTTTTCCTGTTGCGTTTCATAACCTGCCCAGCCAAACAGGGAACGCATACCGCGATCGAGTTTTTCAGATAAGCCCACAAGGGCTTGGGTTTCCGCGCTTTTATCGGGTTTTTCCGCCCATTTTGTTACGCCATACATCACACCCAAAGGCGCAGCCGCTGCCAACATCGCGCCAGAGCCTGCTGCCCCTGTTCCGCCAGCGAACAAACGCGAACCGATTGCACCCCCTCGCCCTAAACTGCCTGCTGCCCCTGTTAAACGTGAGCCTAAACCCCCGCCTTTGCCAAGCAAACTCATTGCCCCTTGCGCCACTGCTGCGGCTGTGGCTGCGGCGGCCAATGCTTTTAAGGCTTCTGTGGCAACAGGAAATTCGGCTGCCAAACTTTTAAACTGGGTTTCGGCTTCCACTAAATTTTCAAAAGTTTGGGATTCTTGTAATGCCAAATCGCGCAAACTGGCAGCGCGTTCTTGTCGTGCTGCCGCGCCATTGCCCATAAAGGCGTTTTTATCGCCAATGGTATTGCTTTGATTGCCCAGTAATTCATTGTAATATTGGCTTATTTGTGCATGGTCTATCATGGCATTTAAACCTGCACGCGCTTGCATATCGGGCAGCAAACGCGAAATCATGAATGCCTGCATGGTCGCCATTTCCTGTTTAGCGGCTTCATCGCCTTTGTCGGCGCGTGCTTTGGCTGCCTGAAAGTCCTTGTCTTCGCTTAACAGTTTTTGCGCGAAATCACCCAAAACCTGCATGGCGTTTTTGCCTTCGCGCTGACCTTCCAAGACCATTTTTTGCCAATCTTGTCCGCTGCCACGCTCCTGTAATAACCTGTCCATGCGTTTGGTGGTATCGGCACTCAATGTCTTTTGCAGGGCATTTTTGATGTTGTTTGCCGCTTCGCTGGTGCTGCCTGCCTTATTGCTGGCCGATTGCAACATGGAGAGCAACATCGCCAAACCTGCTTCGCCCGTGAACCCTGCGGCTTTGGCATCGGGCAACAAAGACGGCAATTCACGCACCATGTCGGCAATTTCAAACGTGCCTTGCATACCCGATTGTGCTGCCATTTGGCTGGCGCGTGCCACGTCAAAGCCGTTATTGGCAAATACCTGTGCCAATTTAGCGGCAGCTGCACCATCGTATTGCCCATTTTCGCCTGCGGCCAATGCCAAATTGTGCGTGGCGTGGGCATCGCGTTTAACCTGTTCAAACGTCATACCATTGGCCAGCATACCTTGCACGGTGTCAATCGCCACATCATGATGCCCACCGTTTTTTTCCACCAAATCACGAATTAAGGCACGGACTTCAGGTAGCCCTTTGGTTTCCATCCATTGTGTGTCTTTACCTTGTGTTTCGCCATGTGCCGCCCAAGTGGTTTCGCGCAGGCGCATATCCAAATTTTTATACTGTTCCATCGTGGGCGAAACCACCGCATACGCCGCTGTCCCACCTGCCACTGCTGCCGTACCCCATTGCCTGATTTTGCCCATTGCCCCAGCAAAACGGCTTTGGGTTTGTATGCCTTGCTTGAGTTCGGCATTGAGCTGGGCAATGCGGTTTTTTGTTGCAGCTGCGGCACGGGCAAGGTCGTTTTGTGAAGCCGTGCCACGTTGTGCCAAAGCCCGATACGCCGCTTGAGTGCGCGTGATTTCGCGTTGGATTTCTTTCTCGCTGCGGATATTGAGCAGGGCATAAGGGCGACTTTTGTTTGCCAGTTCCGCTTTGCGGCGATTGATGAGTTCCAACTCTTTTTGCGTGCGTTGAATTAAACGCGATGCGCCTTCATCGCGTGCCGAAAGGGAAAGGGTTAGCCTCATATTGCCCGATGACATAAAAAAACCGCCTTTAAACTGGGATTAACACGCGTTTAATCCTAATTTAAAGGCGGTTGCAGTGTGGAGTATAAAGGTTTCGTCCCTAATCCGTTGGCTTGGGTAAACGCCGCGAAACAATCACGCCTTCGTTGCTTGATTGTTTGATGCCCAAGCTGGTCAAAACATCGTCCAGCCAAGCGGACAATTCGGCGTGGCACATGGCAGCTACCGCGTCCGCGCCCACACCTGCTTTGGCCATTATGATGACGGCTTGACGGAAGTGTCGGTGGCAGTTGCGCCAGTTTCGCTCTGGTGTTCTACCGCTACGGTGTCTTGGCTCGCCGTAGCATCTGTGGACTTTGCGCGTAATCGTTCTTGCACATCAAACAGTTGTGCATAATCTTCGCCACTCAAATTTGCCAGCAAATAATCTGCCGTCAAAATATCGGTTGGAATGCCGTCCACTTCAAGCTGTTGCGCCCAATAAATCAGGTTTTTCTGCACATTGTGGTGTGCGATTTGCGCGTTGCTGGCATTTTCAGGCAATTCGGGCAAATCTTCTTCATCTGCCATTGCCGCCAATTCCGCGCCAATGCTCAACGGTTTTAATGCTGCCTGAAAATGCGTTGCGCCATTGTATTGTAAGCCAAATTTCAAAGTAAATGCTTGTTTAATCATGATTTAATCACTCCCAAATTTTGTGCAGCGCAATCATTTCAATGTCAATCTTGGCTTCATTGTCGGCTTCGTACTGCTCGCTGCATTCTGTGGTAAAGCAATCAAGGTAAGACACGCGGCGTTCTTCCTTGTTAATTGGGTAAATCGTGATTTTGGCTTTCGTGATGTTTGCCCAATCAATTTCCGTGCCGTCAATCGGAATGGCAGCGGTCAAGCTCAATTTGTGTTCGGTTACGCCATCTGCGTAACCCATTACACGCCCTTGACGGTTCATGGTTTTAACAGGCTTGCGCCCCGTTGTCGTTTGCGGCTTAATGCTGATGATTTCAATATCGCGTCCGTTTACTTCCATAATCACCGCGCCAGCGTATGTTGCATCGCTCATGTTTTTTCCTTTTTCTCAATTTTCAGGCAGCCAAAATGCGTTCAGGCTGCCTGAAATCGGGTTTACAAAATCAAATCAATGCGTCCAGCGAAAACGTGCAAACCGTTTACCACATCGGCAGGAATCACCGCATTCACGCGATTGGGGTCTTGCACACTGCGCGAAACCAGCAATTTGGCTTTGTTGTTTTCCGCGTTTTCAATGATTTCGGCTTGTTCCATTTTCAGCAACACGTCCAAAATTTCGCTGCGGATTTTTGGCAACAAACGGTCGCTCAATTTATCGCGTGGGAAACGCAAGGCAATGCGCTCTTTCACAGCGCGGCGCACATAATCCAGCGTACGGATTGTTGTGATGTCCAGCAAACTCGGGTCGGCCACATTGGCAGGCGATTTGGTGTAAGTGGACACGGCACGCATAATTTGCACCTTGTTTGCCACAACGGTTAAAGGCGTTAAACCGTTGTACAAAGCGTTGTTGCATTCGGCAAACAAGGGCGCGTGTTCATCAGCCGTAACATTCAGCCCTTTGATTTGCAAAGTGTTCAATGGTTTGGCGGGGTCTTCTTCAAAAGCGAGAACTGCTGCATAGCCAGCCGCCAACATCGCATTGCTTTCATCGGCATTTTTGTACCACGCGCAAGTAATGCGCCCATCGTTGATTTTGGTTGCCATAGCCGCGCCTGTTGCCATGCTGCCACGCCAGCCCAATACGCCAATGCAACCGCGTTGTTCAATCGCATTGGATACTTGGGTAATATGATTGGACAAGGTTTTGGTATTGGCATCATCGGTAAACGGCGACACAATAATGTGATAATGTTTGCCTGCCACTTTTGCCAAAGCGGGGGCAATGTCGGCGTTTTTCGCACCGCCTGCCATTGCTTGTACGCTCAAAGCCAAACCGCTGTTGCCTGCATCGGCAGACAAAGCGATTTCATTGCCGATTTCGCCCTTGCATTTTGCCGTGAGTGTTACCGTTTGCCCCGTTGCGCTGGCCGATACAGGCAAGGGCGCGGCATTGATGGCATCGGTCAATTTCTGTGCCACCGCGTCTGCCGTTTGTCCTGCCGACACCGCCACGCTGACCGATGTACCACCAATGATGACGGATAAGGCTGCGGCAGCCATTGCTGTGCCGTTTACCGTAAGGCTACCTGAAGCTGCCACGCCTGCATCGTCATCGGGCAAACCGATGACGGTCAAATCCAAATAGGCATTATTGGTAAACGCTTGACGCACCATCAGCTGCGCCCACGAGCCGCGCCCAAACAATTCGCCAGCCTGAACATCGCTAAACAATTGCACAGGCGTTAAAGACGGCTGTGTGCCGCTTGTCAGCATGGGCGCAAGCAACAGCACAGACTGCGGATTTTGCGGCAAGCCCTGAACGGCATTGCGCGTATTGAACTCAATGTACTGCCCTGGCACGCGGATAGAACTGGGAATGGTGTCAAAACTGATGTGTTCTTGGCTCATGCTGTTTTTCCTTTTTTGCTGTTTGTTATTTGCTGGGCTGCTTCAGGTAGCCTGTCAGTCTGTACCACCAACAAATCGCCATCGGCAAGCAGGCGGCGGTAGTAAACCTCATCGTCATCTACTGCCACAGGCTCTTGTTCAATATATTCATGCGGATTGTCCGCCAATGGCACGCGCAAACCTTGCGCGGCAACAACTGAAATTTTCATGGTTTCATCTCCACTTTAATCGGTACTTGTGCCTTGCTTTCGGGGTCAAACAGCGTGCCGTCCAAGCCGTCAAATGGCGGATACGGTGCAGACAGGCTGCCTGAATAATGGGTAAAAACATGGTCTGGGTGGTTGGGGTCGCTTTGTTTTTCGGGAAAACGCTCATTTTCAAGCGGCACGCTGTCAAAATAAATCGCGTATTCAATCGCATACACGCTTAACGCGGCTGACTGAACCAGCGTATTGTTCACAATCACATTAACCGCTTGCGGGATTAAACCGCGACTGTCCGCCAAGCCCAAACGTTGCCCGTCCAACAATCTGCGGCAAGCGCGGATTAAGTCATTGCTGCCAATTTCTCGCCTGTCCACGCCGCCTTGTCTGCCAGCCAATTCATTGCGTAAATTGCGCGTGGCACACATCACCACAAAAGTCGCTTTGTCTTGATAGCGTTGGCTGCCTGTGGCTTTGCTGTCAATGCGGCTGCCGCCATACGTTACCCAAACAGCAGGTAAAGTCATGATTTGCGCGGCTAAATCGTCCACTTCGCCGTTGTAGCTTTTGACCGTGCGAACCATTTGTCCCAAACCGCGTTTCAGTCGTGCCACAATGGCTTGCTCAATTTTCGTTATCACGCGCAAAAATCCTGTTTTTCCGATTAACAAAAACCACGCCATTGTCCGATGTGGCGACCTGCTCGCCCGCGCTGTCCACACCCAGTTGCACATCGCCACGCGCCAATGCTTTAAGCAAATCCAGCACATCAATTTTGTAGCGATGGCGGATTTCATCGGTAATCATCACACCCGAAGTCGCGGTTAAGCGATACCGTGCAATGTCGCAACACAAACGCTTTAAAATCGGTGGTGTTTCCGCAAAAGGCTGCCTGAAACGCCCTAAATAGGCATCAATTTCAGCCGTTGCGTCCGACAGCGCAACCAACACCACATCATCATCAATTTGCCCATCGGCATTGCGGTCGGAAATTTGCATCACTTCCAAATCGCCAAACCGCGCCACCATATCGGCTACATCGGCATACATGATTTAGTCCGCCTGTTTGATTTGCAGCGCAGGTTCAGATGTGATGCGTTGCCACGCGGTTTCGCCGACTGTTTCGCGTTTCACTTCCTGCCATTCGCCATCAAACAACACACCGCCACGCCAAAAGTCCGCACCACTTGCCGAGCGCACCCATACGCTTTCGCGTGTGTCGCTGGGCGTTTCAGGTGGCTGCTGGACTTGTTTGAGCGCGTTCAATTCGCTTTTTAGGTTGTCGCATTCGGCGCATTTTTCATCGTAAGCCGTTTGTAATTTCGCCAATTCAGCCCCTCTGACTTCCAAAGCCGTCTGTGAAATCATCAATGCCTCACGCAAATCCTCCACTTCCGTCATTTCATGTGCGGTGGTTTCAGTTTGCTTTTCGGGTTGAACTGTTGCTTTTTCATCGGTTTTCGCGTCTTTTTTTGTCATATTTTGCTCCATTCAGGCTGCCTGAAACGTCAAGCAGCCTGAAAATAGGGTTAAGCCAAATGCACCGAAACGTGCAGTTTCAAACGACCTTTAAACGTGTTGGTCGTGCCATTGATTTTGTCGGCTTCCAGCAGCTCACGCGCGGTGTCTTCCAACTGTGGCGGCACAACCAAAAGGCTTGGTTTTACGTCCAGCGTATAACCACCGTCCGACTTAATCGTCATCATGTGGGCGATGATTTTTGCCAAATTTGCGCGGTTCAAAGCCGTTTTTTCAGCGCAATGGGCCAACTGCCACAAGCCAAATCCAGCATTACAGCGTCTGCGTGCGCCATACAAATACACGTCTTCCATAAACACTTTGTCGGATTTGCTCGGGTCAAACTTGGTTTCAAACTCGGGCGCGGTGCGGTCTTGGAAAATCAAGGGTTTGAGCGTTTTGGTGTCGTCCATCACATACCAAGTTGGCACATCGTTGTCCGTACCCGTTGTGATGTTGGACGTGGGCGTGTTTGCACCCGTGCCGTCTGTTTTTTCAAACACAGGGTGGTCGGTATCAAAGAAATACTGACCGTCATAGCACGTTGTTTCTTTACCCTTTTTGAGCAAACCCCACACCAATTCATCGGGCAGCGCGGCGGCAGATTCGCCCATTGCCTGCATCATCGGGCGATACATACCCACTTGGTCGTCTTCAATATCGGTGCGTGCCACTTCCACCGTGCTTTCAAATTTCTTGTTTTCCAAGCTCATGGCTTGCTTTGCCATTTTGTTGATTTGGCGTTGCCCCACCCATTCGCGCATTTTCGGAAATTTGCCCAACCATGCGTAGGTATTGATGGCGGTGGTGCTGGGAACGGTCATTGCCACCGTTGTGTAACTGGGTTTGACCGTTTCCAAACCACTTTGAAACTCTTTGCGAAAGGCGGTGGTCAAAGCCAATAAAATTGCTGCTTTATTCATGTTTTATTCCTTGTTTTCGGTTTTCAATTTGCCAAATTCAGCGTGGCTCATGCCCAGCATTTTGGCGGCAGCTTGCTCTTCCACGCTCAAAGCCACCACATTCAGGCTGCCTGAAACCCCTGCCTTTTCGGTTTGTGATTGATTGAGTGCTGCAATCGGCTGCGCGTTTTCAATAAAGCCCGTTAAAAACGCCAAGCCATTGGGCTGTTTCAGCACATTTTCTGCCCACTCTTTTTGTGCTGGCAGCAATTTGCCTGCGGTTAGGGCAGCCTGAATCAAATCCGCGCCTTTGTCCGCATCGCGTTGCGCGGTTAAGGCAGCAATTTGATTTTGCAAATCTTGCACCACCGAAACAGGCGCAAATTGGGTTAAATCAGGCTGCGCGGTCTGCGATTGCGCGGTTAAAGCCGCAATGCGCTGGTCTTTTTCTGCCAGTTGTGCGAACAGTTCCGCGTTCAGCGCAACGGTTTTGGGTTTGACCGCCAACAATGCCGACAAAGCCGCTTTCAGCTCATCTTCATTGGCATTGGGCAGCCCGAATAATTGTTGCAACAATTCATTCATGGGGTTTTGCTCCATTGAGATTGGGTTAAATTGTGCGCTGGCGGCAGCCATCACTTCATCTATGCTGTCCAGCGCAGGATTGTTGGTTAAAGCAGCGTGAAACAGTTTGCGAACATAGCCCTTTGTGTCATAAGCAAACACGGCAGAAATGTAGCGATATTCGCGGTTTTGAATCAGCGTGGTGGCTTTGTTTGTCCATTCCACATCGGCAAACAAACCTTTGGGCGTAAACGAAACCCACTTAATCCAACCAGCAGCAGGGGCAGGTTGCCCGTTTTGCTCTTTGTAAAGCGTTTGGTGTTCGTAATCCACGACCAACTGTGTGCGACTTTGGTTCGCCAAATCCGCCACATCGCGTCCATTCTGCTCGGTCAAAAACCAAGCTGGCGCGTCAAACGGTCTGCCGTCCACCGCACGAAATTCGCCATAGGGCAAAAGCTGAACGCGTCCGTCTTTTGCCGACACTTCAAAACTGCACGCCGCCAAAGCCAGTTGTTGGTGTTTGGGCATAAGCTGTCCTGACTTTTACGGAATGTCGGTATTTTGCTGGAAAGGAAAAAGTGATGAGAGCAGTAGGGCTTCGTCCCAAAAGAAACAGGCTACCTGAAGGGCTTCAGGTAGCCTGTTGGCATCGTGAATGGCAAACGCAAAACAAACCGCGTTTAAACCCCGTTTAAAATCGCGTCAGATTGCGACAAAAGAAAAAGACGGCTCATTGTCCGTCTCACAGTAAAAATGCGCTTAAAACGCAATTTTGGCGCAAAAGCAAAATCAGCGAACCAGATTGCGAAAATAATCCTGCACATCGTCCATCAAATCCTGCTTGTCTTCATTTGTTAAAACCAAAAATGGGCGAGCAGGAATGGCAACCTTGCGACCGCGTCCAGCCATGCCACCAAAATGGTGGATTGCCGCATAAACCACATTTGTACCGACCAATGCGGTGTCGTTGTCGTACAACTGGCTGTGGCTGTCGCGCAAATGCCCTGTGTCAATCAAGGGTTTGCCGTTGCGGTATTTTAAGCCCAGCCATTTCGGGCGACCGCTTTGTTTGAAGTTTTGCAGCACGGCGTGGTGCATGGTGCCTGCTAAACGCCGCATCAGCAAATAGCGGTTGTCGTCCAAACCATGACCCAGTCGCTCGATTTGGTTTAAAACTTCGGCAATATTGTCTATTTTGACTTCAATCATGGTATTATCTCATTAAGGCTACTGAAAAAGCGGTGAATTTGTCTGCCCTCCGCAGCCCTTGTGCAGTTGCAAAACTGGGATTGGTATCTGTTACACAAGCGAGCGTGTGTCGGGATTGCAGTCCGACTCAGTAGCCTTTCAACATGACATAACGTTTTTTGCTTTTTGCAATCTCTTTGTCATCAGCCAAACGAAACGAATCCAAAAAAATCTCATCATGTGCCGCCAAATATTTCAGCACCGCCATCAGGCGGTATTTTTCATTGCCCACCAATGGCGCACCCATCACAATAAAACTTTCTTTGCCACGACTGTTGTCGTGAAACAAATAATCGTGTTCAGCAATCAAATCGGGCAACATGGCGTATTTGTCCATGCCAAAATCCTGCCCTTCGCGGCTGTCCACTTGCTTAATCAGCGTATCATCTGAAAGCCAAACCGTAGCACGTTTGATACCCGTCATCTGTTGTGTTTCAGGCGTTAAAACACCAGCCGCAAATTTCAACTGCCGCGACAACTGATTGCGGATTTTGATTTTTTGCGTGGGGTCGGGTTTGCCGTCCACACCCAACCGCGCTTTCACTTGATAAAATTCATCATTCAACTGCTTAAACGCAGCCTGAAATTCCGCCCCAGCCATTTCCGCTCGCGCAAATTGATGTGCCAGCGCACGGTCGTACAAATCCAAATCAGGGCGATAATTCATGCGCCCAGCGTTGTAGGCAAAGCCCTTATCGGTGGTGTACAGTCTGCCGTCAGGTGCTTTGTATGCCGTAGTCGGGTAAGTATCGCCTTTGCGGTTGTACACTTTTTCGGTTTGCACCAAGTTGTCATCATTGGACACACTCAATACCTTACCTTCGCGTTGCATATCGCGTTCAGATAAAGCCATCACGCTGCAACGGCAACGGTAGCCATTGGGCGGATAAAATGTTGTCCAAAATGGGTCATCATAACGATAAACCAAACCGTCCATTGCCGAATGTGCCGCTCGGGTGCGTTCATCGCCCACCGCGTCATACTGCCAATAGGGGCGATTGTCCACATCAGCCATATAAGTTTGATACTGTCCCGCGTTGTAGGCAGATTGCATATTGGTGCGATAAATGTTTTCCAGACGGCGCGGTATGCTGTGAATGCCGATGTCGCTTGCGCTACCAAACACCTCGCCTGTTTTCGGGTCTATGATGTCTTTGCCGTTGTGTCCATTCGGGTGCAGCCAGCCCTTATTAGCCAAATGCTGCAATAATTCCGTTTTCCACGCGGCAAACGGCTTGCCCTGTTCGGCTGCCTGAACCATGCTGCTTTTAATGTCTTGCAGCATATCCAAATCCGTTATCCGCGCAATCGTGTAAACTTTGGCAATTTCAGACGCGGTTAAATTGCGGTAATTTTCGGCGGTAACTTGCTTGGTTTTCAGCCACTCAATCGCCTTTTTGGGCGGTAAATTTAATGCAAAGTTAATGTTTGGCATTGGCTTGCCCCAGCAAATCACTCAAAAACAGCGCGTTTTGCAGATAATTTTGCAAACTCGCATTGTCCAAATTCGGATACAGCGCGGTCAAAGCCGCGTCCGCTTGCTCGTAGCTATCGCAATTCATCACGGCGGCTACGGCTTGTTTCAAAATCGGATTGAGTTGCGCGTTAAAATCAGGTTGTGCAAATGCTTCATCTTGAATTTGCTCCAAAATCTGCTGCTCACGGCTGATGTTTTTGGAATTTTCAGGCAGCCTTTTCGCCGATAAAGCCGCCAATGCCACCGCATTCACAGGATTATTCGCCACACGCCCCAGTACACGCTCGCCATCGGCTACATCAGGGATTGCCAATTTCTCACGCGCCCAAGATTCAGGGATTTGTACGCCCACATCAACCAACTTGGGCAAGGCTTCGGCAAATTGCGCCAAATCCGCCGTTTCGCGTGTGTCAAACTCAAACACGGGCAAACGCACATCATCGCCAATGGCAAAATTCACACGCAAAAACGGCTCAATAATCTGCCGCGTAATCGTTTGCGCCAAGCGTTTCGCGTCCGATACCAATAAATCGCGCCGCACTTCATTGTGAATTTGCCCCAGCGCATTGGTGCTGGCTTTGCCGTCCGCACCGCTTGTCAGCGTTTGCCCCAAAATCAGGCGCGTGGCACTCTTTTCACACCACTCAATCATGGTCATAAAAGGATTGGTGGCGGCGGTTGTGCCATTTGCCGCTTGGTGCAATTCAATCATCATGCCTTCGGGCATAATGCCCGCCGCATTGTGTCCAATTTCCGCTACAGCGCGCAGCAGGGTTTTCTTTTCCTGCTCGGTCGCGCCAGCCCCATATTTGCCAATGCGGATTGGCATACCGTAAAGCTCCAAAAATTCGGCAAAATCATGCACCGAATAATGCTTGAACATATACAGCCACGCCAACGTTCTGAATAAACCGTTTCGGGCAGCCTGACCCGAACGGTTTTTGTGCTGATGTACCACCCAGCCCCATTGCCAAAGCGGTTCGCCCATTGGGTTATCGGGCGTTTTCAGCAGTAACACATCGTCTTTATCCCAGCGAAACCACGATTGCGGTTTATGATGGAAGTTTTCAGGCAGCATCAGGCTACCTGAAGCCTGCCAAGTGATTTCTAAAGCCACAAAACCATGCCCCACCGCGTCCATTAAATCCAGCAACAAATCGTCCAGCGCAGACAAATCTGCCAAATAATCGTGGGCAGCCTGAACCAGTTGCTCTTCGACAGCAGTAGCTTGGCGTGGTGCAGCAATGCGCCAATCCAAACCCAAAAGCGACATTTTGCGCGTTTGCAAAGCGGCGGCAATCGCGCTATCACGCTCTTCAATATCGGCAAACAATTCATGTTGTGCCGTGATGTCGCCATTTTCCGCATCTTCAAACAGCGCACGCATTTTGGCAGGTGTAATGTGGTGGCTCGGGTGGTCGGCAATCACGCGACCGTTTGCCATAATCCGTGCGTCTTGCGTTTGCGGATTTTTGGGGATTTTGGGTTGTTTTTTGTCTTTTTTAGCCATGTTTTAAACACCGTTTAAATGGGGTTTGAATGTGTTTCAGGCAAGCTGAAATCATCGCGCCCACTTGCTCTGAAATTCCCTGTCATCAAAATCATCATCAGCCGTGCTGTGCCATTCAATCGGTGCAGTGCTGCCTACTGCCACCGCCCACAACATTTGCAGCGCGTCCAAACCATCATCGTGGTCGCAATCGGGAAACTCACGCAGTTGATTGATTAACACCCGATGTTCAGGCAGGATTTTGATAAACCCATTCATCAAATGCGGTTGAATGCTTTCAATTCGCAAAATTTTTTCTGCAGTCGGTTTCACACCACGCGCAGGCACATGAATACCGCGTTTGCCTGATTCTTTAACCAATTCTTCTTTAAAAAATTCCTGAAACTGAACCGTTTCCACACTCCAAACCAAACAGCCATATTGTTTTTGCAGTTCAATCACTTCTTCAATAATTAAACTGGGCACACGTTTTTTAATCCGCGCCTCCACAACATACAGCGTACCCGTGCTGCGCTGATAGCCGCCTACCAAAATCGCACTGGGGTCGCGCCCCTTGCCCAATTTCCCCAAAGATGGGTCTACCGCGCCGTAAAACACCACGTCATGCGGCAAAGTGCGGTAATACGCGCTGTCCACATATTCCGCAAAAATGGCGGTTTCTGGGTTGGATGGTTGGTTTTGGTATTCGCATTGAAAGGTATGCAAACCATCACGCGCACGGATTTTCATCAAAGTCAGCAAAGGGCGTTTAACCCAGCTCA
>NZ_JAUNEC010000042.1 GCF_030525755.1 Alysiella sp.
TGCGACCGCCTTTGACGTTTTTGCCACCTTTGCCTTTGGGTGCGTCATCATCGCGACTGTGGCGGCGGTCGTCTTTTTTGCGGCTGCCGCTGCTGGGGTTTTCATCGTTCAGACTGCCTGAAACGGGTTTTGCAGCAGGTTTAGCAGCTCTGTCAGCCGTTTTGCCTGCGACATTGTTTTTGTCTTTTTTCGCTTCTTCTGATTTTTGAGCGCGTTTTTCTTCGCTGGGTTTGGCGGTACGCTGTGCATCTTTTTTGGCTTGTGCGGCAGTTTTGGCTTCTTCTGCTGCTTGCAGTTTAGCTGCCTCGCGGCGCGCTTGGCGTTCAGCACGTTCTTGTTTTTCGCGCAACAAAGCTTCTTGGGCTTCACGGCGGCGGCGATTTTGTTCTTCTTCTTCGGCGCGTTTAGCAGCTTCTGCGGCGTTTACCACTTCCACAGGCGTGGGTAAAGGTTGGGGAGCTTTGTCTTTTTTCTTGCGATTGCGGCCACCATCTTTATTCACATTATTTTCAGGTTGTTTTCCTGATGTTTTGACAGGTTCTGCTGTTTTTTCAGTTTGTGTCGCCGCCTGAACATTGTTTGGTGCTGTGGTAGATGATGCTTCTGCTGCAACAACTTGTTCAGCTTGATGGCTGACTTGTTCTGATGTTGTTTCTGCTTTGGCTTCTGTGTTACTTTGGGCAGTGGTTAGGGTTTCGGTTTTCACACTTTTGCCTGCTTTAGCGGCTTTTAAACGTGCAACTTCAGCTTCAGCACGCGCTTTTGCTTCAGCTCGTGCGCGTTCTGCGACATCGTTTGCTCCGTTTTCAGGCTGCAGATTAAGGCTAGCAACTGTTTCGGTTTGCGTATTAACAACATTGGCATCAGCTGCTTTCAGGCTGCCTGAAACCACTTTGCTTTCAGAAACATGGTCTTCTTTACCAGTTGCTTGTGCCAACAATTCTTCGGGTGTTGGAATATGCACATGGCGGCGTTTTTTACGTTCCACCACCGTGCCATTGTTTTTTGCATTTGTCATCGTTATTTCACCTTATTATGCTTATTCGGCTTCATCGGCAAACCAATGTGCGCGTGCTGCCAAAATCACTTGTTCAGCAGTGTATTTTTCCACGCCTGTGATTTCAATCAATTCATCAATGGACAATTCTGCCAAATTATCGCGAGTCAAAATATCGGCTTCTGCCAAATCTTTGAGCATGTCTTCGTCCATACCGTCCAAAGTTTTCATGTCTTGGGCAATGTGGTTGATTTTTTCCTGTGCTGCCAAAGCCTGTTGCAACACAGCATCACGCGCTTTGGTACGCAAATTGTCCACAATCTGGGCATTAAAGCCTTCAATTTCCAACAATTCACTTTCAGGCACATATGCCACTTCTTCAATACTGGTAAAGCCTTCTGCCACCAATACTTCAGCCGTTTCTTCGTCCAACCCCAACTGTGCCACAAACAAAGCACGGTATTGTGCATCTTCAACAGCATCACGCTCTTCGGCTTCGGCAGCAGTCATGATGTTGAGTTGCCAACCTGTTAATTCGGCTGCCAAACGCACGTTTTGACCATTGCGACCAATCGCCAAAGGCAACTGGTCTTCTGCCACAATCACATCTACCGCATGATTGTCTTCATCAATCACAAGGCGACTCACTTTGGCAGGCGACAAGGCATTGATGATGAAATCAGACGTTTCAGGCGACCACAGCACCACATCAATGCGTTCGCCACCAATTTCGTTGGACACCGCATTGACACGTGAACCACGTACACCAATGCAAGTGCCTTGTGGGTCTATGCGTTGATCGTTGGAATGCACCGCAATTTTTGCACGCTGACCAGGATCGCGTGCCACTTCTTTAATGTCCAATAAACCATCAGCTATTTCAGGGACTTCTTGCTCAAATAGTTTGCGCAAGAAATCAGGTGAAGAACGACTTAACACAACTTGTTTGCGACCACCATTAAATTCATCTACACGCAAAAACAGCGCGCGAATTTTGTCGCCACCACGATAATTTTCGCGTGGCAAGCAATATTCACGCGGAATGAGTGCATCCAATTTGGGCGCAATTTCCACAATGATGCCGTGTTTTTCCACACGTTTAACCGTGCCAACCACAATATCTTCGCATACATCTAAAAAGCCATTCAAAATTTGTTCACGTTCAGCATCACGAATGCGTTGCAAAATGATTTGCTTGGCGGTTTGCGCGGCTTGACGACCAAAGGCTTCGTTGGGAATGTTTTCTTCGTAGTAGTCGCCCACCGAAATTTGGAGTTCGGGTTGTTCTTCTTGAATTTGCTCAATGGTTTTTTCCAACTCGGGATAAGTGTAGTCCAAATCTTCCACAATCAACCAACGGCGTACAGTACGGTATTCGCCTGAATCACGGTTAATGCGTACTTCCAAATCCATGTGTTCGCGGTCGGCTTTTTTCTTGGCGGCAATACCCAAAGCCACTTCCAAAGCTTCAAACACCACATCGGGTTCTACGTTTTTTTCGCTGGCAAGGGCTTCTGCCAAAGCTAAAATTTCGCGGCTCATTGTGCAATGTTCCTTTTAATCAATATAAAAATAAAATAATTTATGGGATTTTCAGGCTGCCTGAAACATTTTGCGCAGGGTGCTTTTACACACCCAAATCATTGAGATTACTTTAAATTTGGTGCGTAACACACACTATAAAATGTAAGGCTGCCTGGAAAGCATCAAAACTTAAATTCAGGCTTAATCCGCGCTTTATCCACATTAGACAATTCAATTTGCGCGGTTTTGCCATCAAACGACACGGTAATAATTTGCGTGGCTTCGTCAAAACCTTCAATTTTGCCAATGAAGTTTTTTTGCCCCTCAACGGGCAAGCGCGTTTTGATTTTGGCTTGGCTACCCATAAAACGCACAAAATCACTGGCTTTTTTCAATGGACGATCCAGACCAGGACTGGAAATTTCCAAATGTTTGTAGTCCACGTCTTCTACCATAAACACACGGCTTAAATGGTTGCTTACGGTAGCACAGTCTTCCACAGTAATGCCTGTTTCATTGTCAATAAAAATGCGCAATATGCCTTGCGGTGTTAATTCATAATCCACGCACTCATAACCCAAACCAGGCAAGGTTTTATCTAAAATATCTTGAATATCCATATCACTGTTTTCTGTATGCTGCATAAAACAAAAAAATGACCGCTTGGGTCATTTTTCTGTGGTGTTGGAAAAATTCTGCTAATTATAATGTTTTTTTCTTGAAAAGAAAAGGGGTTGTGTGATATTCGTGTGGTTTTGATGTGATGATTGGTGCATTCCGAGAAGTGTGATTGGAAATTTAATTTCAATCAAAATCAAATATTAGTGATGGTTTTATGAAATAATTCAAGCAAAATGTTTGACAAAATTCTTTTTTTCTTTATAATTCACATCTTCTTAACCACCAGCCCAGGTGGCGAAATTGGTAGACGCAGGGGACTCAAAATCCCCCGCCGCAAGGTGTGTCGGTTCGAGTCCGACCCTGGGCACCAAATTACAAAAAACAGACTTGTTTTACAACAAGTCTGTTTTTTCGTATTGATGCTGTAAAATACAGTCAAACAGAAACTTTTGTTAAACTGGTTGTAATGATGTTCACGGAGAAAAATTTCACATTTTCTCTTCTACAACTATACAGTCATTGATAAATAAATGATTAAATAAAATGAAAAATGGCGGACGTACAATCCGCCATTGTGAAAATTTCAGGCTGCCTGAAACGCATTATTATCCTATTTACACATCATTTACATACAAAACTATTGGCTTGATGCTCATCACCACCCATATAAAACGCACTTTTGGGATAGGCACACAAAGGCATACTGCGACCAGGAAAAGTTTTGCCTTTTGCTAATAATTGTTCGGGTGTGCGGTTTGTAGTATGCCAATTTTCCAAAGCTGTTAAAGGGTCAAAATCGTCCATTGCTTTACCATTTCCACAATGGGTCATACCAGGTACCATAAACATTTGCACGAAACTTTCGCTGTTTGGGTTATCAGCGCGCAACTGTTTGAACCAGTCCACTTGGTCTTTGGCGGAAAACACTGGGTCGGACACGCCTGTTACCATGATGAATTTGCCCCCACGTGCTTTGAATGTGGTCAAATCAGTGCTGATGGCATCATTAATGGCACCTGTTTGGAATACTTTGGGCGTGTCGCGGTCAAAATCAAAACGGCTCACATCAAAATTCGGGTTAGCAGGACTCATGAAATACCATACCAGCGAACCAAATCCCAGCGTAACATTGCGTGCATCGGGTTTAGCAGGGTCTTGCGAGCTACCCAACTTCCACCTGCGCCAATCGGTGGTATTAATGCCTGTATCATAATACCAGCCGCTGTAAATCGCTTGCCCATCACGGGTTTTCGCACCATCAAAAATCGCTTTTAAGACATTGGCTTTGGCTTTTGGCAATACGCTGGCAGGATTAAAGCGGCAGCTTTCCCATTGATTGATGATGCCATCTTTCAAACCATCTTGAGCATCACATTGTTGTGCTACTGCTTCGCTGACTTTGTCTAAATCTTGTTGCGTTAAAGCATTTGTTAATACACTTTTGGGGGCAATTTTCATCAAATGATGTGTATCCCACACTTGTGCAACTGCTGCACGAGACAGACGAAAACCAGGATTGGCAGCGATGATGCCATCAAATTCCAATGGGTAACGTTGCATTGCCATCATCGCTTCACGACCGCCGTTGGAGCAACCCATAAAATAATTGTGTTCAGGCTGTTTGTCATAATTTTGTGCAATGAGTTTTTTGGCGATATGGGTTACTTTACCAATTGACTGGTAAGCAAAATCCAAACGTGCTTGTTGGTCAGCCCCAAAATCGGGATGCGGTTTGGGATGACCACCGTCCATACTGACTACGGCATAACCGCGCATTAGCGCAGGTGTAGCGGTACTGCTGCGTATGGGAATATTGCCCACAGCAGGTGCAACAAAGCCATTCACGCCACCACCGCCTTGAAACAGGAATTTGCCATTCCAGTTTTCAGGCAGCCTTAATTGAAATTGGGTGCCATAATGTTTACCGTCTGCGCCTATGCGTGCACCGATTTCACCTTCCACAATGCAATGCGGTTGGGCTTTTTGCTGTGCTGCCGAACCACCCGTTAAGGCAGCCATCTTGTCTGAACCAATCACACCATCTGTCCATTGCACTTGTGTGATTCTCGTGTCGTCCAACTGGGTTTGCGACAAAGCTGTGCAACGTTGCTGCGCTGATGATGTCTTGCTGGTATGAGTTGATGGCGTATTGTCTGTGGACGTGGCACACGCATTCAAAGCCAAACCCCAAACACTTAAAGCCAATAAAGTTTTTTTCATGATAAGAATGCCTTTTGATGACAGTGTTGGAAAAACCGCCAATATGGTTGTTTAATATAAACATAGACAAAGCAACAATATATAAATCGTACATCAGGGCATTGGTAACGCCGTACGATTTGTATTTTAAACAACTGTACAAAGGATTTGTTACATTAATCAATGACCATCAACAAAAATTGGGAGTATGATTGATTTTTTTCAATCACCAAGCAAATACCATTTTTCTCTAATCATCATTGGCTTGAAAAAAGATTATGAATATAGGTTCTTAATCGCCTTAAAGCATTGGGTTTTCAGGCAGCCTTAAAAAGGTTTTACGGTAATAACGCAATTCTTCAATGCTTTCCAAAATGTCGTCCAACGCCTTGTGCGAACCTTTTTTGACGACACCTTTGTACACTTCAGGGTGCCAGCGGCGTGCCAGTTCTTTCAGCGTGGACACGTCCAAATTGCGATAATGGAAAAACGCTTCCAGTTTCGGCATATGGCGCACCATAAAACGGCGGTCTTGATGAATCGTATTGCCACACATGGGCGTGGTTTTTTCAGGCAGCCATTCTTGCATGAATGCCAATAATGCCGCTTCCACTTGTGCTTCGGTATAAGTAGATTGTTTCACGCGCTCGGTTAAACCTGTGCGCGCGTGGGTGGCAGTACACCATTCATCCATTGCGTTCAGCACTTCATCGCTTTGATGAATGGCATAAACTTCCGATTGTGCCAATACATTCAAGTCTTTATCGGTAATAATCATCGCCACTTCAATGATTTTATCGCTGTCGGGATTTAAACCTGTCATTTCCATGTCAAGCCAGCAAAGATTGTTTTGGTCTTTCATTTCACATTTCCCAATCAAAAATAATGGCATTATAAATCTTTTCAGGCAGCCTGAAAGCCTTTGCTTTATTCACAAACTTTCATTTTCATGCGTATTTATCCGAGTTACCATCATCTCCCGAAAACATTCAATTAAACTGGACAACAATTCATCGTTTTCATCTTGACCGCGCCAAATCATGCCCACCGCCCCTGCCACAATACCCAAAGGCAGATTCAATTCGGTCAGCAAACCGCGCCCAATAAAATGCTCGGCAACGCTTTTTGATGCCACCGACAGCATGTCGCTGTTTTGCAGTAGCCACAAATTCGCCACTTGCGATGTGGATTTGATGCGGTAAACAGGTGGACGTTTGCCTGCTGCGGTTAGTGCATTGTCCAAGCGACTGCGAATGGGTGTGCCTGATGGCCAAATCACCCATTCATAATCTTCCAAATCTTGCCAATCTAAATGGCTTTTGTTTGCCAATGGGTGTTCTTGTCGTGCCACAATGCAAATGGGGTCGCGATAGAGTAATTCACTTTTCATATTGACATCAGGCGTGTAATTATCCAAACGCCCCACCAGCAAATCCAATTTACCCAATTTCAATCTTTCCAACAAAAAATCCATTGTGCCTTCTTGAATTTCCACATAAACATGGTTTTTGTTTGCCAAAAACCGTAACACCGTTTCAGGTACAAAACGTGGGGCTGTGGCTGGCGACATACCTATGACCAAAGTGCGACTTACGCCTGCGCGAATGTCGTCCAAATCCTGTTGGGTACGTTCAGCGGCGGTTAAAATGCGCTGTGCGTGCAGCAGCAATACTTGTCCCGCATGGGTGGGCGTTACCCCTTTGGCGTGGCGTGCAAACAGTTCATGCCCCACATCGTCTTCCAATTCTTTCAACCAGCGTGATAGGGCTGGCTGTGTCATATTGGCTTTGCGTGCGGTTTCGCTTAAATTGCCTGTTTCTGCCAACACCAGCAACAGGCGCAATTGTTTCAATTTCAGTCGTTTTGCCCACTTCATATCATGTCTTTTTTGTTATGGATTGATAAGGTTTAATCATTATACAGATATGAACTTTTTCATCAATAATCATGCATCAACCGCAAACAGCAGCGCAAAGGAACAAAATGCAGCTATACAGTTTTTTCAACAGTTCCACGTCTTATCGTGTTCGCATTGCTTTGGCAATCAAGGGTTTGGACTACCATTATCATGGCATCAACATTCGCATTGGCGAGCAAAATTCGGCAGATTATGTGCAAATCAATCCCAGCAAAGGCGTGCCTGTTTTGATTGATGATGCCCATGATTTTCAACTCAATCAATCTTTGGCGATTATTGAATATTTGGACGAGCTGTTTCCCAATCCGCCCTTGCTGCCTGAAAACCCAAAATGCCGCGCCCAAATTCGTGCATTTGCCCACGGTATTGCCTGCGATATGCACCCCATCAACAATTTGCGCGTGCTGAAATATTTGCAGACACAATTGAATGTGAGCGATGAACAAAAAACACAATGGTATCAACATTGGATTGCCGAAGGATTTCAGGCTGCCGAACAAACTTTGGCACAACGTGAATCCACGCCATTTTGTTTTGGCAATGAACCCTCTTTAGCAGACATTTGCCTTGTGCCACAAATGGCAAATGCCGAGCGTTTTGGTTGTGATTTAACGCCCTATCCACGATTGAATGCGGTTTATCAACATTGTTTGCAACACCCCGCATTTATTGCCGCACAACCCAATCAACAACCCGATTTTCAGGCTGCCTGAAACCCAATTGACAAACAAAAGGAATACATCATGAATGACAAAAACAATAAAATCATCATCATAGGTGGTGGCATTGGTGGCTTGGCTACTGCTTTGGCATTGGTGCAGCAAAACATTGAAGTGTTGCTGTTGGAACAAGCGGAAAAAATTGGCGAAATTGGTGCAGGCATTCAGTTGGGACCAAACGCTTATGCGGCTTTGGACGCTTTGGGCGTGGGGCAAGCCGCGCGCGCCCGTTCGGTTTTTGTGGACAGCTTAACCATGATGGACGCCACCAACTTAAACCAAGTCGCACAAATGCAAGTGGGCGAGTCATTCCGCCAGCGTTTTGGTAACCCATATGGCGTGATTCATCGTGCCGACATTCATTTATCCATTTTGGAAGCGGTGGAAAAACATCCACTTATCACTTTCAAAACTGCCACACGCGTTACCAAAATTGAACAACATGATGATGGTGTTACCGTTGAAGACCAACACGGCAACCTTTTTCAGGCAGCCGCATTGATTGGTGCAGATGGTGTGAAATCAGTGGTGCGCGAACATTTACTGGGTGATGCACCCCGTGTTTCAGGGCACGTTGTTTATCGCGCGGTGGTGGAAAAAGAAGAAATGCCCGAAGATTTACGCATCAATGGCCCAATGTTGTGGGCAGGCCCGAATTGCCATTTGGTGCATTACCCTTTGCGTGGTGGTCAGCAATACAACTTGGTGGTAACGTTCCACAGCCGCGAGCAAGAAGAATGGGGCGTGAAAGAAGGCTCACAAGCAGAAGTATTGTCCTACTTTGAAGGCATACACGACAGCCCACGCCGATTGTTGTCATTGCCAAAATCGTGGAAACGCTGGGCAACTGCCGACCGTCAGCCCACGCTTACCTGGGGTTCAGGCTGTGCCACTTTATTGGGCGATGCGGCACACCCTTTAATGCAATATTTGGCACAAGGCGCGTGCATGGCATTGGAAGATGCAGTGGTTTTGGGTAAATGCCTTGACCAAGCCAACGGCGATTTTCAGGCAGCCTTTCGCCGCTACGAGCAAATCCGTATTCCACGCACCGCGCGTGTGGTGTTGCTGACACGCGAAATGGGGCGGATTTATCACGCACATGGTGCAGAACGTTTGGTGCGCAATCAAATGTGGAAAAACCGCTCACAAGAACGCTTTTACGATGCTGTTGAATGGCTTTATGGCTGGAATGCCAATAACTGCTTGGACGAATAACATTCAGGCTGCCTGAAAACACATTTTATTAACCAACGGAGCAAAATCATGAGCCAATTGGCAACCCTAAACGATTTACCCCAAGACTACCGCGATGAATTGCAAGCCAACAATCTCGTTCCTCTGTGGCCGAATATGCGTGCGGTTTTGCCGCATGGCGTGCCGTCTCGCCGTACCCACAACACCATTTGGCGATATGAAGATGTGCGCCCCTTGCTCTTGCAGGCTGGCGAACTCACGCCCATTGAAAAAGCCGAACGCCGCGTATTGGTTTTGGCAAATCGCGGACACGGCTTGGAAAACATGCAAGCCACGCCCAGCATTTATTTGGGTTTGCAACTGATTTTACCTAACGAAACCGCACCCAATCATCGCCACACGCCCAGTGCAATGCGGATTATTGTAGAGGGCGAAGGCGCATACACCACCGTAAACGGCGAACCCTGTCGCATGGAACGTGGCGATTTGATTTTAACCCCATCAGGCATGTGGCACGAACACCGACACGAAGGCACAGAACCCATTGTTTGGTTAGATGTTTTGGATTTGCCCCTGATTTATCAACTGGAAGGCTCATGGGCAACCGAAGGCGAACCGCAAGTTCTGCATCACGAACGCGACAAATCCTTTGCCGAATACAGCGCGTGCGGCATCGTGCCAAACAATGGTTTCCAACGCAATGGCAGCCAAGTGCCGATGTTGCGCTACCCATGGTCTAAAACCAAAAGCTGCCTGCAAGAAATGGCAGCCGACAGCCAAGAAAATCTCTTGCAAATCAGCTATGTCAATCCCGAAAACGGCAAAAGCCTGTTCCCAAGCATCGGTTTTGGCGCGATGATGTTACGCGCGGGAACAAGCGTTACCCTGCCCAAACGCACCACCGCTTGCGTGTTCCATGCCATAGATGGACAAGGCTGCCTGAAAGTAGATGACGAAACAATCACATGGCAAGCCAAAGACACATTCTGCGCGCGCGGTTACAGCGAAATGATTTTAAGCAACACAGGCAGTGAAGACGCATTTTTGATTACCGCCGATGAATCGCCCTTACACGATTATTTGCGTATTTTTTGATTTCAGGCAGCCTGAAATCGCCCATCAACCCCAAATTTGAACAAAAGGACTGTTTAAAATGACCCAAACCGTTTTCCCCATCAAAGCCCCCATTCTTGCCGATATTGCAGGCAGCCAAGACAAATTCCCCATCAACCGCATTTTTTGCGTGGGGCGCAACTACCACGCCCATGCTGCCGAAATGGGCGTATCGGTGGACAAAAACACCCAAGAGCCATTTTACTTTTTGAAAGATGCGTCTGCTTATGTGGCAAGCGGCAGCCAAATCCCCTATCCGCCCAAAACCGAAAATTTTCATTATGAAATGGAATTTGTGGTGGCAATTGGCAAAGATGGCTTTCAAGTTGCCCAAAGCGATGCCGACAGCCTGATTTATGGCTACGCTTGCGGTTTGGACATGACTCGCCGTGATTTACAACAAAAAGCCCGTGAAACTGGCAAACCTTGGGATTTGGGCAAAAACTTTGAACAATCTGCAGTTTTGTCGCCGATTGTGCGTGTGGACGAGTGCGGCATCATCAACGATGGCGCGATTAAATTGCGCGTCAATGACAAAACCGTGCAACAAGCCGATTTGAATTTACTGATTTGGAATGTGCGCGAAATCATTGCCCACTTATCGCAGTTTTACCACTTACAGGCGGGCGATTTGATTTACACAGGCACGCCCGAAGGTGTGGGCGCAGTGAAATCGGGCGACAAATTACAAGGCTCAATTGCAGGTGTGGGCGAAATTGCATTGCACATTGCCTAATTTGCGTTTCAGGCAGCCTGAATGGATTATTGTGTAAAAAAGCTGCCTGAAAGCCATTCACATTCAGGGGAACAACATCATGAAAAAATGGACGGCATTATTATTGGCAAGTTTATTGGTGGCATCGGCACATGCCGAAATTTGGCGTTTGGGACACGTTACCCCGCCATCACACATTTGGCACAAAGTATCGCTGCGTTTCAACGAAAACCTGCAAAAAGAAATGCAAAATCGCCATCAACTGAAAATTTACCCATTATCCAAACTGGGTGGTGATGACCAAATGGTGCAATTGCTGCAATCGGGTGCAATTCAATTTGCGATTTTAACGGCAGGCAATTTATCCAACCGTTCCCCTTCTATGAATGCGTGGTTTCTGCCCTACACTTTTGACAATATGGAACAAGCCACAGCAGCCGTAAACAGCCCCGAAGCACGGCAACTTTTAGCCGAACTGGAACAACACAAATTGGTGGGTTTGGGCTACACATTGGCAGGTATGCGCCATGTGGTTACCACCCAACCCGTCAATCATCTAAACGATTTTCGCGGACAAAAAATCCGTTCCTTTCCCAACCCATTGTTTAACCTGTGGTGGCGCAAATTGGACGCTGCACCCACAGCATTGGCAATCAGCGATGTAATGCCGTCTTTAACCACCAATTTGATTAACGGTGTTGATGCTGATTTGGACATTGTGGTGGGCATGAAAATGTATCATCAAGCCCCTTATTTAACACTGACCAATCACATGACTTTCCCTGGTGTGGTAGTGGTATCCAAACCTTGGTGGGACAAATTAAGCGAAACCGAACGCACCCAAATCCGCAAAGCCTTTGCCGAAGCAGAACAATGGGGCTCGGCACAGCAAAATCAACAAGAAAAAAACAATATTGAAACCTTGAAAAAAGCAGGTGTTACCGTAAACGAACCCGATTATGCGGCTTTGAAAGCGGCAGGTCAGCCAATTGCAGAAGCATATGCCAGCAAGCACCCTTCTATGTTGGCGTTTTACCGCCGTTTTGCCAAACACACAAAGCAATAAAGGAAAAGCATCATGTTGAAAAAATTGGATAATGGCATTGCCAAATTGGAATACATCATCATGATGTTGTTGATGTCGGCATTGATATTGATTTTGGTGGCACAGGTGGTGTTGCGTTATTTTTTTGCCAGCCCGATTTTTTGGGCAGAAGATGTGGCAGTGCAGATTTTGGCAATTTTGACTTGCGTGGGCATCAGCTATTTGATTTATGCCAATGACATGATTAAGGTGGATTTGCTCCACGCCTTGCTGCCTGAAAAAACCGCCTCCCTGCTCAAACGTGGGGTAAATATGGTGGCTTTATGGGTCATGTTGGTGGTGTGTTTTTATGCCGTTCAATGGGTTATGCTGCCTGAAAACCGTTTTGTGGTGTCTTCTACCACAGGTTTACCCAAGCAATACAATCATTTTTTAATGGTGGGCAGTTTTTTCCTGATGTCATGGCATTTATTGGTCAAAGTGCTTTGCCCCAACGCTGAACACCCCGAAAAACCGTCATAAAGGATTTCAATCATGCTGACTTTATCAGGATTTTTTGCTGCCCTATTGATGGGTATGCCCATTTTCATTGTATTGTTGTTGGCGGCATTGCTGTTTATGTGGGAAAGCGGCAACCCTGTGCTTGCCAGCTCCATCATCATTCAAATGGACGGCACTTTAAGCCAAAGCGGATTATTGGCAATTCCCCTGTTTATGCTGGTGGGCGAATTGATGAACAAAGGCGGCTTAACACAAAGATTACTGGCTTGTGCCGATTTATTTGTGGGGCATTTTCGCGGTGGTTTGGCATATGTGAATTTGCTGACCAATGCGATGGCGGCATCTATTTTGGGGTCGGCAACCGCACAAATTTCCATTATGACGCAACTGATGGTGCCATCTATGGTGGAAAAAGGCTATGACAAAAATTTTTCGGCTGCTGTAACCATTGCAGGCGGCCTATTGGGACCAATTATTCCACCGTCTATGTTGATGATTATTTATGGTGTGATTGCGTATCAACCTGTATCGGCATTGTTTTTGGCAGGCATTTTACCAGGTTTATTGATTGTGTTTGCATTTGCCACAGTCATTGCCTTAATCGGCTGGAAAACAGGCTTACCCAAAGGCGAAAAAATGCCACATCGCAATATGCGGGCTGATTTGTTGGCGGGTATTTTACCAGGTTGCATTCCTGTTTCTGTGATTGCCCTGATTATCACAGGCGTAATGACCCCAACCGAAGCAGGTGCAGTCGCAGCCGTTTTGTCTTTTTTGATTGGGCATTTTGCTTACAAAAGATTGAAATTTAAAGATTTGCCGCACATCATGGTACGCGTTGCCACAGGTACAGCCGCCATTACCGCTTTGATTGCCACCGCATCGGTGTTTGGCTGGGCTTTGACATTTGAAGGCGTACCCGACAAATTGGTTACCCTGCTCACGAGCTTAACCGATTCCAAAATCGCATTCATATTATTGGTTTATTTGTTGGTAATTGTGTTGGGTATGTTTTTGGAAAGCATCAGCGTGATGATTGTGATTGTGCCATTGTTGCTGCCTGTGGTACGCAGCATGGGCATAGACCCCATTCATTTTGGCGTGATGATGAGTTTGGCAACTCTGGTCGGTTTGGTAACGCCACCTGTGGGACCAGGTTTATTCATCGCCATGGCAAATTCACAAGTTAAAATGATGCCTTTGCTCCGCGCGATGATACCGTTTTTGCTGGCGATGTTTATGTGCATGATATTGATTGCGCTCTTTCCCAGTTTATCGCTGTGGTTGCCAAATTCATTATTGAAATAACAACAGGCTGCCTGAAAACTTTTAGAACCTATATTCATAAGATTGATAGATGGGTTTTTATCATAAAATCGCGGATTTTTGTGCCAATGATGGATTATTGGCATAAAAAACCAGTTTACGGGTTTCGCTAAAATCCAACACAGTAAGCGCGTAATTAGACGATAGAAAGCCACTATCAAGATAGGGAATACAGGTTCTCTTAAAAACTTTGAAAATCAATACGGTTGTTTGAAATTAATACAGACAAAGCAAAAACAAAAGCCATTTACAATACTGTACGGTTTATATTTTCAATGTTCTTAACTTGCATAGGCTAGATGCTTGAACCCACCATTTTTTTACAGCACGCATTCTCTCCCATTTCATACTGCCTGAAAACGGTAGGTTCAAGTACTCCGACACACAAAATATTTATTAAAAATAGATTGTTAAATTATTTATTAAGCCTTTTTGCTGCCTTGCAAATACAGCATTTCCAAAGCCAAAGTCGCGCCTGCCAAAGACGTGATGTCCGCATGGTCATAGGCTGGGGCAACTTCCACCAAATCCATGCCCACAATGTTCACATCTTGCAAACCGCGCAGGATTTTCAACACGCGGTCGGTGCTTAAACCGCCACAAACAGGCGTTCCCGTACCGGGGGCGTAGGCTGGGTCTAGGCAGTCAATGTCAAAGGTCAAATACACGGGCAAATCGCCAACGGTCTCTTTGATTTTTTTGACAATATTGTCCACGCTGTCATCATTGACTTGTGGGGCTGGCAATACGGTGTAGGGCAAATTTTTGTCGTATTCGGTGCGAATGCCAATTTGTATGGAACGCGCTGGGTCAATCAAACCTTCTTTGGGCGCGGTGTAGAACATGGTGCCGTGGTCAAATTCGCTGCCATTTTCGTAGGTGTCGGTGTGTGCGTCAAAGTGCAGCAGGGCGAGTTTGCCGAAATGTTTGGCGTGGGCGCGTAACAAGGGCAGCGTGATGAAATGGTCGCCGCCAAAAGTCAGGCAGCGTTTGCCCGCAGCAAGCAGTTTTTCGGTATGGCTTTGTAATTTTTGTACAAAATCGCGGCTGTCGCCAAAAGCGTACACCAAATCGCCACAATCCACGATGTTCAAACGTTGGCGTACGTCAAAATCCCAAGGGAAACGGCAGCCTTCCCATGCCAAATTCACCGAGGCGCGGCGAATGCCTTCCGCCCCAAAACGGCTGCCTGTGCGCCCTGATGTGGCGATGTCGTAAGGCACGCCTGTAATCACCCAATCGGCATCGCTGTCGTAGGGCGAAAAATGGACAGGCAGCCTGCAAAAGCCAAAATTATTGGCAACCAAAGAAATGTCGGTTTGTCCATTTAAGGTGGTCAAAGTCATTTTGTGTTCCTTTTTGTGAAAAAT
>NZ_JAUNEC010000043.1 GCF_030525755.1 Alysiella sp.
TTTCCAAAGTGATTAAAGTTTGTTCCAATTCAACGGTATCGCCCACTTTGATTTCAACAGCGATAATATCCACATTTTCGTGTCCGCCAATGTCGGGGACTTTCAGTTCTACGGTCATCTTTAATACCTTTCAGATAAATTCGGTTAAAAAATACAATGCGCGATTATACCGCATTTCCTGTTTGATAAAGGTTTCAGGCTGCCTGAAACCGAGTAAAAAACATGGATACAAACGCGCTTAATCCACACTTTCCTGCCATTCTTGCAACTGCGTGCTTGCCTGTGTCAATTTATTTTGCATGATTTGGGTAGGTGTGGCACCCAATTCCTGCAAGCGTTTGATGTTGCTGTGCGATTGCTGAACATGGCGCGTTGCCACACGCAATTTATCTTGCGCTTTATCTATGGCGTTTTTCACTTCGCATAAATTTTCCGCCAAATAAGCAAATTTATCATACAACTTGCTGGCTTCTTGCACAATTTCTTGCACATTACGATTTTGTCTGTCCACACGCCAAAGTTGTTCAATCAAACGCAATGATGCAATTAAAGTATTGGGCGTGGTCAAAACAATATTGCGTTGCAAAGCGTATTCTATAAGATTGGCATCATGCTCAATAATCAACGATAAAGCAGCTTCTATGGGCATGAACATCAATACAAAATCCACCGTATTCAAATTTTGTGCGGTTTCATAACGCTTCTCTGAAAGTTGCTTGATGTGATTGCGCGTGCTGTTAATGTGTTGTTTCAACAGGTTTTCATCACTTATATCATTAATGTATTGGCTGTAATGCACCAAAGATACTTTAGCATCAATAATCACAGCACGATTATCAGGCAGAGCAATGACCACATCAGGACGTATGTTGTCGCCACTTTGATTGCTGTATTGTGTCTGTTTCACATATTCCTGTCCCAAACGCAAGCCCGATAAAGACAATACTCTGTCCAACACCACTTCGCCCCAAGCACCAATCATTTTGTTGTTGCCGCCTTTTAAAGCGGTGGTTAAGGCAGCCGTTTCTTGTTGTAAACCTTTTTGTATTTCACCCAAATCCAAAAGTTTTTGTGCCAATTTACCTTTAAATTCATTTTGCTCTGCACGGCTGCTATCCAACAAGGTTTGAAAATGCTGTACTTTTTCCGATAAAGGCTGCAACAAGGGTTTCATGCTGTTTTCTGCCTGCAACACCATTTCTTGACGTTGGCTTTGCAAAATTTCGCTTGCAATCAGTTTAAATTGGTCGCTCATTTCCTGTGCACCCGTTTTGATGTGCTGCAACTGTTCGTTTAAATAACCCACTTTCTCGGTCAGTTGCAACTGTTCTGCCTGCAAACTTTGATTGGCACGCAACAATTCGGCATTGCGTGTTTTGGTTTCATCAAGTTGTCCTTTATACAAACCGTTTTCGGCAAAAAGCTGTTGCAAACGCATTTCATATTCCGCCACACGCGTTTCATGTTGTGCCAATAATTGCGTTTGTTTGTGTTGCAATACCTGATTGGCATTCCATAATTCATCATTACGCACTTTGATTTCATCAAGCTGTCCTTGATACAAACTTTTATCAGCAAGTAATTGACGCAACTGGACTTCACATTCATTTTGTTGAGATTCATATTGTTGCACCAAAATGTTTTTTTCTGCGATTTGTTGTTCAATTTGGGCATTTTTTTCCCCCATTTTTTGTACCAAATCGTCCACTTTTTGTTGCAACAGCGCACGTTCTGTTGTGCCTGTGTCCCGATTGCGTGCCCAAAACCAAGCCAAACCGCCAATCAGTAACACAGCAAACAACACCATCATGCCCAAAATGAAATTGGGATTATTCATGGCATTTCTCCATTTTTATTTCCACAAAAGCTGCCTGAAAAACACAAACAAAATGTTTCAGGCAGCCTCAATACCACACAAGGCTGCCTGAAACAATCCAGCACATCATCTGATACGCTTAACCGCCTTCTTGCGATACAGCATTCATATTCGGTTGCAAAATAATCAATGGGTCAACTTCGCCAATCGCTTTCACGTCTTTATTGGGGTAATCCAATTTGTGCAAGAAATAGCGAATGCAATTCAAACGGGCTCGTTTTTTGTCATCTGATTTCACGATAATCCAAGGTGCATCGCGTGTATGCGTATGGAAAAACATGGCATTTTTTGCTTCGGTGTAATCGTCCCAGCGGTCAAGTGATTGCACATCAACAGGCGACAGTTTCCAATGTTTCAGAGGGTCGGAATAACGCGATACAAAACGGCGCAACTGTTCTTCGCGTGAAACAGAAAACCAAAATTTGAACAAATGAATGCCACTTGCCACCAGCATGCGCTCCAATTCAGGAGCTTGGCGCATAAACAAAAGATATTCATGCGGCTCACAAAAACCCATTACGCGCTCCACACCAGCACGGTTGTACCACGAACGGTCAAAAAATACGATTTCACCCGAAGTAGGCAAATTATTGATATAACGCTGAAAATACCATTGACCACGTTCGGTTTCAGTTGGTTTTTCCAATGCCACCACACGCGCACCGCGTGGGTTCAAATGTTCCATATAGCGTTTAATCGTACCACCCTTACCTGCCGCATCACGTCCTTCAAACAAGCTGACAATGCGCTGCCCACTGTCTTTAACCCAGCTTTGCACTTTGAGCAATTCAATTTGCAGTTTTTTCTTTTCTTTCTCGTAAGTGCGTCTATCCATGCGGTTTTTGTATGGATAATCGGCTGGCAACGGTGCGCTGTTGCTGTCTTCGCTGCTGACCTTACCTTTGTATTTGATGACCGCTTCTTCAAACACTTTTAAACTGTCTTTTTGCGCTTCGTCCAATTGGATTTTTTCGTAGGGTTGCAGTTGTTCCGTCATGATTTTTCCTTTGTAAAAGGTTGGAGAGAATTTCAACAAAAATTTGGCTTATTTTATCAAAATTTAACCTTTTCCTCAATGCGTTAAGGCTACCTGAAAGCATTTTGGTCTTTCAGGCAGCCTGTTATTTCATTCTAGTGCAGCTTGCAAACGCTGTTCTATTTCATCAGCATCAAAGGATTGAGCAATCAATTCAAAACGGCTGTCGCGCCGCCACGAAACTTGGTTGGCACCCCATTGTCCATCTACCCAGTTAAGCCAAACCCAAGTGTCCATGATTTGAAACACGCCTTTGGCGCGTATCAAACCTTGTGCCAGATTAGGCAAATCATTGAAAAACAGCGTGATGCGTTCACCATCAAAATTGTGTCCCGCAGGGAAAGTGAAACCTTGAGACTGATAGCCGAGCGTGTTTTCAGGCAGTGTTTTGATGCGGTAACGCGGTTTTTCAATGATAGGGGTGTCCAACCATGCCACATTAACTTGCGCGTTTTGCACTTCGGCAATTAAGGCTTTGGGTGGAAACAATTTTGCTGCTTCTTCACGAAATTGCGCCAAGATTCTAGGAGAACACAAATCGGTTTTGCTGGCAATCAACACATCACACACACCAATTTGGTCTTTGTAAAGTGGGTTGTTGGCGTAATCGGGTTGGGTAAATTGTCGTGGGTCTATCACAGTAAATACCGCAGCAATTTCCAATAAGTCTTGAAATTCTGGAGCTTTGAGTTCATCAATCACTCCTGCTGCGTGTGCCAAACCACTGGCTTCAATGATGATGCGGTCTGGCTGATTTTGCTGCAACATTTGCATCACGGTCGCTCCCATTTGTGTGCCTGCTGTGCAACACAAACAACCGCCTGAAATTTCGGCAACGGGTATGCCATTGTCGGACAAGACCGCGCCATCTATGCCGATTTCGCCAAATTCATTGACAATGATTAACCATTTTTCGTGTGTAGGACGTTGAGCAATCAAGCCTTTAATGGCGGTGGTTTTGCCTGTACCCAGAAAACCTGAAAACAGGTGGACTTTGGTTTTATTGTTCATGATGTATTTCCAATTTTTTCATGCAAAGGCTGCCTGAAAACAGGAATGGGGTTTCAGGCAGCCTTTGCATTATTTTCATGATGATAAACAGTGAATATAGGGTTACTCAATTCAACGGCATTTTGCACAAATTCCTGTTAAAACAACGTGTTCTTCTTTTAAGGCAAAACCTGAACGCTGCACGGCTTCACGCAAAGCACTCCATTCGTTGTTTAAACTTTGTTCGTCCACCGCGCCACATTCGGTACACACCAAAATGAAGCTGCTATTGTGTGCAGCTTCATTGTGGTGGCAATGTCCACCGCATTCATGTTGAACGTGACTGCACAAAATGTAGCCGTTTACCGCAGGAATTTTGTGCAATACTCCGTGTTCTGCCCAAAAATCCAGCGCACGATAGGCAGTTGGTGGTGCAACCACATTATCGCTTTCGCGCTGCATTTGTGCCAATACGGTATAGGCTTTGATGACACCGTCCAACTTCAAAATGATGTCCAAAACGTGTTCGCGCAGAGGCGTGATTTGTGCGCCGTGTAATTGGGTTTGGCGAATGATTTTTTCTTTGATGTTCATAATTAGGCTGCCTGAAAGGCATGAAGGAATTAAGGTGCATCAAATTCAAAGCAGTTTACTGTATCAATTTGGAAATCGCTTTGAATTGTGGGTGTTTGGCATCTTGTAGAATTTGAAACAACAGACTTTCTATATTGCTAACGATGGCTCCTGCTTGCTGTGCTTGATTTAAACCATTGTCTTTGTTTTCCAAAATGCGTGATGTAACACATTCTTGTGGCAAATAAACTTGGTATCCTGCTTGTTGCAAATCCAATGTGGTTTGCAAGATGCAAATGTGGGTTTCACAACCGATGACAATGATGTTTTCAACTTGCTGGTCTTTTAAGGCTGCCTGAACTTCTTCGGTATAAGCCGAAAAACGGGTTTTCTCAAAAACGGGCGCATCTTTACTTGCCAAACGAATATCAGCAATGGTTTGCCCCAAGCCTTTAGGGTATTGTTCGGTAACGATTACAGGCAATTCCAACAGTTCTGCACCTGTAAGCAAACGGCGACACGCCGCAGCAAACACCGTTGCTTCATACAAAACAGGCATCAAGCGTTCTTGAATGTCCACCACCAAAACAAGGGTGTTTTTTTGATTCAACGACATGGTGTTTCCTTTCAATGAAATGATGATTACAACGGGGCAAATCAGGCTGCCTGAACATTTTCAGGCAGCCTTAAATGTGGTTAAAAATCGCTGTGATTTTTGCGGCGCAATACTGCTGGGGTTTCAAAGTCGTCCAATACGGCTTGACTGGCAAAATCAGCAGCAACCAAGTTCACACCTCGCGTATCACGCCCTGAACGGATTAAACGTTCCATACCATGAGCAGCAGGTTCTGCAACAGGCGTTGCTGCTTGTGCTTGATGACGCCCCACGGGTGAGCCTGCACGCAAAGCCACTGCTGCAGTTTCTTTGTTTTCTTTCAAACCTGTAGCAATAATGGTAATGCGAATCGCATCTTCCGCCATGCTTTCATCTTCGGCAGTACCGAATTTGAGTTCAGCATCAGGCGAAGCGTATTCGCTGACTACTGCCATGATTTCTTCGTATTCGTCCAAAATAAAGCAATCGGGTGCAGTGGTGATGTTCACGAGTACGCCTTTTGCACCACTTAAACTCACATCGTCCAACAGGGGGCTGGAAATGGCTTGTTCTACAGCAATGCGCGCGCGATCGCTCCCTTTAGATTCGCCTATACCCATCATCGCCATGCCTGTGATGCCCATCATGTTTTTTACATCAGCGAAATCCAAGTTAATCAAACCTGGGCTGGTTACGATTTCCGAAATGCCTGCCACACCATTTCGCAACACATTGTTGGCAGCACGGAAGGCTTCTTTGACTGTTACGCCTTTGCCCAATGCACTCAATAATTTGTCGTTTGGCACAATAATGAGCGAATCCACTTGGTGTTTCAAAATTTCAATGCCTTGCTGAGCAACGACAGTACGTTTGCCTTCATGGCGGAATGGGCGTGTTACCACTGCAACGGTTAAAATGCCCATTTCTTTGGCAATTTCAGCAATTACGGGGGCAGCACCTGTACCTGTGCCACCGCCCATACCTGTGGTAATGAACAGCATGTCTGCACCACTAATGGCTTTGGAAATGGCTTCGCGGTCTTCCAAAGCAGCATCACGACCAACTTCGGGGTTGGCACCTGCACCTAAACCGCGTGTCAAGCTCGCACCCAGTTGCAATTTCACAGGTGCGCGGTTATTTTGTAGTGATTGAGCATCGGTGTTCGCGCTGATGTATTCCACGCCTTGAATGGGGTTTTCAATCATATTATTGATGGCATTGCAACCACCACCACCCACACCAATGACTTTAATCACGGCAGGGCTGCCACTTGTTTCAACATAGTTGTAAACTTGATTTTCTGTGTTTTCCATGTGTTCGGAACTCCTGTCCGCTTTGCGGTGTAAGGGTTAATATTTTGTGATTGTGAAAAGGTGTTATTGTGTTTTCAAGCAGCCTGAGATGTCATTAGGGTGTGCATGAATCATTTTATAAATTGCGTTTTGCCCATGCTTTAAAACGGTTAAACCAGTTTTCTTGTGGTGTGTCACCAGTGAAATCAAAGGGCATTTTGGTAAGATTATTATTTTCAGACAATACCTTATCTACATTGGATTCAGATTCAATAATCTGTGTTTTGCGATTGGCAACACCTGAATTGGTACCGTGTAAATCGGCATATGCTTTGGCAGACAACAACAGCCCCACCGCACCTGCATAACGTGGATTACGAATGCGTTCCGATACACCACCCATTTCTCGCGGCACACCAACACGCGCAGGTAAATTGAAAATGCTTTCTGTCAATTCAATCACACCACGCAACAATGCCGTTCCACCTGTTAAAACCACACCCGAGGTTAAAATTTCTTCTGAATAACCTGCTCGGCGCAATTCATTTAAGGTCAGCTCCAAAATTTCTTCTACACGCGGTTCGATTACGCTTGCCAACACACGACGCGAGATTTGGCGCGGTTGGCGCTCGCCCACACTGGGTACTTCCACCATTTCATCTAAACCGTCTAAATCTGCCAAAGCTGTACCGTAACGCACTTTAATGTATTCTGCTGCATCGTATGGTGTACGCAAAGCGTGCGCCAAATCACGGGTAATCAAATCGCCTGCAATGGGAATAACCGCTGTATGACGAATTGCACCCGATGTATAAACGGCAATGTCGGTTGTACCACTACCGATATCAATCAAACATACACCCAGTTCTTTCTCATCTTCAGTTAGTACTGCATCGGCACTTGCCAGAGGTTGCAATACGGTTTCATCAACATTGATGTGGCAACGTTCTATGCATTTTTGTACGTTTTGCACCGCCGAGACCGCGCCCGTAATGATGTGAACACGCGTATCTAAGCGCACGCCACTCATACCGATTGGTTCGCGCACACCAGGTTGATTGTCAATGATGTATTCTTGTACCACCGTATTCAAAATTTGGTGGTCAGGTGGGATATTGACGGTTTTGGCGGTTTCTTTGGCGCGTTCAATGTCGGTTTGTGATACTTCGCCTTCTTTAATTTTGACCACGCCTTGTGAGTTAAAACTACGGACATGGTTGCCTGAAATACCTGTGCTGACGCTGCGGATTTTGCAATCTGCCATGAGTTCGGCATCACTCATGGCTTGATGAATGGCTTGGGCTGTAACATCAATATTGGTAACCATGCCAGCTTTTAAGCCGCGTGACTCGGTTTCACCTACGCCTACAATGTGGATTTGGTTGTCCACAATTTCGCCTATGAGTGCCAATACTTGCGATGTGCCGACATCCAAGGCACTAATATAGTGTTTTTCAATCATTATTTCTACTCTTAATTTTAACAGCAACAAAGACTGGCTGACACAATTCAGGCAGCCTTGTGGCAACTATTTTGTTTCAGGCAGCTTCGTGGCATCATTGACTGTCTCTGCTGCACCATTACGTCGTTTTATCGCAACGGCATTAGGGTAACGCATATCCACATAATCCAATACGGCAGCTTGTTCTGCCAAACCATGCGACCACATATCTACGAAACGCGATAATCGCGCATACACATCATCTTTACCCAGCCGTACTTCAATGCCATTTTCCAGCATAATTGTCCATGCACCACGCGGGGTATATTGTAAACGTTCAATGCCCAAACGCAAAGGCTTTAAACGCGTTGCAAACAACTGATATTGTTCCAACATCAATAGCCTATCTGCAAAATCACCGTCCATTTCAGGCAACCTTTCATCTGTGACTGCCTGAAAAACCCTACCTTGATTGTCCCACAAACCTGCTTGCCAACCTTCGCGCAGCCAACGTGCCACAGGTTCATATTCATGAACATGAATTTTGATGGTTGCAGGTGCAATGCGATCTATTTGTACATCACTCACCCATTCTTGTGTCAATGCCGCATTTTTGGCTGCCTGTAAATCCACATGAAAAAAATTGCCTGTGAGTGGTGTGCGTACTGCTTCAAAGATTTTAACTGGGTCAGCACGTTTGAAAGCACCACTTTCTGCTGCCTGAATATCAAGATGGGCAATACGAAAATAGTTGCTGTTGCCCAACCAATATATGCCCGTTAGTACCCATGCCAGCAGGCTCAAATAAAACCATTTTTTCACTGCCTTATCCCATTTATTTGTTTAAGGCGGCTGTTTGTAAAATCGCTACACACAAATCGGCAAAATCCACACCTGTTTGCGCCACCGCTTTTGGGATTAAGCTGTGGTTGGTCATGCCAGGTAAAGTGTTCACTTCCAAAATGTGAATGTTGCCATCGGCATCACGTAAAAAGTCCACGCGACCGCAATTCTTACCACCACCAATCGCATCAAATGCTCGCAATGCCAATTTGCGCATTTCGCTTTCTTGTGTTGCACTCAAATCTGATGGACACAGATAAACCGTATCATCACGCTGATATTTGGCTTCATAATCATAAAATTCGGTTTGCGGAATAATGCGAATACTGGGCATGGCTTGGCGATTGAATACGCCGCAAGTGTATTCACCACCTGACATGAATTGCTCTGCCAAAATCTCGCCATGCAAGTTTTGTACGCGCAGTTCATTGAATTTTTGTTGTAATTCGCCTGCTTGTTTAATTTTATGCACCCCCACGCTGCTGCCTTCGGCAGCTGGTTTGATGAACAACGGCAAACCCAATTTTTGTTCTACGGCAGCAAAGTCGCTGTTTTCGTGTAAAATCACGAATGGTGGCACAGGCAAACCCAATGCTTGCCAAATCAATTTACAACGGTATTTGTCCATGCCTAAAGCCGAAGCCATGACACCACAACCTGTATAGGGTATGCCCAATGATTCCAATGCACCTTGTACCGTGCCGTCTTCGCCATAAGTGCCATGTAAAATATTAAAGACCGCCTGAAAGCCTTGTATTTTCAGTTGTGCCAAATCGGTTTGTGCTGGGTCAAAAGTGTGAGCATCGATACCTTTGCTTTTTAAAGCAGCCAAAATGGCTTGCCCACTACTCAATGATACTTCACGTTCGCTGGAAAAACCGCCCATTAAGACGGCAATTTTGCCGAAATTTTGCATTGTCTTCTCTGCTTTTGATTTCTATGCTGCCTGAAAAAGAAACGGATTGGGCGCATTACGCATACCTTGGAATCTCAAAATCATACTGGTTTTCAGGCAGCTTGCGCTGCCCAATCCACCAAACCTTGAGCGGTTTTATTGATGCTACCCGCCCCCATTGTTAAAACCACATCGCCATCGCACAAAATACCAAACAAGGTTTCAGGCAACGCGTTCACATCGGCACAGAAAATCGGTTCAACCTTGCCCAATACGCGTACGCCACGCGATAAGGCTTTGCCATCTGCTGCCTGAATGTGTTCTTCGCCAGCCGCATAAACTTGTGTTAAAACAAGACCATCTACTGTACTCAATACCTGTACAAATTCTTCGAATAAATCGCGTGTGCGCGTGAAGCGGTGTGGCTGGAATGCCAAGACCAAACGCGCATCAGGATAGGCACCGCGCACAGCTGCAATGGTTGCCGCCATTTCTACAGGGTGATGTCCATAATCATCAATAATCAAAGCTTTGCCGTTTTCAGGTAGCCTGATTTCGCCATAACTTTGGAAACGGCGACCCACGCCAGCAAAGTTTTTCAAGGCTTCTTGTATGGCTTCAATCGGTGCTTGACACTCCAAAGCAACTGCGATACTTGCCAGTGCGTTTAAAACATTGTGGCGACCTGGTAAATTTAATAAAACATCAAATTGCACTTTGCCTTGTGGCGCACGCGCATGAACGGTAAACGCCATTTGTGCACCGCGTGTTTCCAGATTCGTGGCATACACATCGGCAGTTTCATCTTCAATATTGTAAGTGGCAAACGGTTTTTTGATGTGCGGCAAAATCGCGCGAACATGTTCGCTGTCGGTACACAAAAAAGCTTTGCCATAAAAAGGCATACGATGCACAAAATCAATAAAAGCCTGATGCAGATTTTCTACTTTGTGGTCGTAAGTGTCCATATGGTCGGTGTCAATATTGGTGATGACCGTCATCACGGGCGACAGATACAAAAATGAGGCATCGCTTTCATCGGCTTCGGCAACAATGTACGCACCTTGTCCCAATTTGGCATTGGTGCCTGCGGCGGTCAGCTTACCGCCAATCACAAAAGTCGGATCCAACCCTGCTGTACCCAAAATAGAAGCCGTTAAACTGGTTGTTGTCGTTTTACCGTGTGTGCCTGCAATCGCAATACCATCACGCAAACGCATCAGCTCTGCCAACATCATGGCGCGTGGAATTACAGGAATGTGCTGATTTAAGGCTGCCTGAACTTCGGGATTATCGTTTTTAACAGCAGTAGATGTAACCACCACTTCTGCCCCTTCAATGTGTTCTGCTGTATGACCTAGGAACACGCGCACACCCAAATCCGATAAATGGCGTGTTACCGCACTTTGAGCTTGGTCTGAACCTGATACATTAAAGCCCAAATTGTGCAACACTTCAGCAATGCCACACATACCCGAGCCACCGATGCCAACAAAGTGGATATTTTTGATTCTGTTTTTCATGGTGTATTGCCTTATTTTTGCTGTTTTCAGGCAGCCTTTAAGCTGCCTGAAAACATGATGAAAAGCGCGTATTTTAATGCGCCATGCATTTTTCAGCCATGTTTATTTTATTACAGTCGTCTCAAATTAACACGAACAAGCGACAAATGCCCGCCATATACAAACCGTACATCAACGCAATAGGCATGTGATGGGGCAACAAATGATGAACGCTGCTTCCTACATCATATCCAGCGTTTCAATCCCCAGCAAATCCAAGCCCGTTTTCAAGGCTTCCCCTGTTAATTGTGCCAATTTTAAACGGCTATCGCGCACTTCGCCTTCGGCTTTCAAAATTGGACAGGCTTCATAAAAACGGCTGAACAAAGTTGCCAAACCATACAAATATGCCGCCAAATAATGTGGATAACAGCTTTCTGCCACGCTGTTCAACACATCTTCAAATTTCAGCAATTCTACGGCAAGCTGTTGTTCCAATGGCTCATTCAGTTTTAAGGCTGCCTGAAAATCCCAATTGCCCGCTTTTTTGAACACCGATTGCACGCGCGTGTAAGCGTATTGCAAATACGGCGCGGTATTGCCTTCAAACGAAAGCATATTGTCCCAATCAAACACATAATCGCTACTGCGGTTTTTGCTCAAATCGGCGTATTTGACCGCGCCAATGCCAACCACACACGCAATATTCGCCACTTCGTCCACGCTCAAATCGGGATTTTTGCTTTGTACCAAAGCGGCAGCGCGTTCTATTGCTTCGTCCAATAAATCAACCAGTTTCACGGTGTCGCCCGAACGGGTTTTGAACGGTTTGCCGTCTTTGCCCATCATGGTGCCAAAACCAATGAATTCAGCTGACACATTTTCAGGCAGCCAACCTGCTTTGCGCGAAGCGGTAAACAATTGTTTAAAATGCAAATCTTGTCGTGTGTCCACCACATACAATAAGCGTTCGCCTTTTAAATTGCGGACACGATGGCGGATGCAGGCAAAATCGGTGGTAGCATACAAAAAGCCACCGCCTTGTTTTTGCACGATAAAAGCGGCTGGTTCGCCTTCTTTGTTTTTGAATTCTTCCAAAAATACGACTTTTGCACCATCGTCATCAACCGCCAAACCCATTTCACTTAACTCATTGATGACATTGTGCAAATCATCATTGTATTGTGATTCACCAGCGACATCTGCACGGGTCAGCAATAAGCCGAGTTTGGCATAGACTTCTTCGGCGTGTCGCAGTGAAATATCGACAAATTGTCGCCATAATTCAAGTACTTGTTCATCTCCGCCTTGCAGTTTAACCACATATTCGCGTGCGGTATCGGCAAAGTTTTCGTCTTCGTCAAAACGGATTTTGGCGTTGCGGTAAAATTGTTCCAAATCAGATAGTTGAAATGTGGCATTGTCTTTTTGCTGTTCCACCATGTAAGCGACCAGCATACCGAATTGCGTCCCCCAGTCGCCAACATGGTTTTGGCGAATAACGGTGTTGCCCAAAAAGCCGAGTACACGCGCTAAACTGTCGCCAATGATGGAGGAGCGCAAATGCCCAACGTGCATTTCTTTGGCAAGATTGGGCGATGAATAATCAATGATGACGGTTTGCGGCGTGGGATTGGTGCCGATGTTCAGGCTACCTGAAGCCAATTGTTGTGCGACAAATTCGGGCGACAAGCGCAAGTTGATGAAGCCTGGCCCTGCCACTTCTGCACTGGCAATCAGTTGGCTGCCTGAAAGCGCATCGGCAACTTTTTGTGCCAATTCGCGTGGGTTATGTCCGATTTTTTTCGCTGCACCCATTACGCCATTGATTTGAAAATCGCCGTGTTTGGGGTCTTTGGCAATTTGCAACACAATCGGGTTACCTGAAAGTCCTGCGTGTTCAAAGGCTTGTTCAATTTTTTGGGATAGAGTTTGGTGTAATTTCATGGTTATTTTTCGTTTTTTGTGTTTTCAATGATTTCAATAAAATAGAATTTTTAGGCTACCTGAAAGGCATCATGGCAACCTTTCACATTCACACCATTTGCCCAAGTCCAGATTTAAATCAAATAAATTAATACGCCCAATGCCTACGCGAATCAGCCTCAAACAGGGATAACCGACTTTTGCGGTCATTCGCCGCACTTGACGGTTTTTGCCTTCATGAATTTGAATTTGCAACCAAAAATCAGGAATGGTTTGGCGAACACGAATGGGCGGGTCGCGTTGCCAGATTTGTGCGATTTCGGTTTCATTCAATAGGCGTACAGTTGCAGGTTTCGCCACAAAATCACCCAAATCCAAAGGCTGCCTGAAAAGCGCGAGTTTAGTCTCATTGGGACTACCTTCTAGCTGCACCCAATAGGTCTTTGTTAATTTAAATTTTGGATTGGCAATACGAGCTTGCTGTTGCCCATCATCGGTTAGCAACAGCAAACCTTCACTGTCGGTGTCCAGTCTCCCTGCTGGGTAAACGTTTGGCACAGGCACAAAGTTTTTGAGTGTACGGTGTTTGTCATGTTGCGAAAATTGACAAATCACACCATAGGGTTTGTTTAACGCAATTAACATGGTTTCAGGCAGCCTTTGGTATGAGCATAGCCGACAATACCAATGGAAAGGTTACCCCCAATAATAAAATTATCACATAGGTAATCTGATTATCCGTAAAGTGTCGCAACAGAACAAAATAAGCCAACACATATGAACCCAAAATCAAAAAACGGATAACGAATGCCATAATGCCGTTCCAAACCAGCAAGGAAGACAAAACCCCATAAGCAACTGCCCACGCCCATACAGGGCTGTTTTCGTGATACACATCCTGCATTTTAGCCAAAACAGCGGCATCAATGTACCCGACACTTTGTCTTCCTTTTTTATTATCAAGTAATTATATTTAAATAAATGGGTAAACACTTCCAACGCTCTTGATTTTTTCACTAATATGAAACAAGAACATTCTCAATTCATCATTAAGCTCAAAAATCAAAACTCAACGACAATATTTACGTTTCCAACTCTACGCCCAAACGTTCCATCAAATCAGCAAAAGTGTCCGCGCTGTCAAAATGCAGCACAATTTTACCTTTTTTGCGGTCGCGCGTTTTGATTTCGGCAGACACACCCAGTTGTTCAATCAAGGTTTCCGTCAAGCGATTGATATCAGGGTCAAGACGTTTAATGGGCGTATCTTTTTTACCTTGCAAGAGATTTTGACTGCGACGTTCAGTTTCTCTCACCGACCAGCCGTTTTTAACGGTTTTTTGTGCCAAATCAATTTGTTCAGCAACAGGTAAACTCAATAAAGCACGTGCATGTCCCATTTCCAAATGGCGTTTAAATAGCATATCTTGTACGGGTTCAGGCAGCTTTAATAAACGCAAGCTATTGGAAATTGCACTGCGACTGCGCCCTACCGCTTCGGCAACGGTGTCATGTGTGAGTTCAAACTCATCAATTAAACGGCGCAAACCCTGTGCTTCTTCAATCGGGTTCAAATCTTCTCGCTGAATGTTTTCAATCAAACCCATTGCCATTGCAGTTTTATCGTTGATTTGTTTAATAACAGCTGGAATTTCACTTAAACCCGCCAACTGTGCTGCACGCCAACGGCGTTCTCCTGCAATGAGTTCATAGCTACCCAATCTATATTCACGCACAATAATCGGCTGAATTACACCCTGTGCTTTAATGGATTCAGCAAGTTCTTGTAGCGCTTCATCGTCCATCTGAATTCGTGGCTGAAAACGACCTTGACGTACGCTAGTTATGGCAATGGTACTCAAACGGTCGCCACTTATGTCATTTAGGCTGCCTGAAATGCTGATAAGTGCATCTAAACCTTTACCCAATCCACTTTTGGTTTTGGCTGCTGACATATCTTGTCCTAAATTAAAATGAAAACACCATAATTATACCGTTTTTAGAACAATTCTGTAGGTGCGTATGATATGTGCCTGCCTGAAAAATAGGGGAAATGAAACATCAATAAAAAAGGCGGAACAATTTCCACCTGTTTAACCATCTTTACCGCCAAGATGCTCATAAATCCAAACTCATTGCAGCCAACGTTAGCCAAC
>NZ_JAUNEC010000005.1 GCF_030525755.1 Alysiella sp.
ATCGAACTGCCGACACACGGATTTTCAATCCGTTGCTCTACCGACTGAGCTATCTGGCCGTGTTTGAAAGATGCGGATTAAAACAGAAAAATGGGATTGTGGCAAGTGTTTTTTGTATTTTTAAAATGATTAGCTTGTTTCAAAAGGGAAAATATTTTTGCTGTTTGAAAAAGCTGTGGACTAAATGTTTTCAGGCAGCCTGAAACTTTTGCAAAAACTTGGCTTGTGGGGGTAGATTCCATATTTGCCCTATTAGGGATTTTGGAAAATATCATTTTTATCAAAAAATTAAAAAAATAGCAGATTAGGTAGTCAATTACTGTATCCGTTTTAAAATGGATTGTGCAAAGGTTTCAGGCAGCCTGCTAAATTGTTTTTTTAAGTTTTTATTGATGCAATACCATATTGTCGCGATGAATGAGTTCATCTTCATGGGAGTAGCCCAGTTTATCATGAATGGCTGTGGAAGATAAGCCAAGAATTTGTTCAGCTTCATGACTGCTGTAATTGCTTAAGCCGCGCGCCATTTCTTTGCCTTCATGGTTGAGTACTGCAATCAGTTCACCACGATGAAAATGCCCATTAACCCGTACACAGCCTACTGGCAATAAGCTGCTGTGTTTGTTTATTAAGGCTTGTTCCGCGCCTTTGTCTGCAACTACGCTGCCTGAAATTTGCACATGTCCCAGTAACCATTGTTTGCGCGCGTTGATACGTGAAAATTCGCTGCTGAATAAAGTACCTATGGATTCGCCTGATAAAAGTCTTGGTAAAACATCGGTTTCTCGTCCTGATGCCACCACAGTACACGCGCCGCTTAATGCAGCGCGTTTAGCAGCCAAAACTTTGGTGTACATACCACCTGTGCCTACACCTGTTCCCGCACCTCCTGCCATGTTTTCTAAATCGGGGTGGCTGGCACAAATGTGGGAAATGAATTGGGCTTGTGGGTTTTTGCGTGGGTCACTATCGTATAAACCGCGTTGGTCGGTAAGAATGAGTAAGGCATCGGCATCAATTAAATTACAGACTAATGCACCCAATGTGTCGTTGTCGCCCAGTTTGATTTCATCAGTGGTAACGGTGTCGTTTTCGTTAATGATAGGGACAATGCCTTTGGCTAATAGGGTTTTTAGGGTGCTGCGTGCATTCAGATAACGGGTTCGGTTGCGTAAATCATCGTGGGTTAGCAAGATTTGTGCGGTGTGTATGCTATGTGGTGCAAAGGCACGCTCGTAGGCTTGGGCTATGCCCATTTGCCCGACTGCGGCTGCTGCTTGTAATTCATTGACAGCTGTGGGACGTTTTGACCAAGCCAAGCGTTTCATGCCTTCGGCGATGGCACCACTGGATACCAATACCACTTCACAACCTTGTGCTTTGACGGTGGCAATTTGTTTTGCCCAACTGTTTAAGGCAGCTTGGTCAATGCCACGTCCTTCTGCTGTTACCAAGCTGGAACCGACTTTCATGACCAAGAGTTTGGCATGAGCTAAATTGAAATGATGTTCTGAATGGGTCATAAGAGGCTGCCTGAAAATCAAATGGCTGCCGTTATACCACTTTTTGCATATTGATGCAGCGTTTGGTTTTTCAGGCAGCCTTTTGATGTTGTGAAAAGCGAAAGTAAAGAGGGTTATTCTACGGTAAGTACCACTTTCATGGCATTGTGTTCAGCCGCATGTTTGAATACATCGTAGGCTTGTTCCAATTCGCTGAATTTAAAATGGTGAGTCAGCATTTTGGTGTAATCCACGCTGCTGGTTGAAATGGCTTTCATCAGCATCTCGGTGGTGTTGGTATTGACCAAACCTGTGGTAATGGACAGGTTTTTAATCCATAATTTTTCTAATTTAAAATCAACGGGTTTACCGTGTACACCGACCACAGCAATATTGCCACCTGCTTTAACCGTTTCTTGGCACATATCCCAAGTTGCAGGAATGCCTACTGCTTCAATCGCTACATCAACGCCATCTTGTCCCACAATGTCCAAAACTTGTGCGACCACATTACCAGAAGCAGGATTGATGGTGTGGGTTGCGCCCAATTCTTTGGCAAGTTTCAGGCGGTTTTCATCCATGTCTACCACAATTAAGATACTGGGGCTGTATAGCTGTGCTGTTAAAAGGGCGGACATACCTACGGGACCAGCTCCTGCAATCATCACGGTATCACCAGGTTTTACATCGCCGTATTGCACACCAATTTCATGTGCAGTCGGTAAGGCATCGCTCAATAAGAGTGCCACTTCCTCATTCACGTTTTCAGGCAGCTTGATTAAGCTGTTGTCAGCATAGGGTGTACGGACGTATTCAGCTTGTGTGCCGTCAATCATATAGCCCAAAATCCAGCCGCCATTGCGACAATGTGAGTAAAGTTGTTGTTTACAGTTGTCGCATGAACAGCATTTAGAAACACAGGAAATGATGACTTTGTCGCCAACTTTGATGTTTTTAACGCCTTCGCCCACTTCTTCAACAATGCCAATGCCTTCGTGTCCCAAAATGCGACCATCGGCTACTTCGGGATTTTTGCCTTTCCAAATGCCTAAATCTGTACCGCAAATGGTGGTTTTGGTAATGCGGACAACGGCGTCGGTGGGGTTAATGATTTTGGCTTTGGGTTTTTCTTCAAAACGAATGTCGCCTGAACCGTGATAAACCATAGCTTTCATCTTAATTGCTCCTTATAAAGTTGCGTGGAAAAAGCAGCAAGGCTGGTTATCTGGGTTTGTTTTAATCATATTAAACCAGAAGCCTGTGTGCTGGTTTGTTTATAGACCTGTTGTACATCGATGTCAAAAATTTAACTATGTTAAAATGTTATATAATAACATTTTGGAAAAGAAGTTATGGGTGTTTGAAATGAGCTATCTGTTATAGCTGCCTGACAGTACACAACAATATGCAGCAACTGTATTTTACCTGACAGGGTTAGAAATACAGTTGCTACGGAAATCATTTTTTGTTGTGTACTATTAAGATTGTCTGAAAAGAAGCAATTAAGAAATGCCTTTTTTAATGCGTGTCCAACTGTTTGGATTTTCTTGCCAATCTGTGCTTTCGCCGCGTAGCAGAGCGGTCATCAGTTTGTGTGTTTCTGCTTCTTCTTTTTTCACGGTATGAATTATGGATTCATTGGCAAAGACAGGAATACTGGGGTCGTACACTCGGGCAAGTTTATCGGATAAATCACGGTCGCGTGCAGCATAAAATTCAACCAATTCATGCGCTTTTTCAGGTGTGATGCCCAGTTGTTCTAAAGCAATCCTTCCGCTGCGTATGGCAGCATCAACGGTTTCACGAATGATGAAGTTGGCACCTGCATGGTGTAGTTCAAAAGCGTGTGAACGGTCAAATGCGCGTGCGATAATCGGTAAATTGGGATGATGGCGACGCACAAACTCAACGATTTCAACAGCATGATGGCTGTCGCCTACTGTTACGACCAGCAGTTTGGCTTTTGCCAAACCAATGGAGCTGAGCAATTCAGGACTGGTGGCATCGCCGTAATAGGTTTTGATGCCAAATTTGGTTAGACCTTCTATCATTTCTGCGTGGTTGTCGATAACGGTGGTGTGGAAACCGCAAGCAGTCAGCATACTGTTGATTTGTTGTCCAAAACGACCATGTCCTAGTAAAATCACAGGATTTTCTTCGTGAATTTCATCATGGCTACGCGCTTCGTGGTTTTCTTGTTTGATGGCACGTGGGGCAAGGATTTTGTCGTAAATGATGAACAATAAGGGCGTGAACAGCATGGAAAGTGCCACCACCAAAGCAATGCGGTCGGATAAGTGATTGGGTAAAACATGGTTTTGTCGGGCAATCGACAATAGCACAAAACCAAATTCCCCAGCCTGTGCCAAACTTAATGCAAACAGTTTACCTGCTAATGGAGGTAGCCTAAAAATTTTGCCTAAAATCCATAAAATAAGGGCTTTTACAGCAAGTACACCAGCAGTGAGAACCAAAATCAGCAGCAATTCTTGGCCAAGTAATTTGAAATTCATGCCTGCGCCGACTGTGATGAAAAACAAACCCAGTAATAAACCTTTAAAAGGTTCCAGTTGACTTTCCATTTCATGACGGTAGGTGCTGTTGGCTAACGCCACGCCAGCGATGAATGCACCCAAAGCGGGAGAAAGACCAATTAAGGACATGAGTGTGGCAATGCCAACCACTAAAGCCAAAGTAAATACCGTCAGCATTTCGCGTACACGGCTTTTGATGATGAAACGGAAAATCAGTGGCACAGCATAGCGTACTGCAACAATAATCAAGGCAATGGCAGCGATGCTGACCAATGCTGTTACCCAGCCTGCTTGGTCGGCAAGCAAGTTTTGTGCGCTGTGTGCATCGGGGCGTGAAGCGACGCTGGCGGTTGCCAGTAAGGGCAATAAAGCGAGCATGGGAATGGCAGCAACGTCTTGAAACAGCAAAACCGCAAATCCCGATTGTCCGCCAGAGGTGCTCAAAAGTTGTTTTTCATTGAGTGTTTGTAAAACAATGGCGGTGGACGAGAGCGTCAAAATGCACGCAATGGCAACGGCAATTTGCCATGTGTAGCCAAAGGCAATTGCAATGCCTGTTATGGCAGCCAAAGACAATGCCACTTGTAAACCACCCAAGCCAAGTAATTTATGGCGCAGTTGCCACAGCATTTGTGGTGCGAGTTCCAAACCTACCAAAAACAGCATCATGACCACACCGAATTCTGCAATATGTTGTATGGACTCGGTTTCTTTGCCGACCAAACCCAGTATAGGACCAATGATGATGCCAGCTGCCAAATAACCCAGTACAGAGCCCAAACCGAATTTTTGCGACAACAAAACTGCGCCTACGGCAAAGGCAAGGTAAATGAAAGTATAGAGTAAGATATTGGTCATGGTGTGTTTTTTCTTTAAAAAAATAATGAGTTTTCAGGCTGCCTGAAAAGATTGCTTTACTTTAACCAATCGCATCAATATGGATTTTCGGTTTCAGGCAGCACTTCTAAATTGTCAATTAAACGGGTTGAGCCTAAACGTGCGGCAAGCAAAATGACCCATGCACCTTGTAAACGTGGGGTGTCCAAGGTTTCGGCCTGGCGAATGGCGACATAATCCACAATCCAACCGTTGGTTTGTAGAGCGGTAGTGGCAGTTTGTTCTAATAAGGAAAATGCACGGTTACCTGAACGCAATTCGGCAGCAATGTTCTGTAAACAACGATGAATTTCTGTGGCTTTTTCGCGTTCTGTGGCAGACAAATACTGGTTGCGACTGGATAATGCCAAGCCATCTTCGGCACGAACTGTGGCGACACCCATGATTTGAATAGGGAAATTCAATTCAGCAACCATATTTTTGATAATGGCAAGTTGTTGGTAGTCTTTTTTGCCAAAACAAGCCACATTTGGTTGTACGATATTGAATAATTTTGCCACTACGGTTGCTACACCGCGAAAATGATTGGGGCGAAACGCACCACACAATTCATTTTGTAAGGTAGATGGTTCCACATAATAAGTTTGGCTGCCTGTGGGATACAATTCGCTTTCATCAGGCGCAAATAAAACCGCAACGCCCGCAGCTTCTAGTTTGGCGGCATCGGCCGCCAAAGTGCGTGGATAACGGTCAAAATCTTCGCCTTGTCCAAATTGAAGGCGATTAACGAAAATGCTAACCACAATATGTTCGGCGTGTTGGCTTGCTTTGTGAACCAAATTAAGATGCCCATCGTGCAGATTGCCCATAGTGGGAACAAAACCGATGCTGCCTGAAATGCTGTCGCGCCATTGACGAAAGGCTTGAATGCTGTGAATTATTTGCATGATTGTGATTGGGTTTGTGTTTTCAGGCAGCCTTCAATGAAACGCAGGCTGCCTGAAAACAGTTTGATGATTTATTCGTTGTCGTTGATGCGTTCCGCACCTTCTTTGGTTTTGATTTGAGCGCGTAAACTGTTTAAATAGGCTTCAATCAGACTGTTGCCATTGATTTGGCTAACGGCTTGACGTGCTTCATTTAACAGTTTGGCATCGGCTTGCGGATTGTGTACAGCAAGTACTTCAATCAGTTGGGGGGCGGTGGGCGTATCCAGTAAAGCGTAAGCGGGTTGCCCGTTTTTCGGCATGGTTGCCATTAAGATTTGATAAGCATGGGCAGGCAAAACTTGGCGCATTTGCATGGGAGTGACGTTTTCTTGTGGCGACCAAGCCAACGTTACTTTTTTGCCTGCGTGTAAATCCGCCAGCATTTTTTCGGCAGCTTCTTTTGCCAAGCGTGTGCTCTCGTTGTGTAAATAATCGCTTCGTACTTGGCCTTTGATGTCGTCAAAGGCTTGGCTGCCTGCGGCTCGGGTTTCGGTAGCGCGGACAAACCATGTTGCGCCATCTGCAACGATGCCTTCGGAATTGTGTTTTTGGGTAAACACATCTTCGCTGAATAAGGCTTCTACAACGGCTTGTGGTACTTTCAGGCTGCCTGAATTGCTACGCGTGAGCCATTCATTTTGGGTTTGTATGCTTTGACCGTGTTTGTCGGCGGCGGTTTTTAAGCTGTTGTTGTTGGCAAATGCATCATCGCCAAAGGCTTCGCGCAGTTTATTGTATGTTTGTTGTGCTTTCTTCTCTTGTAGGTTTTGGCGCAAGCTGGCTTTTTGACTTTCAAAATCGGTTGCTTGAATTTCACTGGCGCGCACAATGTGGTAGCCAAAATCGCTTTCTATCACGTTGCTGATTTCGCCTTCTTTTAATGCAAACGCGGCATCTTCAAGGGTTTTGCTGCCCAAAGAACCATCTTGGGTGTAATGACCTAAATCTCCACCATTGCTTGAGCTGCTGGTGTCTTGTGAGTATTTTTGGGCAAATTCGGCAAATTTTTCGGGCTGTTTCTTCAATTCTGCTGCTGTTTTTTCCGCTGCTGCGCGTGCTTGTTCACGTTGGCTGGCATCGGCTGATTTGGAAACTTCAAATAGGATATGTGCCAAACGGCGTTTAGATTTGAAGCTATTTTGTTGTTCTTCAAAGGCTTTTTTTAGCTCTTCATCGCTAACATTTTCTTTGGCTGCCAAATCTTGTGGCGAAAGGCGAACATATTCAAATTTAACAGCTTGTTCCAAAGCATAATTGGCTTTGTGGGATTCGTAATATTTTTTGATGGCATCATCGTTCAGACTGACTTTGTTGGCAAACGATTCGGGGGAAATGGGTACACTGCGAATGGTGCGGACAGCACGTTCAATATTCAATAATTGTTGGGCTTGTGTATCTGCAGCGGGTGTGCTGGATAGGCTTACCAAAAGTGCGATTTGGGTAAGACGTGTTCGCTCTTCATTCATGAAGTTTTGTTCATTTAAGCCATTGTGTTTTAAGAAAGTTTGGAATTTATTGACATCAAATTTGCCTGCTTCATCATGAAACAGAGGATTGTCTACAATGGACTGTTTGATTTGTGTATCTGAAATGACTACCCCCAAGTTTTTTGCACCTTCTAATAGGTAGGCTTGGTCTAATAGGGTTTTGAAAACGGCTTCACGGTTGGTGTTGCCGCCTCGGACTTGTGCTTGGCGTATGGCTTGGTCAAGGTCGGCGCGAGTAATGGTTTGCTCGCCAACTTTGATGATGTAACGGCTGTTTGCGGAAAAGTCAAAACCTGTAACGCCGAAACCAATAAAGGAAATGGCAATCGTGCCGAGCAGGATTTGAGCGGGTAAACGGAATTTTTCTATGGCGTGGAACATTTTGTTTGCAAATTGGGTAAAGGGTTAAAAAAGGGCGTATTGTAACCTGTTTTTCAGGCAGCCTGTCATTAAAATAGGCTGCCTGAAAGAAAGTCATTCGGTCATGTTTAAGCGTTCTAAACGATAACGCATGGAACGGAAACTGATGCCTAATACTTTGGCGGCTTGTGTGCGGTTGCCTTGTGTTAAACGCAGGGCGTATTCCAAAATTTGGCGTTCTACTTCGTCTAAATAATCTTGAATTTGGGTGTGTCCGATTTGGAAATGGGGCAAGCCGTTGTTGTTTTCGTGGGGGGCATGGCTGTTTTCAGGCAGCATGGGGGTGTCTCTGTCCAATGATGATGCGTGGATTTGTAAATCGTCCACGTCAATCATGTTGTTGCTGGACAAGGCAACGGCGCGTTCCAAGATGTTTTCCAGTTCGCGGAAGTTGCCAGGATAGTTGTAACGCAGAAGGGCTTCGCGGGCTGCTGGGGTAATGCTGATGTTGCTGCCGTGATGTTTGTGTAACAAATGGGCAATCAGGTTTGCCAAATCTTCGTGCATATCACGCAAGGCGGGCATATTGAGTGTTACCACGTTTAGGCGGTAGAACAGGTCTTGGCGGAATGCGCCACTTTCTACCAATGCCACCAAATCTTTGTGGGTGGCGGAAACAATGCGTACATCTACTTTGGCTTCTTGAGCATCACCAATTCTGCGTACGGCTTTTTCTTGAATGGCACGCAGCAGTTTAACTTGCATGGCTAATGGTAAGTCCGCTACTTCGTCCAGAAATAATGTGCCGCCGTTTGCGTGTTGGAAAAAGCCGAGACGGTCTTGGTCTGCGCCTGTAAAACTGCCTTTTTTGTAGCCAAAAAATTCGCTTTCCATGAGATTTTCGGGAATGGCGCCGCAGTTTACCGCGATAAATGGTCCGTTTTTGCGTGATGAAAGTTCGTGTATGGAGCGTGCAGCTTGTTCTTTACCAGAGCCACTTTCGCCTGAAATGTAAACAGGCACATTAGCAGCAGCCAGTTTGCGAATCAGATTGCGAACTTGCTCAATTTGTGGCGATGAACCGAGCAATCGGGGCAAATCTTCTTCTATTTTGAGTGGGGCGGTGGGCTGCTGTTGCATGGCTGCCTGAACCGATTGAGTCATGCTTTTGCGGGGCGTGCGGTTTTCTGGTGTTGTGGCGGTGGGTGGTGGGGTGTGTTCTTGGGCAGCAGTATTCAGACTTTCTGCTACGATTGCCCAATCGCTGTCCCAATCGTCTATGCTTGGTGTCGCTGGAACAGGCGGAGGTGTGTTTGTGGTTGTCTGAAAGGGAGTAGTTGGTGCAACAGGGGGTGTTTGAACAAGCATTTGGGCTGCCTGAATAGTGGGGTTGTCGGCTTCATCTTGTACTTTAATTGCGGATTTAACCAACGTACGCAGCTGCGCTAGCGTAATGGGTTTTTGCAGGTAATCAAATGCGCCAATTTTTAGGGCTTGTACGGCTTGGTCGGCGTTGCCATAAGCGGTAATGACGGCAACTGGGGTGTCTAAACTTTGATTGATGATGTGCTCCACTACTTCTAAGCCTGAACCATCTGGCATACGCATATCGGTTAGAACCAATGAAAATTTTTGTGTATCCAATTTTTGCTTGGCGGTAATGACACCGTCTGCGGTTTCAACGGATAGCCCCATTTTCATTAGGGTCATTTCCATTAAGTCGCGGATGTCGGCTTCGTCATCAACAACCAAAACAGGGCGATTAAGGCTTTTACTCATGGTTGAACTCTCGGTAAGGTCAATTCAAAGGCTTTGGCGGTAACATCGTATTGTAATTCGCCTCGGTTGGCTTGGGCGAGTTTGCGTGAAATATATAAACCCAATCCTGTGCCTTGATTTTGCTTTTGTGTGGTAAAAAAAGGTTCAAACAGGCGTGGACGCAGGTGTTCTGGCACGCCTAATCCATCGTCCCAGATGTGTAAAGACAGGGTGTAATCATCAAGGGTGCGTAATGTAATGATAACGGCATTTTGTCCTTTTTTGCTGTGTCGCCATGCGTTGTTGCACAGATTCCACAAAATTTGTTGCAAGTGCATGGGGTCAAAACGGGCTTTGGCAACTTGTATGGGCAGTTGGGTTTTCAGGCATCCTTTGGCTTCGGGACAAGTCAGTAAAAATTCTTGTTCAAATTGTTTCCAATAGTCTTTAAAATTGATTTCTTGCGGATTGGCACGGTCGTGTTTGCTCAATACAGAGATGTCTTCAATCATTTTGTCAATGCGACCGATGTTGTTGTCTATGATGCCACACAGTTTTTTGATAAGGGGATTGTTGTTTTCGGTTTCATTTAATAGACCGCTGGCGTGTCGCATGGCAGAAAGGGGATTACGCAGTTCGTGTGCCAAATTGGAAGTAAGCTGTCCTAATGCGGTTAATTTAATGGTTTGTGCTTCGCTGGTGCGTTCGTTTTCAGAGCGGATAAATAGGGTAAGCAATTCAAATTTGTTTTGTATTAATGGAATGGCACGTACATACATGGAACGACCGTTAATGGGTCCAAATGTTTCAAATTCTTTGCATGGGTTGCGTTGCCAATGTTTGATGTAAGACTGGAAAATGTCGGCATGTTGAAACCGTTTTAAATTGGGAAAATAATTTTGTGCTTTGCTGTTGAGTAAGTAAACATATTGTTCTTTGTCCAAAACAATGGCGGCTTCTTGCATGCGATTGACGATGATGTTGTTTAAACCATTAACACGGTCAAATGCCAGTTGGTTGCGTTGGGCATTGTGGGTTTCTGCCATAATGTGTCGTGCCGCATAGGAGGTTAAAATGGGAACGAGATAATAAGCAACAACCAATAGCATTTGGTTGAATAATAATGTAGCAACACTTTGATTAAACACCGTATTGAGTGGATACAAGCGTGAAATCATTTCCCAAATGATGAAAATGGAAGCGTAGCTGCCGTAGAGTAGGGGATATCGTCCATAACCGAGTAAGCAAGAAGTTGCTAGAAACGGCAGCACCAAAATGCCAAAACCCGATGAACTACCACCCATTAAGTAGGCAAGTACGCCCATCATGGTAATGTCTATCACGGCACTGGCATTGGGTATGCTGGATATGTTTTGTTTTTGCCATTCGGGTTTGGCAAAGCTGAACATAGACAGAAAACCGTAAGTGGCGCACCAAATTAGCAGATACTGTTCATTGTTGTTGAGACCCAAGTGAAATAGGCTGTTATAATGGGTTTGCAGGATATTGGTTAAAGACAATAAAACCAATACAAACAGCAAAATGGCAAAACGTACTGCGTTGAGTAATTTGGTAATGCGTAAGGTGTAACCGTCTAATTGGTGTGCAGAAGATTGAAATGTCATGATATTGCCTTAATGCTTTTCAGGCTGCCTGAAAGCGTAAGAGGTTTACCTTTGCGACCGCGTTTGGACACAATATCGGCGGTTTTCAGTTTTTCTTGTGTGATACTACCACGTTTCCCTTCAATTTCAATGGCGTATTCTGTGCTTTGTAATACTGTTAAAAGTGCCAATTTGTCACCATCGTTCAGGCTAACCAGTTGTAAGCCACGTCCTTTTGCCATGATTTTCATTTCATTGATGGGGAATGCGAGCAGGCGTTTTTGTTCGGTTGCCAATACCACTTGACAATCGGGATTAATCAAAGATGATAGATGCACTTTTTCAGGCATTAAGGCGGTTTCACCTGTTTCCAAAGTCATTATGGTTTTACCTGCTTTTAAGCGTGATAATAAATCTTCCAGTTTACAAATAAAACCATAACCACCGCTGCCTGAAAGTAAATAGTGGTCGTCATTCGCACCTGTGAGCAGGGTTAAAACCTGTGCACCTGAGCTCATGTCAATCAGCGATGCAATCGGTACACCATCACCACGTCCACCAGGCACATCAGAAGGGTTAATGGTGTAGCTGCGACCTTGTGTGTCCAGCACAACAACAGGCTGTATGCTGCGCGTTTCCAGAATTTGTTGCAAGCCATCGCCTTCTTTAAATACGGTTTGCGACAAATCCAAGCTATGTCCTGCTCGGCTGCGTATCCAGCCTTTTTGCGACAAAATCAGCGTAATTGGTTCATCAGCGGTGGTTTGGGTGAGTGTGGCACGTTCAGCAACTGCTACCAAGGTGCGGCGGTCATCGCCAAATTGTTTGGCATCGGCTTGAATTTCTTTGATGATGAGTTTTTTCTTTTCGTTGTCGTTGCTCAATAGATTTTTCAGGCAGTCTGCTTCTTCACGCAACTCGGTCAGTTCTTTTTCCAGTTTGAAGCCTTCTAAACGTGCCAGTTGGCGCAAACGGATTTCCAAAATATCTTCGGCTTGGATTTCGGTTAAATTAAACGTCGCCATCAATTCGGGTTTGGGTTCATCGGCTTCACGAATGACTTTGATGACTTCGTCTATGTGCAAAAACGCAATCATGCGACCGTCTAAAATATGAATGCGCTTTTCTACGGCATCTAAACGGTGTTGCAAACGGCGTGTAACCGTTGCGATACGGTAAGACAACCATTCTTGTAAAATGGTTTTCAGGTTTTTTTGTGCAGGACGATTGTCCATGCCCATTATTACTAAGTTTACTGAAACATTGCCTTCTAAACTTGTTTGTGCCATTAAAGTGTTGGCAAACCATTCGGGAGCAGTTTTGCTGGATTTGGGCTCAAAAACAAGGCGAACGGGATTGTCGTTGTCACTTTCATCGCGTACTTTTTCCAGTAAATCCAACATCAATTTGCGTGTATTGAGTTGGTCTTGATTGAGCTGTTTTTTACCTGATTTGGGTTTGGGATTGGTTTGTTCTTCAATTTCTGCCAAAATTTTTGCAGCAGATGTGTTAGGTGGCAGTTCAGTCACAATCATGCGCCATTGTCCACGTGCCAATTTTTCTATTTCATAACGTGCTCGCACGCGCACACTGCCTTTACCTGTTTCATACATTTGCAGTAAATCTTTATGTGGGGTAATAATGTGTCCACCACCTGCAAAATCAGGAGCGGGTATAAATCTCATCAAATCAATAACTTGCAGGTCAGGGTTTTTTAATAATGCGATGGCTGCTGCTGCTGTTTCACCTAAATTATGTGGTGGGATTTCTGTTGCCATGCCCACAGCAATACCACTTGCACCATTAAGTAAGACCATAGGTAAACGCGCTGGCAGTGAAGTAGGTTCTTCAAATGCGCCATCGTAATTGGGAATGAAATCTACTGTACCTTGATTGATTTCTGAAAGCAATAATTCTGCCAGAGGCGTAAGTCGCGCTTCGGTGTAACGCATGGCTGCTGCACCGTCTCCGTCTCTTGAACCGAAATTGCCCACACCGTCAATAAGCGGATAACGTAAGGTAAAATCTTGTGCCATACGCACCATTGCTTCATAGGCAGAGCTGTCGCCATGCGGGTGGTATTTACCTAAAATTTCACCGACTACACGGGCTGATTTCACAGGTTTGGTGCCGTGTGTCAAGCCCATGTCTTTCATGGCAAACAAAATGCGCCGTTGCACGGGTTTTTGTCCGTCTTGAACGGCAGGCAGGGCACGACCTTTGACCACGCTCATGGCGTATTCTAGGTAGGCACGTTCGGCGTATGGGGCTAAATCTAGGGTGTCGGCGGCATTCATGGTAGTGGATTTAGAGACAATAAAAAAATACCGCATTTTAATGGAATTTCAGGCAGCCTGAAAGTTTTGAACGGGCGCAGTATAATGGTTGCCATTTTGATTAACATAATGGTTGATTATGATGCAAGAAATGTATCCTGTTGTAAAATGCTTACACATGATGTTTGTTTTCATTACTTTGATTTTATTTAATTTGCGATTTTTTTTGCGAACGGTACGTCCTGAAAAAACGCTCCCTAAAATCTTGGGCATTGTGCCGCACATCAATGACAGTTTGTTGTTGTTTTCTGGTATGTTGATGTTGCACATTATGCCGTGGCAACCTTTTGGTGCAAACAAATGGTTGGGTATGAAATTTGTTTTGGTGTTGGTATACATCATTTTTGGGGCGATGTGTTTAAAAAGTGTGCCACGTTCTGTGAAGTGGTATGGTTTTTATGGTTTGACTTTGTGCAGTATGGGCATGGTGGTGTATTTGGCGCATTTTAAGCCTTTGATTTAAATTGATAAGGTTGTTTGTATGGTTTGTTTGACATGATTAGAGCCCCTAACTTTAAAATCGGTATGGATTTCAGTTAGGGGCGATTAAGCCTTGTGTTTGAGAGGATGTTTTGATGACAGAGATACTGTTACAAATTACCTCCTAGCTTGGGGCGCGAATATACGAGGCTGCCTGAAAAGTTTCAGGCAGCCTTCTTATGGTCGTTTCCAATACAAATAGTATAATGTTGCCAACACCTTTATCCGTATTAATTTGAAACGACCATATTTTTATGATTAAAGATTGTTGTTTTCATTGAAATGATTTATGCAATTTGGCTATGAACCGATAAAAGACCATAAATCACGAGATTGATTTTTTCATAATTTTACGCTAAATTGCGTTTTGTGAAATCATGTTGTCTTGTTTCAGGTAGTCTGAAAATGTTTTTTCATCATTGTTAATTATTTTAGAAGGTGATTTATGAATCCCATGTACATTACTTTTGGCATCTATTTGGTTGCCGTGCTGTTGATTGGATTGGCAGCTTATTTTTCTACTAAAAACTTTGATGACTATATTTTAGGTGGTCGCAGTTTGGGTAGTTTTGTTACGGCAATGTCAGCAGGTGCATCTGATATGTCGGGTTGGCTCTTAATGGGTTTACCAGGGGCAATTTATGCAGCTGGTTTAACTGAAGCGTGGATTGCGATTGGTTTGACCATTGGTGCATGGCTTAATTGGCTGATTGTTTCAGGCAGGCTGCGTGTGCATACCGAGTATGCCAATAATGCTTTGACCTTACCCGATTATTTCTATCATCGTTTTGGTGCAAAGGGTCAGGCTATGAAAGTGATTTCGGCAATCATCATTCTGTTTTTCTTTACCATTTACTGCGCTTCAGGTGTGGTTGCAGGTGCGCGTTTGTTTCAAAGCTTGTTTGAAGGCATGACTTATGCGCAAGCCATGTGGCTGGGAGCAGGTGCAACGATTGCTTATACCTTTATAGGTGGCTTTTTAGCTGTGAGCTGGACGGATACGGTGCAGGCAACATTGATGATTTTTGCCTTGATTTTAACGCCTGTTATGGTGTTTGTTGGTGTGGGTGGTTTTGATGAAATGAGTGTTGCTATTCAAGCAGCTGCACAAAGTTCAGGTCAAGAATACAGCAGTTTGTTTGTGGGTACGACTTTCATCGGCATCATTTCTACTGCTGCGTGGGGTTTGGGTTATTTTGGTCAGCCGCACATTTTGGCGCGTTTTATGGCGGCGGAAAATGTGAAGTCTTTGGTAAATGCACGCCGCATTGGCATGACTTGGATGATTTTGTGTTTGGGTGGTGCAGTGGCTGTGGGTTATTTTGGCATTGCTTACTTTGGTGCTAATTCCGACCAAGCAGTAACAATGGCAGGCAATAGTGAACGCATTTTTATTGCATTAACCACCATTTTGTTTAATCCTTGGATTGCAGGCGTGATTTTGTCAGCGATTTTGGCGGCAGTTATGTCTACTTTGTCTTGCCAACTTTTGGTTTGTTCCAGCGCGATTACCGAAGATTTTTACAAAGGTTTTTTGCGACCCAATGCGGCACAAAGTGAATTGGTATGGGTGGGACGTGTAATGGTTTTGGCAGTAGCCGTGATTGCCATTTTGATTGCGTCTAATCCCGAAAGTAAAGTGTTGGGGTTGGTTGCTTATGCGTGGGCAGGTTTTGGTGCAGCATTTGGTCCCATTGTGATTTTGTCTGTTTTGTGGCGCAATATGACTGCTAATGGCGCACTTGCTGGCATGATTACAGGTGCAGTAGTGTGTGTGGTTTGGGCAGAGTGGGTTAATCCAGCACTTAAAGCAGCAAATTTGCCAACCATGTATGAAATCGTACCTGGTTTTATTGCTTGCGGAGTGGTGGCAATTGTCGTATCGCTCATGGGTAAACCCGATGAAAAAGTATTGAAACGCTTTGATGAAGCTGATTCGGCTTATCGTAAAGAAGTAGCTTAATAAAAAAATTAACCATTTTCAGGAGCCTTTGTAAGCTCCTGAAATGCACATTAGGCAAGGGAGATTAAAATCATGAAATTGTGTTTATTGGCATGGCTTCCTTTGGCATCGGCTACGGTTTTGGTAGGGTGTGCAAGTTCCCCAGCTTCGGAATTCATCAGTAGCCTGCCTGAAAGCAACACAGGTTCAATGGCAGATTTGAATACCTATAACGGTAAAACCCATGTGTTTTTTACCGTGCAAAATAAAAATGTGGAAATTGATGTACTCCAAAGCAAAATTGAGTGCAGTGATGTGGAAGCCTTGTATTTGCCTAATAAATACAATGAGCAACAAAATATTCGCAATGAATGTATGACCTTACAAAACAAAAGCCCACGTTACGAACCATGTTATCACACATTGGGCTTGCGACATTTGCAAGAAAAATCCATTTTTGTGAAAGGGAATGTCAGTGCGGGTGGTGTGTTGAGTTCCATTATTTCTGCGCCATTTCAGGTTGTGGGTGCTGCCGTGAATGCCGTAACTTTAAATGGCAAAGGTGTGGCGGACAATTTAAAAGGCATTGGTAAAGGCACAATGGATTACAGTACCGATGCCCAAGTTGTACAAAAAGTAGGTCGTTATCTTGATGACCGTTTGGCACAAGCACAGAAAAATGCACGTCAAGCCTTGACAAATTATCACGATGAAAGCAGCATCAAACAAGCCAAAAACATCAAAGGTTTGTTGAGAGATGATGAATATTATCAAGCATTTGTCAATGCTAAAAACAATGAACAACGCCTTGCGGTGTTTAACATCATTGGCGTTATCAATGGGCATGGCGATAAGTTTGACAATTTCACACGCATGGTACTGAAATCGCCAAAAGATTTGCCTTTATGGGCGGAAACATTGAGTGCTACACTTTATAAACAGCGTTTATCATTGACGCAAGCCAAACGCATTCCCAATTTTGCATCAGAAGCCAATATGCAGGATTTTTTCAATTCCAATGAATATCGCTATGTTTTGCAATATTTAAAACCTGAAAAAATCACACATTCTGCTTCGGGCAGATGAGCTGCGTTGAATGTTAATTATGGTCATGGGGTAAATATTACGTTACAACGCCCAGCAAATTGTCAACAAACAGCGACATACCACAGCCATGATGTGGCAAAAACTAGGGGTATTTTCCGTCTGCTTGGTTTGGGTTCGGAATATAACGTTACTAACCGCGTTACCGAATACACTTGTAAGGCATCGGTATTGCCCAATTACAATCTTGGGAAAGACAACTAACAGGCAATACCCTTGCCAGCAGCCAAATTCCAAGAAGCTGGAAAACCACAAATTCACAAGAAATTGCGCGTGAGAAAATTCAGTATGCACCTGTGTCCAGTAATTATGATAGTGGATATTCATCTAATCCAGCTTCTGTTGCATCTTCTGGTTCTTCTCAACAGCTTTGGCAATGTACGGTTTTCTGTGGTAAGTATGACGTGAAGACACAAGTGTTGGCATCCAATCAATCAGAAGCGAATAATGCGGCAATTAAATATGGTAAAGAATACTGTTTTAAATTGACTAATCAACTATTAGAATCGCGCTGGTGGCATGGACCAACAAAATGTCAGAAAATTTGATAAATAATAGTGGTCATTGGTAGCGAAGCGGTATCGTTTTGCGGTTGAATTTGTGTCAAAAATTGCCAAATTCGGCGTTAAAAATGCTTATCAGGTGTACAAGCTGACGTGTATTTTTGCTTCACAAGTCAGTTTCGCTACATAGTCCCAAATAAAGGCTGCCTGAAAGTTTTCAGGCAGCCTTTATTTTGGGTGATATATGGATTAATGTATTCGGAAGTAAATCCAATTTTATTTTTTTGCAAACCCTTGTTTTTGTGCAAAAGCCAAAAGATGCGGGCGAACTTCGGTACAAAGATTGCTGCGAATTTGGTCGCCCCAACTTAAATCAAGATTGCTGCGTTCTTTGTAGTAAGCTTTCACAACTTCATCATAAGTATGTAATTCTACTTCATTGGCGTTTTGGTAAGTATTTTCAGACAGCACAATATTCATGGGCAAGCGTGGGCGCTGTCCTGGTTCATGATCAGGATAACCAAGGCACATACCAAACAAAGGGAATACGCCATATGGTAACGCCAGAATTTCGGTAATTTGTGCCAAATCATTACGCAAGCTACCGATGTAAACACCACCTAAACCGAGTGATTCGGCGGTTAATAAAACATTTTGTGCTGTAATGCCCGCATCTACTGCACCAATCAGCAAAACCTCTGTCCAATCAATTTGAGCATTGGGTGCAAAATGCAAATGACGTGCTGCATCAGCACAGAAAACCAAAAACTCGGCACAATTTTCCACATAATGATGACCTAGTTTACCTTTGTAGGCATTGGCACAAACCTCGCGGATTTGAGCACGCTTGGCTTTATCGGTAACACGAATGATGCTGACATTTTGCATATAACTGGAAGTAGAAGCCATTTGTCCTGCTTGAATGATGGCAGACAATACATTTTCAGGAATAGCTTGGTCAGTAAATTTGCGAATGGAACGATGTGCCAATGCGGTTTCTAATGCTGGCTGACTGTTTAGCATTTGAATTTTTTCCTCTGAATTGAAAATGGTTGAGAAGCAATATGATTCAGTCGTTTAAAATTACAGTAAATCTAATAGAAAATAAGACTCTTTGTGGGATGTAATTTGTTGCACCAAATCCATGTTTGATTAGAGAAATAGTGCAATAAGTAAGATTCTACACTAAATGAATTAACCATAACACAGACAAGGCGACAACGTTTGCCGTGTACAAATCCGTACATAAGAGCGTTGGTAATACTGTACTATTTTATAATTTTAAATGACTATAAAAGGCTGCCTGAAATCTTCAGGCAGCCTAAATGAGGTTTAAATTAGCGTTTGTCTACCGCAACGAAATCGCGACGTGCTGAACCTGTGTACAATTGACGAGGACGACCGATTTTGGCATTGGGGTCGCTCAAACTCTCATTCCAATGAGAAATCCAACCTACGGTGCGAGCCAAAGCAAAAATCACGGTGAACATAGAAACAGGAATGCCCAAAGCACTCAATACGATGCCTGAATAGAAATCCACGTTGGGATACAATTTTTTCTCAATGAAATAAGGGTCGCTCAATGCAATTTTTTCCAATTCCATGGCAAGTTTGAATTGTGGGTCGTTTTCCAAGCCTAATTCACGCAAAACTTCATCACAAGTTTGTTTCATGATGGCAGCGCGCGGATCCATATTTTTGTAAACACGATGACCGAAGCCCATTAAACGGTATTTTTTGGCTTTTACACCTTCCATAAATTCAGGAACACGAGACACATCACCGATTTCGTCTAACATTTTTAACACGGCTTCGTTTGCGCCACCGTGAGATGGACCCCACAAGCTGGCAATACCTGCAGCAATACATGCAAATGGGTTGGCCCCTGAAGAACCTGCCAAACGCACTGTAGAAGTGGAAGCATTTTGTTCATGGTCGGCGTGCAATGTGAAGATGCGGTCTAATGCACGTACCAAAACTGGATTGGGTTTGTATTCTTCGCAAGGTGTGGCAAACATCATGTGCATGAAATTCGCGGTGTAAGATAAGTCGTTGCGTGGGTAATTGAACGGCAAGCCATTTGAATAACGGTAACACATTGCTGCGATGGTTGGGATTTTGGAAACCAAACGGTAAATGGCAACTTTCCGGTGTTCGGGGTCGGCAATTTCCAAACTATCTTGATAAAATGCAGACAACGCGCCTACCACACCAACCATCATCGCCATGGGATGTGCATCGCGGCGGAAACCACGGAAGAACCAAGTGAGCTGCTCGTGTACCATAGTGTGTTTGGTTACGGTTTGCACGAATTCATCTTTTTGTTGTTTATTGGGCAATTCGCCATAAATCAACAGATAACAAACTTCAAGGTAATCACTGTGTTCAGCAAGTTGTTCAATTGGGTAACCACGATAGTAAAGTAGACCTTTATCACCATCAATAAAGGTAATTTTGGATTCGCAACTGGCTGTTGAAACGAAACCTGGGTCAAATGTGAACATACCCGTGCCTTTGCTGAATGCACGAATATCCATAACATCATTGCCCAGTGTACCACTTAATACGGGCAATTCAATGGTTTCAAAGCCTTCGCCTTGCAGTTTTACGGTTTTAGACATCTTTTGCTCCTTGGGGTGTAAGTTTATTTACTGATGATTTTGCAAAAGTTTCAGGCAGCCTGAAAGGTGTGTTGCTGTCAGGTTTGTCTGATTTTTTCCAACAAAGGTATGAAGTCAGTACGTTGTGGTTGTTCCACTTGATTGACCAGAGCAAGAAATTCTTGGTCTTGTAATTCAAGTATGTCCACGAAAATACTTAATTCTTCATCGCTTAAATGCTGAAAATGGTTTTCCATGAAACGCTTGAGAACAATGTCCAATTCAAGCAATCCACGGCGTGTTTGAAAGTGGATGCGCCGTTTGGCGATTTCGTTAAATTGTGCCATGTTTGCGGTTTTTTTGGTTAATTATCACTTTTTGTTATGGCGGGAATTTTATTTTTGCAGCACTTTTCAGGTAGTACTGATAAAGTGCTGCAAGATAATTATTACTTTTACACCGCGCGTTCCAGCATGATTTCTTTGATTTTGCCGATGGCGCGAGTGGGGTTCAAGTGTTTGGGGCAAACGTCCACGCAGTTCATAATTGTGTGGCAACGGAACAGACGGTAGGGGTCGTTCAAATTGTCCAAACGCTCATTGGTGATGGTGTCGCGGCTGTCGGCGATGAAACGGTAGGCGTTCAACAAGCCAGAGGGCCCTACGAATTTATCGGGGTTCCACCAGAACGATGGGCAAGCGGTGGAGCAGCACGCACACAAAATGCACTCGTACAAACCGTCCAATTCGGCGCGGTCTTCTTGGCTTTGCAAGCGTTCGCGTTCGGGTTTGGCGGTGTCGTTTACCACATAGGGCTTAATGCTGTGATATTGTTTGAAAAATTGCGTCATGTCCACAATCAAATCGCGGATAACGGGCAAACCAGGTAAGGGGCGCAACACGATGGGTTGTTTCAGGCTGCGAATGTCGGTTAAACACGCCAAGCCGTTTTTGCCGTTGATGTTCATGCCGTCTGAACCGCAAATCCCTTCGCGGCAAGAGCGGCGGAACGACAAGGTGTCGTCTTGCGCTTTCAATTTAACCAATGCGTCCAATAATTTAACGTCTGTAGGCAAAATTTCCAATTCATAATCTTGCATGTACGGCTTGGCATCTTTGTCGGGATTGTAGCGGTACACTTGTACGCGGATTTTTTCCATAATGGTTTTGTTCCTTTTGGATTTTCAGGCTGCCTGAACGTCATTTTTGTGGGCGTGGGGTGTATTTTGAAACACCATATTTTCTGATTTGGTGCAAGCAGTTGCACCCTACGGTATCCCAAATTTTTCAGGCTGCCTGAAAAGCAAATTATTGTTTAGTAAACACGTTTTGCAGGTTCAATGTATTCAACGGTCAAAGGTTTGGTGTGTACGGGTTTGTATTCCAAACGGTTGTCGGCAGAATAGAACAGCGTGTGTTTCATCCAATTTACGTCATCGCGGTCGGGGTGGTCATCGGAAGCGTGTGCGCCGCGTGATTCTTTACGGGCTTCGGCAGAGATGATGGTGGCTTTTGCCACTTCCATCAAGTTGTCCAATTCCAATGCCTCAATGCGCGCGGTGTTCCAAACTTGGCTCTTGTCGCCAATTTCGGTGCGTTTGGCGCGTTCCACCAAAGCCAAAACCTTGTCCACGCCTTCTTTCAAAATCGCGTCTGTGCGGAACACGCCAGCGTGTAATTGAATGGTGCGTTGCAATTCATTGCGTAAAGCGTCCACATTTTCGCCACCTGTTTGGTTGTTCAAACGGTCAAGACGTTGTTGTGTGAATGCCCCCGCGTTTTCAGGCAGGGTTTTGAAATCGGTTTCTTTAACGAATTTAACCATGCTGTCGCCAGCCGATTTACCGAAAACCACCAAGTCCAACAAAGAGTTGGTACCCAAGCGGTTTGCGCCATGCACGGACGCGCAAGCACATTCGCCTGCGGCATACAAGCCTTTAACCACTTTTTCGGGATTGTCGCCTTCTGGCACAACCACTTCGCCCAAATAATTGGTGGGAATGCCACCCATCATGTAGTGTGTGGTAGGCACAACGGGGATTGGGTCTTTAATGGGGTCCACGCCAGCAAATTGAATGGAAATCTCACGAATACCCGGTAATTTATTCATGATTTTGTCCGCGCCAATGTGGTCAATTTTCAACAACACATGGTCTTTGTTGGGACCGCAACCGCGACCTTCGTAAATTTCCATCGCCATGGCACGTGAAACCACATCGCGTGAAGCCAAATCTTTCACGGTTGGCGCATAGCGTTCCATAAAGCGTTCGCCTTGTGCGTTCAACAAAATGCCGCCTTCGCCGCGTACACCTTCGGTAATCAACACGCCAGCACCTGCCACGCCTGTGGGGTGGAATTGCCAAAATTCCATGTCTTCCAATGGAATGCCAGCACGGGCGCAAATGCCCAAACCATCGCCTGTGTTCATAAACGCGTTGGTAGATGAAGCGTAAATGCGACCGCCACCGCCTGTGGCAAACAACACGGCTTTGGCGTGGAAAATGTACACATCGCCACTTTCCATTTCCATGGCGGTAACGCCTACTACATCGCCATTGTCATCGCGGATTAAGTCCAAAGCTGTCCATTCCACAAAGAAATTGGTGCCAGCGCGGACGTTTTGTTGATACAAGGTGTGCAACATGGCATGACCTGTGCGGTCGGCAACGGCACAAGCGCGTTCTACGGCGCGTTTGCCGTATTCGGCGGTGTGTCCACCGAAGGGGCGTTGGTAGATTTTGCCGCTTTCTACGCGGTCAAAGGGCATGCCCATGTGTTCCAATTCCACCACGGCATCTACGGCATTTTTGCACATGAATTCAATGGCATCTTGGTCGCCCAGCCAGTCTGAACCTTTTACGGTGTCGTACATGTGCCAGTGCCAGTTGTCTTCTTGCACATTGCCCAATGAGGCGGATACGCCACCTTGTGCGGCTACGGTGTGCGAACGGGTGGGGAACACTTTGGACAATACGGCGGTGTTCACGCCTGCTTGTGATAATTGTAAGGCTGCGCGTAAACCTGCACCGCCTGCGCCGACTACTACGGCATCAAATTTGCGAATCGGATAAGTCATGGTGTTAGCCCCAGATTACATAGAATGAATAAACAGTACAAGCTACCAACCAAACAATGGTGGCGCATTGTAAAAATACACGTAAACCAAAAGGTTTGATGTAGTCCATCCATAGGTCTCGAATGCCTACCCATGCATGCAAGAATAAGGCAATAAAGGTTGTTTGGGTAAATACTTTTACCCATGTTTTATCAAAAAATGCCTGCCATTCGCTGTAATCTTCCGCACCTGCCATACCAATGAGAAACATGAAAAATAATACTGTATAAACCAGCATAACTACGGCAGTAGCACGTTGCATTGCCCAATCACGTAAACCATAATGTGCGCCTGCTAATTTGCGTTTTACCATAATACAATCCCCAATACGAAAGCGACTATTGCTGCACCAATTAACACAATGCGAGCAGATTTGCGTGCTGTTTGTAATTCTACGCCAATATGTGCATCAATCAGTAAAAAGCGAATGCCTGCAAACAAATGATGGATATAAGCCCATAAAACCAGCCAAAGAATCAGTTTAATGAACCCGTTATCCGCCCATGCTTTGTAAGTTGCGAATGTCTCACCATTGCTTAATGAGCCAGCCAATAATGCCAGTAAGGCGGGCAGCAGCATAAACAGTACTACACCTGAAATTCGGTGCATGATGGAAACGATGCCTGGAATGGGCAGGTGGCGAGTTAAAACCTGTAAATCAAGAAATACAGGTCTGTTTTTTGTCTGCATTTCAGTCCCTCTTCATCAAATTTATTAAAAAATACTCAAAACTCAAAAACGGCAGTTTCTTTGTACCGAAAACACAAGGATAAACTGCGCAACTGTGTAATTTACATTGTTTAGCACATTTTGAACAGTATTTAAGTGAAAAAAATTATTTGAAATTTAATGACAGAATTGAATTTCCCTTTATTTGTAAACCAATTACATGATATTGATTTTCAAATGTGTTGTGGATAGGGGGAGTTGAAATGTAAATGGATTGTTAAAAATAACCGCATCTGATGTTGTATGATGCGGCTGCGAAGATGAATACAGCAGGTAGTCGTTTTGTCCTGCTTTTTCACTTCTACGACCCTATGCAAGATGATGCATACAGGTTCTTATACTTATAAAGTTGTATAAATTAAAAAGCTGCCTGAAAGCTTTTTCATGTTTTCAGGCTGCTTGCTTTGTGCTGTTTCAATTATGCTGGATTGGCTTCATCAAAAAAACGGTGTTCTACACCAAATTCGGCGACCAATGCCGCACCTAATGCCTGAATACCGTAGCGTTCTGTGGCGTGATGACCTGCGGATATGAAAACTGTGTTTGTTTCATTGGCAAGGTGGTATTGGGCTTCGGAAATTTCGCCTGTGATGTAAACTTGCGCCCCTTGTTCTATGGCTGCCTGAAAATAGCCTTGTGCACCGCCTGTACACCATGCAACGGTTTTTAGGCTGCCTGAAACCGTACCTACATAAATGGGTTTTCTGTCTAATCTTTGTTCCAGTTGTGTGAGTAGGGCTGGTAGGGTTTGTTGGTTTTCAGGCAGCATACCGATGTTGAGTAGGTTTTGTTCACCAAAACTGGCGTGGTGTTGCCAGTTCATTTTTATGGCAAGTTGGGCGTTATTGCCCAAAGTAGGGTGTGCATCAAGTGGTAAGTGGTAGCCTGCCATATTGATATTGTTGTTGATGAGACTGGCGATGCGGTTTTTTTTCCAACCCGTGATGACGGTAGGTTCGCTTTTCCAGAAAAAACCGTGATGTACCAAAATCATATCGGCTTGTTGTTCAATGGCATAATTAATTGCGGCTTGGCTGGCAGTTACGGCGGTGATGATGCGTTTGATGTTGTCCCTACCTTCTATTTGTAAACCATTGGGGGCGTAGTCTTTGAATTGGTCAATGTGCAAAGTTTGGTTGCACCAGTTAATTATGGCTTGGCGTGTGGTCATTTTGATTGAGAATGGAAATGAGGTTAGTATTTTTCAGGCAGCCTGATTGTGTGTTTAGGCTGCCTGAAACAGTTTTAGAGTGCGTTGATGATGTTTAACACCATTTGTGCTGAATGTTGGGAAGCGATTTGCAAAAATTCTTCAAAACTGATTGAGGCATCATCAGAAGCACCATCGGAAATGGCGCGAATGATGACGAAAGGCAGTTTTTGTTGAGTGCAGGTTTGGGCAATGGCTGCTGCTTCCATTTCTACTGCTAAAACATCGGGAAAATATTTCAAAATTCGTGCTTTATCGTTTATTTGGTGGATAAATTGGTCGCCACTGACGATTAAGCCTTGTTGCACATGTGCGTTTTTGAAAGATTGTGCCGCGTGTGTAGCGGTGTGGATAAGTTGGCTATTGCTGGCGTAACGCGCGGTTTGCTTGGGGACTTGACCGAAAGTGTAGCCAAAAGCGGTAACGTCCACATCGTGATGAGCGGTTTCTGTGCCGATGACCACATCGCCAATGTGCAAGTCTGCGCTCATTGCGCCTGCGCTGCCTGTGTTGATGATGATGTCGGGGTGGAAGTGTTCACTTAATAAGGTGGTGGCAATGGTGGCATTGACTTTGCCTATGCCACTTAAACTCAAAACAATGTTTTTACTCGCAATCTTCCCTGTGTAAATGATGAAATTGTCATTGACAAAAGAATGGGTTTGTAAATCATTGAGTTGACTTTCCAGTAGCGCAATTTCGGCTTCCATTGCGCCGATGATGCCTATGGTTTGTGCTTTGATGCTCATGCAAAAATCTCTTCCCATTCTTGGCGTTTTGCCAATAAATCGCGTGCGATTTTTTGTGCACCTTCTAAACTGTGGCTGGCTGCCCAACCGCATTGAACCACATTACAAGCAGGTACTTCTGTGGCGTAGATAACGTCATTTAGGGTTTTTTCAATTAAATCCAGCGCATCTTGGTATTCTGGCATGTTAAGTAGGGTAACGTAAAAACCTGTTTGGCAACCCATAGGGCTGATATCTACGATTTTGTCGGAATGGTTGCGTGATAATTCTGCCATTAAGTGTTCTAAAGAATGTAGGGCAGGCATTTCCATATGGTCTTGATTGGGTTGGCACACGCGCAAATCGTATTTGTATATGATGTCGCCATGTTCGCCATCTGTTACGCTGGCAAGACGAACGTAAGGAGCTTTGACTTTGGTGTGGTCAAGATTGAAACTCTCAACATTCATTTTTTTTTCGGAAGTAATCGTATTCATGATGTATTTTGTTTAGGTGGAAAAGTGTTGGATTATAAATGTAAAATAGGCTGCCTGAAAGTTTTGTGTGTTTTCAGGCAGCTTGAATACTGTTGTTTAATATTCGGTTGAGTGCCAGAAAGGTTGTCCTACTGTTGGTGTACTGGCTTGTGCGCGTTGTTGTGCTGGCATGGGGCTGGCTTCAAAAGCGGCGCGACCTGCTTGAATGGCAAGTGCAAAAGCTTGTGCCATGCCAACTGGATTGCCTGAACGCGAAACGGCGGTATTGAGCAATACGCCATCAAAACCCCATTCCATAACTTGTGCGGCATGAGACGGTAAGCCTAAACCTGCGTCAATGATTAAGGGGGTATCAGGTAGGCGTTCACGCAAAACTTGCAGCGCGTAGGTATGTACTGCACCTAAACCTGTACCAATCGGAGCTGCCCAAGGCATCAGGGCTTGACAACCTACATCCAATAAACGGCGACAGGCAATCAAATCTTCGGTGCAATAGGGCAGTACTTTGAAACCGTCTGCAATCAGAATTTCGGCGGCTCTGACCAGTTGAAACACATCAGGTTGTAAAGTGTCGTCATCGCCAATCAGTTCCAGTTTAATCCAATTGGTTTCAAAGACTTCACGCGCCATTTGTGCGGTGGTAACCGCTTCTTGTATGCTTTGACACCCTGCGGTATTGGGTAAAATGGGTATGCCTGTTTGTTGTAAAAGTTGCCAAAAACTGTGTCCGTGCGTTTCGTTTGCTTGGGTGGCTCGGCGCAGGGCTACGGTTATCATGGCGGGTTGTGCCATTTGTAGCGATTGGTGCAAAATTTCGGTCGTAGGGTAGGCGGCTGTGCCGAGCATTAAGCGAGAAGGAAAGATGTGTTGATAGAGTTGTAACATGGTTTCTCCGAGTGTGTGCGATTAACCACCTGCTACTGGGTGCACGATGTCCAAAACATCGTTTTCGTGTAAAACCGTTGTGGCATAAGCACTTTTGGTGATGAAAACGGTGTTGATGGCAACTGCAAAAGGGGTTTGTGGTGCGACTTGGTCAAGCAATTCAATCAGTAGGCTGCCTGAAAATTCAAAAGGTGTGCCATTGAGTATCAGTTTCATGGTTTTTCTCTCCTGATTATGTAAACACGATTTGTTTTATTGTTTTTCAGGCAGCTTATTATTGCCACAAAGCCTGAAAAGCTTTGACCACCAATTCGGGATTATCGGACTCGGTTATGGCGCGTACCACAGCTAAAGAAGCCACACCTGTTGCCAAAACGGCTTGGGCATTATTTAAGTCAATGCCACCGATGGCAACCACAGGTGTATTGCCTGCTTGTTGTACATAAGCACGCAATTTTTCTAAACCTTGTGGTTCAGTAGGCATCTGCTTGGTGGCGGTTGGAAAAATCGCGCCACTGGCAACATAACTGGGGGCAAGCGATAAGGCGCGGTCAAGTTCGGAAATGGAATGGGTGCTTAAACCCAAGCGTAAGCCTGCTTGGGCAATGGCGGTAAAATTAGCAGTATCCATGTCTTCTTGTCCCAAATGTATGCCATAAGCACCTGCATCGATTGCCATTTGCCAATGGTCGTTGATGAATAATTGGGTTTTGCTGTGGCGGCAGGCTGCCACACAACGTTCAATTTCTTGATACAAGGCTTTACCTTGTAAGGTTTTGTTTCGCAGCTGTACGGTATGGACACCTGCCTTAACCATGCGAATGATCCAGTTAGCATCAGGCAGCACAGCATAAAATTTTAAAGGGCGAATTAAACGTGGAAAAGTCATTGTATTCTTTCAGGCAGCCTTAATATAAGGTAAACCGTTCTCATCATCGCATTCGGGAATATTTGAACCCGAAGCCAATAATTTGAGTAAACGCAGTGCAGCGGACGTTACCGCAGGGGCAATTAAAAAGCCATGTCTAAATAAGCCATTGATTTCAATTAAACCTTGTTTGAGATTGTAACGAATTTCGGGTTTGTGATGCATTAGGGTGGGGCGCAAACCCACGCCCAATTCTAAAATACTGGCTTCGCCAAAAGCGGGGTGTATGGCATATAAAGCAGAAAGTAACTCCAAACCTGAGCGCACGCTACAGGGTGTTTGGCTTTCGCTTTCAATTTGGGTTGCGCCGACCACAAAAACATGGTTTTCTTTGGGTGCAATATAGAGTGGGTAACGGGGATGCAGCAGGCGAATGGGACGATTGAGCGTGATTTCAGGGGCAAAAACCCGTGCCACTTCGCCACGTACGCCACGCAGATGATTGTTTTCAGGCAGCCTGTTCCAATCGTTTTTGGCTCCGTAACCACGACAATCCAACACAAAATCAAAATCATTGTATAAATCGCTTGGTGTTCGGGTTTGTTGCCAATGACAGGCGGCATGATGGTGCATTAATGCGGTATTTAATGACAATAAGATTTGTCGCCCATCTAATTGTCCTTCATATGGTAAATAGAAACCTGTGCCAAAACGTCCTGCTAGTTGTGGTTCATATTGAGCAATATCGTTGCTTTGCCAACGCTGCATGGGATTATGCATGCCTGTTGTGCGTTGCAGATGTTGAGCAAAATGTTGTGATAAGGCTTTATCTTGTGGGTGCCACACAATTAAGCTGCCATTTTCTTGCATCATGGGTTTTTCAGGCAGGCTGTTGATGAGTTCACGCCACAAAGCCATACTTTGTTGTCCTAAACATATGATTTCAGGCGGTGAATCCAATGATTCTGCCAAAGGTGCCAACATGGCTGCTGCCTGAAAAGCAGCGGATTGTTCGCCTTGGGGTGTACCTTTGTCAAACAACGAAACACGAAAGCCTTCACGAGCCAAAGCCAGTGCGTTTAAACGTCCCAGTAGTCCGCCGCCCAAAACGGCGATATTGAGTGTGCTTGAATTCATTTCGCAGGTTTCAAAAAATGGGGATTTTCAGGCTGCCTGAAAATCAGGCATTGGGTAAACGTGCCATCCATAAACCGACACACAGGCACACAATGCCTGTGCCTACGCCAACGTACCATCGTTCAGGGAATTTTACAATTAAACCGATGGACGACAATGCCATCATGCTCCAAGCCAAGTATTTACCACGTTTGGGAATGGCACGACGTTCTTCCCAGTCGCGTACCATGGGACCAAAGAATTTGTGCTGGTGTAGCCAACGGTGAAAACGCGGTGAAGCGCGTCCCCAGCATGCAGCGGTCAGCAGAATAAATGGTGTGGTGGGTAAAACGGGTAATACTGCACCCATGATACCCAATATTAGTGAAATTGCACCAATCAGCCATAATACACCATTGATAAAAATGCTGCGTAATTTGCTTTGCGGCATGGCGATGATGACCACAATCGGCACAATCAGCAATAAACTGGATAACAGCCAAAAATAGGTTTGTGAAGCTGCGATATGGGATAAACTTTGTGGTAAAAATACCGCAACCAAAGCCAATATTGTCAGTATTAATAGACTGATGCAGATAAAGGTACGCAATAATAGGCTTTTGTGGCGACTAGGGGGTAACATGGCAATCATTACAAAAGGAATGATGAATAAAGCCACGCACATGACACTGAAAAGGTAATTTTGGTAAATAGGATTCATGATGGCTTCTCATGGGAAAAAGGACAGCGTGGTATGTTCAGTTTATCCCAACCTATTTGTCCCATTTCTTGTAACAATTTGATGTTTCGTTCAAAAATCACAGATGGATCGGGAAAGGCTTCTGTGGCTTTGGTAATGCTGTTTTCACGGATTAAGTGTAAAGTGGGATAGGGGCTACGGTTGGTATAATTGCTGATGTCGTCTGCATCGGTGTTGGCAAACTGGAAGTCAGGGTGAAATGGGACAATTTGAATGATGCCTTCTGCTTGATTATCAGATAAAGTGGCTTCGGCGATGTCCAACACATCGTTGAATACCAAAAAATCAGGAAACAAAGTGGGGTGAACCAATAAAGTGGTTTCCAATTCTTGTGGTGACTTCTCCAGTAATAATTGCAGTTCGCGGTCTAAATCTTCTAAAAAACCATCTAAATGTTTGGCATGGCTTACCGCGATGCGAATTTGTCCTTTAACGTAAGGAGCTTTGGCAAAAGGACATAAATTCAAACCAATAACGGCTTTTTCTAACCATGCATTTGTGTGGAGAATAATGGTTTCATCATCAAATGGTATGTGGGTATTCATAAATGGCATTGTTTTTCAGCTGCCTGAAAATGGTAATGGGTTTAATTATTTACCGAGTTTAACATATTTCAGGCTGCCTGAAAGCCGATATTTCGGTCAGGCTGCCTGAAAACTACATCGCGCCATAATTGGGTCCACCGCCACCTTCTGGACAAACCCAATTGATGTTTTGGGTGGGGTCTTTGATGTCGCAGGTTTTGCAATGCACGCAGTTGGCGGCATTGATTTGCAAACGCGGTACGTTGTTTTCTTGCACAATTTCGTACACACCAGCAGGGCAATAGCGCGTTTCGGGGCTGGCATAATCGCGGTAATTCACATCGATTGCCAAGCTGGGGTTTTTTAATTGCAAATGAACGGGTTGATTTTCTTCGTGCGACACATTTGCCAAAAACACGCTGCTCAATCGGTCAAAAGTGAGCTTGCCATCTGGCTTGGGATAGTGAATGGCTTGAAACAAATCGGCTTTTTTCAGGCTGCCTGAATCGCTGCCGTGATGGGAAATTGTCCAAGGCGTTTTGCCTTTGAAAACATATTGTTCCAAAGCCGTGTATGCCATGGCAGGCAGCAAACCCCATTTAAACGCAGGGCGAATATTGCGCGCTTGGTGCAATTCTTGATACAACCAACTGTTTTCAAATAAAGTTTGATACTGTGTGGCGATTTTGCCTTTTTCAGGCAGTGCATCACCCAAATCGTCCAAAATCGGAAAAATCGCTTCGGCGGCAAGCATGGCAGATTTCATTGCCGCGTGGCTGCCTTTAATGCGCGGCACGTTCAAAAAACCAGCCGCATCGCCAATCAAAACCCCACCTTCAAACGCCAATTTAGGTAAACTTTGCAAGCCGCCTTCTACCAAAGCGCGCGCACCATAGGCAATGCGTCTGCCGCCTTCCAGCATGGGGCGAATGGCGGGGTGCAGTTTCAAGCGTTGCATTTCTTCAAAAGGCGACAAATAGGGATTTTGATAATCCAAACCCACCACCAAACCAATGGCAATTTGATTGTTGTCCAAATGATAAATGAATGAACCGCCATAGGTTTTGCTGTCCAAAGGATAACCCACGGTGTGCATTGCCAAACCTGCCTGACATTGCTCGGGCGACACTTCCCAAATTTCCTTAATGCCCAAACCATAAGTTTGCGGTTGGCTGTGTTTGTCCAGCGCAAATTGTTTGATGATTTGTTTGCTCAACGAACCGCGCGCGCCTTCGGCAAACAGCGTTTGTTGGGCGTGCAATTCCATGCCTGCCTGAAAATTTTCGGTGGGGCTGCCATTTTTGTCCACGCCCATATTGCCTGTTGCCACGCCTTTTACGCTGCCATTTTCGTGATACAAAATCTCGCTGGCGGCAAAACCTGCGTAAATTTCCACGCCCAACAATTCGGCCTGTTCAGCCAGCCATTTGCACAACAAGCCCAAGCTGATGATGTAATTGCCCTCGTTTTGAAAACTGGGTGGCGTAATCGGCATGGTAAACGATTGATTTTCAGTCAAAAACAAAATTTTGTCTTGCGTAACCGTGCGTGTGAGCGGCGCGCCCAATTCGCGCCAATTCGGAAACAATTCGCCCAAAGCAATCGGGTCAATAATCGCCCCCGAAAGGGTGTGTGCGCCCACTTCGCTGCCTTTTTCCAAAACGCAAATGCTGATTTCACGTTGATTTTGTTGGGCAATTTGTTTTAATTTGATGGCGGCGGTTAAGCCAGCCACGCCTGCGCCAACAATCACCACATCATATTGCATGCTGTCGCGTTCAATTTGGGTGGGATTCATGGTGTTCCTTTTGATTTTTATGTATGAATGTGGTTATGTGGCTGCCTGAAAAATCAGAAAATGCGATGGTGGCTGCCTAACTAAATATGAAAACTGTATTTTAACATTTTTTGCAGCAGTTTTCAGGCAGCCTTAAACTGCCGTACAATTTGGTTTTGCTTGATTGAGAACGATTGATGAGTGTGCAAAAAACCATTTTGCTGGTGCGTCCAGCCAATCGCGTGGTAGCAGACTGTGTGTTATGTCAGCAAAATGCTTGGCAAGCTGTACCATTTTCGCCGATTTGCATTCAAGAGCTACCTGAAAACATGAATATGCTGCCTGAAAAAATGTGGGCTGCGGCAGCGGTTTTTTGGGTCAGTCCTACTGCGGTAGAGATGGCGGCTGATGTTTTACAAGTACACGATTGGCAAAATGCGCGACACATTGCAGTAGGACAAGCCAGCGCAGAGATGTTGCGACAAAGTGGGGCATCGGAAATTTGGGTTAGTCAAACAGGAAATGACAGCGAAGCGGCATTGGCATTGCCTGTTTGGGACAGGCTGCCTGAAAATGCCAATATTTTGATTGTGCGTGGCGAAGGTGGGCGTACATTTTTGGCGCAACAATTAAGGCAACGTGGTTTTCAAGTTCAATTTGCTGAAATTTATCGTCGAGAAATACAGAAATTGGATTGGTCGGTGTTTCAGGCAGCCCAAGCACAAGCAGCATGGCTAACTTCGGTGCAACAAGCATATGCCTTATTTGAACAAGTGCCGCAGACAATGGCGCAAAAGCTGCAATCCTTGTTATACTTCACGCATCACACGCGCATTGCCCAAGTTTTGTTTGAGTTGGGTGCGCTCAACGTTCATGTGGTGCCAGACTTGCAATTTGCACTCAATATATTGAACAGTAATTAAAAATTTACAATTCATCTGTGTTTTAACACATTTTCAGATACGGAGACCATGATGAGCGATACCCCTAATACACCCACGCAAGATGACAAAAACACCGTCATAAACAGCGAATATCATGCTCAAAATACCTTATCCAACCCTGTTCAGGCAGCTACATCGCCTGTTGTGGTGCAACAAAATGGTGGCAAAGGTTTTGCTGTCGGTGCATTGGTATTGTCTGTTTTGGCTTTAGGTGCAAGTGGTTTGTTGTTTGTTCAAGGTCAAAATACCTTGAAAAACCAAGATTTGCGTTTTATTCGTGAATTGGATAAAGCGGGTTTGGGCAATAGTCAAAACGCACTTTTATTGGAAAACAGTTTAAATCAACAAGAAAAATTACATCAGCAATTGATGGAACTAAACCATGCACAAAATGCCACCACACAACACATCAAAGGCATTGATGCGGCTTATGCTGAATTGCTGAAAGGTCGCGTGAATTGGTTGGTTGATGAAACCGAAGTTACATTGAATATTGCTTCGCAGCAACTGATTTTATCAGGCAATGTGCCTGTGGCGGTTGGGGTATTGGAAAATGTGGAGCAACGCCTAAGTCGTTTTGAACAAGCGGAATTATTGCCGATTAAACAAGCAATTAGTCAAGATTTGGCAGATTTGAAAAACCGTCCATATTTGAATGTAACGGCTTTGACTTTGCGTTTAGACCGTTTGCAAAGTGCGGTATCCAGTTTACCGCTGACTTTGGACGATACCCTAAAAGAAAAAAATGCCCCCGAAGCGATACCACAATCAGGTGGTTTTTGGCAACGTACTTGGGATAGTACAGTAGCTTTAACCAAAAATATGTTTGAAGTACGCCATTTAAGCAGCTCGGATACCATGTTGCTTTCACCCGAACAAGTTTATTTTGTGCGTGAAAACCTGCGTTTACGTTTGCTTGATGCGCGTTTGGCTTTACTGCAACACAATGGTGAAATCTATCAAAACGATTTGAATGCGGTTGCAACAACGGTAAAACAGTATTTTGACACCGCATCGCCCAATACACAGGCATGGTTAAAAGAATTGGAAGAGTTAAAATCATTGGAAGTACGCATGGTATCTGATGATGCTTTGAAAAACAGTTTGGCAGCCGTGCGACAATATCAAAACAACGTCCGCACAGCGTTGCCTGTGAAGCTGCCTGAAACCGCACCAGCAATGACTGCTTCTGCCGTATCAGTTCCTGCTTCTACACCCGTTGCACAAAGTGCCAGTCATGCGTTTGCACCAAAAATTGCTTCCAATCCAGAATTGCTTGAAATATCAAAAGTCAAAACAGCCAGCGAAGTGGTTCAGGCAGCCAGTCAAAGCAGTACGAAAAAAGAAGGGAAGTAAACCATGAAACAGTTGATTTGGATTGTGGTTTTGTTTGCTATTGCCATTGGTTTGGCAATCATGGCAACCACATACAGCGGTAATGTGTTCATTATGGTGGAAACCCATTTGATACGCATCAATCTTCATGCCTTTATTCTGGGCTTAATTATCGCGGTTTTTGTGTTGTATTTATTGATTAAGCTGCTGATTGGGATTTTGACTACGCCTGAAAAATTGAGTTTATTCGGTAGTCGCCGAAAAGGTCGTAAGGCAACAGAAACATTGAATGCAGCAGGCTTGGCATTTTTTGAAGGACGTTATCAAGATGCAGAACAATTGACCGCTAAATTATTGAAAAATAAAGAAGTAGGAAAAAACCGTGTTTTGGCATTGATGTTGGGTGCGCACGCCGCCGACCAAAGCGGCAATGTGGCTTTGCGTGATGAATACCTTGCTGAAATTGCCAAGTTGCCTGAAAAACAACAGCTTTCACGTTATTTGTTGGTAGCAGAAAGTGCCATTAATGCCCAAGACCACGATAAAGCGGAACACAATCTCAAAGCTGCTGCACAAATCAATCCACGCTTAACACGTTTGGTACGGTTACAACTACGTCAAGCTGCTGCACAAAATCAGCCTTTATTGGTGTTGGATAAAATTGACAAATTGAACCGAGCAGGTGCGATGGGTCAATCAGAAGTCAATGCTTATACCGAACAGGCTTATCGCAGTCTAATTGACATGGTAAGTGATGCAGCCAGCATAAAAGCCTGCCTGAAACGTATTCCTGAAGCGCATCAATATGGTGCATTAAGTGTCAGCATTGCTCAAAAATACGTTTCACTTGGTTTATATGGGCAGGCGGTAGATTGGGTGAACAAACATTATCCCACTAATCAAAATGCCGATTTATTACCAAGCTTTGTGCAAAGCGTCCCCTATTTGGATGAATACGCACAACGTAAAGCAATTGATACCGCCGATGCGTGGCTCAAACATAATCCCGATGATGCCAAGTTATTGATGCATTTAGGTGAATTGGCATACAGTCAGCAACTGTGGGGTAAAGCCAAAGCTTATTTAGAAGCCAGCCTTGCCATCTCTCCCAGTAATGTGGCACGCTTGGTATTGGCAAAAGTATTGGAACAGATGAATGAAACCCAACAGGCTGTGGCACAACGCCGCTTGGTATTAGACAATTTAGCGGAAAATGAAACGGCATAATTCCCGATGACAAAGGCTGCCTGAAAGCCAAAACGGTTTCAGGCAGCTTGATTTATTCTGATGAAAGAAACGCAATGAATGATGCAATTTCTCCCATTCGCCTGTCCAAACGCATGGCAGAATTGGGTTTATGTTCTCGCCGTGAAGCCGACAGCTATATTGAACAAGGCTGGGTCAAAGTAAACGGACAAATTGCGGTATTGGGGCAAAAAGTTCTGCCCAGCGACCGCATTGATTTAGACAAATTGGCATACCAAAAACAAGCCGAACGCGTAACCATTTTATTGAACAAGCCCATTGGTTTTGTCAGTGGGCAGCCTGAAAAAGATTATCGGGCGGCGGTGGAGCTGATTACTGCCGAGAATCACTGGGACGGCGACACCAGTCGCATTGCATTTCAAGAAAATCACAAAAAAGGACTGGCACCCGCAGGACGCTTGGATATTGATTCAGTTGGCTTATTGGTTTTAACCCAAGATGGACGCATTGCCAAACAATTAATTGGTGAACATTCAGGCAGCGAAAAAGAATACTTGGTACGCGTAAAAGGACAGCTCATTGAAAATGGATTGGCTTTACTCAATCACGGTTTAAGTTTGGACGGCGAAAAATTGCGCCCTGCCAAAGTAGAATGGCAAAACGAAGATCAACTGCGTTTTGTGTTAAAGCAGGGGAAAAAACGTCAAATTCGCCGTATGTGTAAACTGGTTGGTTTGCGTGTAGTGGGTTTAAAACGCATTCGGATTGGCAAAATCAAATTGGGGCGATTGCCCGAAGGAAAATGGCGTTATTTGTCAAGCAATGAGCGGTTTTAGGATTACATGTATTTCAAACACGAGTAAGCATTTTTTAGGAATAGGCTGAAATTTTTGCAAAGGTTTCAAGCTGCCTGAAAAGTGATTGATGAAACAAAAAAGGAAATAGCACAATGAAAGTGATTTTTGCTGGCACGCCCGATTTTGCGGCGGCTGCCTTAAATGCGATTGTGGACGCTGGCTTTGATGTGCCTTTGGTTTTGACCCAACCCGACCGCCCCAAAGGTCGCGGTATGCAGTTGCAAGCCAGCCCTGTGAAATTGGCGGCTTTGGCGCACGGTTTGCGCGTTGAGCAGCCTGAAAAATTGCGTGGCAACGATGAGGCTTTGCAAATCTTGCGCGATGTGCAAGCCGATGTGATGGTGGTGGCGGCTTATGGTTTGATTTTGCCGCAAGATGTGCTGGACACGCCCCAACATGGCTGCCTGAACATTCATGCGTCTTTGCTGCCGCGTTGGCGCGGTGCTGCGCCCATTCAACGCGCGATTGAAGCGGGCGACACGGAAACGGGCGTGTGCATCATGCAAATGGACGCGGGTTTGGACACGGGCGCAATCGTCAGCGAACACCGCTACATCATCAAAAACACCGACACCGCCAACGAAGTTCACGATGAATTGATGAAATTGGGTGCGGCAGCGATTGTGGCGGATTTGCAGCGTTTGCAAGTTTCAGGCAGCCTGAAAAGTGTGCCGCAGCCTGAAAATGGCATCACTTACGCACAAAAATTGTCCAAAGACGAGGCGCAAATCAACTGGCAAGAATCTGCCGAAATCGTGGCGCGAAAAATCCGCGCGTTCAACCCCGTGCCTTGCGCGTGGACGCTGTGGCAGGGCAAGCCGATGAAAATTTGGACGGCACACCCGGTGGCGCAAAATGGCACGGCAGGCACGGTGCTGGCGGCAAACGCCAACAGCATCATCGTGGCGTGTGGCGATGGCGCAATTTGCATAAGCGAATTGCAAGCGGCTGGCGGAAAACGTTTGAATAGCAAAGATTTTTTGGCTGGACGCGATGTGGCGGTGGGCGAATTTTTTGCGTGAATGCTGCCCGAACTTGTTTCGTGTTGCTACAAAAAAGCGTACCAATTTACCAAGTTATCCAATTTGATACAGCGTAAATTGGATACTTGTATTCGATAAATCTTGTGATTTCAGGAAAATATCGGATATAAGTATCCGACCTGCGGAGAGTTTGGCGTGTGTTTGTTCAAAGTGTGGAATACTACATTCACAGAGAAAATGCGAGTTATTCTGTTTCAGGCAGCTTGACAATTTACGACAGAAAAACGGTTTTGTCTTCGGTAACTGTTTTTTTAAGAAAGTAAGCCAAATACATTAAAATGGTGGGTGCAAGTCCCTAATTTATGGTCTTTTCAAATACAGATATACAGCATTGTCAACGCCATTATGTATTTACTATTTGAAACAACCATAAATTTTCTTATTTCTAACCCATTAAAATAAGGCAATACCCCACAAAATCGTCAATAAAATCATTGCCAGCAATTGTGCTGCGGAACCGACATCTTTGGCACGTTTTGCCAAAGGGTGTTTTTCCAATGAAATGTAATCCACAATGGCTTCTATGCCTGTGTTGAACAATTCCACAATCAGTGATAAGAACGATGCGGTAATTAAAATCATGCGGGTGTTGTTGCCCAAATCTAAACACCACACCAAAATCAGCAAAATGCCATTGAGCCAGACCAGCTGCCTGAATGCGGCTTCATTTTGCCAAGCGGCGTGTAAACCATCTTTGGAGTAATGGGCGGCATTGATGATACGAGTAATGCCACCTTTGCCTTTCATGTCGTTTACATGGGTTGGTTCTTGTTGATTCATCTGATTTTTCCATTTAATTGTTTGATATTTATTTGGGTTTCAGGCAGCTTAAAAAGGGTAAATTTATTTGACCCATCCACTTGGATTCATGGCTTGATTGCGGTGTCGCAATTCAAAATACAAGCCTTCTTCACCTGCGGGCAATTTGCCACTGTTTCCAATAGTTTGTCCTGCTTTGACGTGGCTGCCATTGCTGATAGCGATGCTGCTTAAACCTGAATACACCGACATATAGCCCTCACCATGGTCAATGATGATGGTGTTGCCATAGCCTGTTAAAGGGGCTGCATAGGAAACTTTACCTGCGGCAATGCTGTTGACTGCGCTAACAGGGGTTTCAATGAATAAACCACGCCATACACCACCGCTGACGCGTTCTGCACCAAAGCGTCCGCTGATTTTGCCTTGTGTAGGTAAGGGAAGACGACCTTTTTTGCGACTTAAACCGCTGTTTTCAGAAATGGTTTGGCTATCGGATAAAGTTAAAGCATCGTTTTGATTTGAGGTATTGTCGGTATTTTGTTGAGATGCATTTTGGGCGCGTTGTTGAGCTGCTTGGGTTTGTGCATTGGCTTGAGCTTGACGTTCAGCAGAACGGCGTGCGCTGATGTCGGCAATCACATTGCTTAAACGTTGCTCATCTTCACGCAATTTGTCTAAATGGGCTTTTTGACGAGTGATGTCGGCATTGAGTTGGCGACTAACGGTTTGGGCTTTGCTGCGATTTTGACCTAATTCGCGCATTTTTTTCTGTTGCGCCACAGTCAGCTGGCGCAAACGTTCCAATTCGGTATTGATGGCGGTTTCTTGCTGGCTTAATTCGTTTTGTTGCTGGGTAAGCAATTTCAGCACGCGCTCATTGGATTGATTGATGTAGCGTGTGTAATTCAAAAAACGGCTTTTTTGATTGGGGTCGGCATTTTCCAAAAACAGTACCACCGCATTGGGACGGCGGTTTTTGTAGTTGGCAATCAGTAAGCGCGATACTTGGGCTTTTGTACCTGCGGTTTCAGTTTGCAACTGGGTTAAGCGGGTTTGCAATTCTTGTAGTTTTTCCCACGCATTTCGTTGTTGGCGATTGAGTTCTTCTAACTCGCGCTGAATTTTCTCTAAAGCCAAGCGGGTTTGTTCCAAGTGTTGTTCGGTGGCTTTTTGTGCGGCTTGTTTCTCATCTAAATCTTTTTGTGTTGCTTCAATGGCTTGACGCACATGGTTTAATTGTGTGTTAGATGTGGTTTTTTGAGCGAAACTGGGTGCTGCAAATAAAGATAAGGTGAATAACAGGGGGGCAAAATGGTATTTCATGGTGGGTTTTACAAAATTAAAACAGCGTGATTATAAACACAATCAATTCAATAAAACAGATAATTAGGCTGCCTGAAAAATGTTTCAGGCAGCTTGGTTTATTGTCCACGTAAAAACAGTTTGTCCAAATCGTCTAAACTCAAACGCACCCAAGTAGGGCGACCGTGGTTGCATTGATTGCTGCGTGGTGTGTTTTCCATGTCGCGTAATAAGGCATTCATTTCAGGCAACGTTAAGCGGCGACCTGCGCGTACAGAACCATGACATGCCATAGTGGATAACAGTTGATTTTCTAATGTTTCAATGGTTTGGCTGCTGCCATTGTCGGTAAGTTCTCGCAATACATCTTGTAGCAAAAGCTCGGGATTGGCTTTGCCTAGCATTTGAGGAACAGCCAGTACAGCCAGTTGGGTTTCATTGTGGATTGCCACTTTCAGACCGTATTGCGGTAAAATATCGGCAAATTCTTGTGCAGCGGCAATTTGTTCATGAGTGGCGGTAAATACAGGCGGTATCAGTAAAGACTGGCTTGATAGGCTGCCTGAAAGTCGCTGGGCTTTCATTTTTTCGTAATTGACACGCTCGGCGGCGGCGTGCATGTCCACCAAAATCAGACTATTGTGTGCTTGTGCGAGAATGTAAATGTCCAAAAGTTGTGCGATGGCAAAACCTAAAGGGTAGTCTTCTTGGTCAGCATCGTATATTGGCTCGGGTTGCATGGGGCTTTCAGACAGCCTTGTTTGCTCATATTCGGCTAATTCATTGTCTTTGCGATACAGTTCAGCGTAAGTGTTTATGGCTTTACGGCTTTCACGCAAACTTAAACTGCGTTGCTGTGGTGTGCGAATGGGTGTGGCAGAATAGGCAACGGGTGGGTGGCTGCCCGCAAAGTGGGTTTGATTGATGGCATTGATGCTATTTGAAAAGAAGGGTTTGTTATTTGTGTTGTCATCACGATTTAGGCTGCCTGAAAGTACAGATGACTTGTCATGTAATAAATGTGTGGCATGGCTGATGCTGTCGGTTAAATCAGCGCGTGTATCAGCTAGGGCTTTGTTTAAGCTGTGAAAAACCAGTTGATGTACAGCTTGACTATCGCGAAAGCGGATTTCGGTTTTACTTGGGTGGACATTGGCGTCTACCATTTCAGGTGGCATTTCCAAAAATAGGGCGAAAGCAGGTGTGATTTGGTGGTGCAATACATCACGATAAGCCTGTTTAACTGCATGGAGCATGACTTTATCACGTACAAAACGGCGGTTTACAAAACAATATTGTTTGTCGCTGCGCCCTTTGGCGAAAGTGGGCTTGGAAATACTGCCATGTAAACGGTAATTGCCACTTTCACCTGCAATATTCAGGCAGGCTGCCTGAAAATCGCTACCCAAAACAGCGGCAATGCGTTCGTTTTGATTGTGTGTGGGGTAATCAAAAATGGTTTTGCCATTGTGTATCAAGCTGAATGCCACTTCGGGATATGCCAAAGCCAAACGCTCCAACATGGTGGCACAATGGGCGTATTCGGTGGCTTCGGATTTCAAAAATTTGCGCCGTGCTGGGGTGTTGAAAAACAGTTCTGCGGCTTCAATCGTTGTACCAACTGGGTGAGCAGCAGCGGTAATGTGTCCCAAAGTGCCATCTTCGGCACGAATTTGCCATGCGTGAGGGCTATCTGGGGTACGACTGATAAGTAATAAGCGTGATACGGAAGCAATGCTTGCTAAACCTTCGCCACGAAATCCCATACTGGCAACGCGTTCTAAATCGGATAAGTTGCGGATTTTGCTGGTGGCATGGCGTGAAAGTGCGAGAATGAGGTCGTCTTGATGAATGCCGCTGCCGTTGTCGCTGACACGAATGAGTTTAATACCACCGTTTTCCAGTTCCACTTGGATTTGGCTTGCACCTGCGTCCAAACTGTTTTCCACAATTTCTTTTAAGGCGTTGGCAGGGCGTTCAACCACTTCGCCTGCGGCGATTTGGTTGATTAAATGGTCGGGTAAAGGGGCAATTCGGGACATGGTTGGACTTTAAAATTCAAGAATATGGTTTTCAGGCAGCCTCTCGGTATGCCAAAAGCAAATTGCGGAAAACATCTGGGTCTTTGATGAAGGTCATTTCTCCTGCGGCAGGGAAATGGAAATCCAGTAAGCGCGAGACCCAAAAACGCACGCAGCCTGAACGATAGGCAATTGGTAAATAATCATTTTCGGCTTGGGTTAAGGGGCGAACACTTTGATAGCCGTCTAAAAATGCGTGTGCCAAGTTGGTGTCAATGTGATTGTCGGCACGGCGTGCCCAGTCGTTTACGGCAATGGCAATGTCGTAGACGAAACTGCCATTACAGGCATAATAAAAGTCAATGAAGCCTGCAACTTGTTCACCATCTAATAAGACATTGTCTTTGAATAAATCGGCGTGAATGATGCCATTGGGTAAATCGGTGTCGGGATTTTGTGCCAAGAATGTGATTTCATCTTGCAATAATTGTGCGTCTTTGTGTGCAAGCATGGGCAATAAATCGCGCATGGATTGTGTCCACCAAGTGGCATGACGGGGGTTGTTCATGTTTTGCTCAAAACTTTGTCCTGCCAAGTGCATTTTTGCCAACATTGCACCTGTGTTGCGACATTGTGTGGCGGTGGGAAATGATGTGTCGCTGCCTGAAAGTTTGCTGACAATGCAAGCAGGTTTGCCCGATAAGGTGGTGGTTAAACTGCCATCGTGCTGGGCAATGGGTGCAGGACAAGCTACGCCATTTTTGCTTAAATGACGGGTTAAATCCATGAAAAAAGGTAATTCTTCGGCTTTGAGTGTTTCAAAGACGGTTAAAACATAGCTGCCTTCGGTAGTGTGCAAAAAATAATTGCTGTTGGTAATGCCTTGTGCGATGCCTTGTAGGGATTTGAAACGACCGAGTGGGTAGCGTGTGAGCAGTTGACGCATTTCTTCATCGGAAACGCTGGTGTAAACGGACATGGTTGGAAGCTGCCTGAAAAAAGAAGTGCATATGATAGCAAAATAATGGGTTTCAGGCAGCCTTTGTATTGTGTTGGTATTAATCTAATTCTGGGTTGATAAGGTGGTTTTAAGCTGCCTGAAAATGACGCAAATGGTCATTTAATCGTGTTGTGCAACCATAACGGGTAAACCGCGCACGGTTTTGAGTGTGTTGTCTGTTGCTTCGCGGTATTTTTTTAAGGCAGCCCGTTGCTGAATGGAAAGTTGTGGTGTGGGCAGGGCAACGGTGGCGGGATTGACGTGTTGTCCATTGATGCGGACTTCGTAATGCAGGTGTGGACCTGTTGAACGTCCCGTGCTGCCCACTAAACCAATCACATCTCCTGCTTTGACGTGTTTGCCGACTACCACACCATTAATGTATGCTGACATATGACCGTAAAGGGTTTCTATACCATTGTTGTGTGTCAGCATAATGGTATGACCGTAACCGCCTTTCCAGCCTGTGAAGCTAACTGTGCCATCGCTGGGTGCTAGGATTTTTGTGCCAATTGGGGCGGCGTAGTCTATGCCTGTGTGCATTTTGACCACACCCAAAACAGGGTGAACGCGTATACCATAAGGTGAAGAGATGCGACTGAAATGTTCAATGGGTTGTCCTTCAAAACCTTTTTTTAGGGCTGCTCCGTTTTCATCGTAGAAAGTGCCGCTACCGTTGCTGTGTTCAAAATAATAGGCATGAAAAATTTGCCCATTGTGTTCTATTTCGGCTGCCAAAATATTGCCTGTAGCGACTTCTTGCCCACGAAAATACAGGCTTTCATATAAAACGCTGATGTGGTCGCCTTCGTGTAAATTATCCCAATTGATTTTATCGGCAAAGATTTCTTTGAGTGTTGTGCGAATTTCTACAGGCATGCCTGCTCGTGCCATTGCACCTGATGCCGATGTCCCCACAATGGCTGAACGCAATGATGGTAGGGTTACGGTATCGACTGTATCTGTGTGCAGTTGCCATTTGTCCTTTATTTTTTGAATGACAATCAAATTGCGTTCGCCGTTATCATCATCGTGGAAAAACTGAATGTTGCTGATTGCTTGTTCGGCATCAATGCGTACGCTGATGATTTGTCCTGCTTGAAGTTGCAATTTTTGGGTATCAATCGGGCTGTTTTGTAAAAAAGTTTGAATATTGTGTTTGCTTATACCCAAACGTTCTAGTACCAAACTTAAATTGTCGCCTGTTTGTACTGTTTCATCATGCCAGTAAGCTGAATTGATGGCAGGTTTAGCGGTGTAGGGAAGGGGCAACTCTTGTTGTACAGATTCAATTAGTGGTATTGCAGAATCAATGTGTGCATTTGTATTTGTCCACGCCCATATTCCAACTGATAAAGATATGATGAGCAAAAAAAATAGCAGCATTTTGTTGCGTTTGATAAAAAGGGTAAAGTGCTTCATGGTTGTGGTACAAAATCAGCATCGTCAAAACGGAGATAATAGCAGTTTTATGCTGAATTGTTGTTGAATTGATGCCAGTCTCATGTCATGTTTACATGAAATATCAGGCTGCCTGAAAAGCGATGGTAGTATTAAGTTGACACAATAACGGTTTCATCAAAAGGCAAAACAATGATAGAATGCGCGGCTGTTTTGGGTGCATTTACACAAATAAATCAATAGGAAACTTATGGACATCAATCAACTGCGTGCATTCATTACTGTGGCGCATACCCGCAATTTAACCCAAGCCGCAGAAAAGCTGTTTCTCTCACAACCTGCTGTTTCGGCACAGATTAAAGCCGTAGAAAATGACGTGGGTACTCCTTTATTTGTCCGTACGAATAATGGTATGCAACTGACACGAGCAGGCGAAGTTCTGTTGCCCGAAGCCGAGGCCTTATTGCAACACAAACACCGTGTGGACGTTTTCGCCAAAAGCCTGTCAGAACATTTTGCTGCCAGCGCACAATTGGGTTTGATTCACCCGATTGCTTCACATAAAGTAACCGAATTGACCAACTGCATCATGCTCAAACACCCCGATATTCAATTACACATCCAATATGGCATGAGTGGCGAAATTCTCAGTCGTCTATTGGGGAAAAAATTACATGGTGGTTTTTTTCTTGGGCATTTAGAACAACGCAGTTTACAAACCCATTTTCTGGAAAACATCGCTTATTCATTGATTTGTCCATTGCAAGACGAAAAAAATCTGCGAGCAGGCTTGCCCAAAAGTTTAAACCACTACACATGGGTGGAAATGTCGGGTATTTCAGGCAGCCACAAAAATTTGAAACAATTTTGGCATCATCATAAACTCTCACCAAAAAAACAAATTATCTGTGATTATCCACAGACTATTATTGATTTGGCAGCAAGCGGTGTGGGTCTGGCAATGGTGCCCAAACATACCGCACTTGCTGCGCAGGAACAAGGTAAGGCGATTGCCATTTTGGACGAATTTGAGCAAAGTTTGCCTTTGAATTTCATTTATTTGGACGAGTTTGGCGAAGATCCTGCTCTACAACTGTTATTGGAATGCGTTAGAAGAGTTTGGTCGCCTAATAATTTAAGGGAGATTGAGGCTACCTGAAAATGTTGTATGATGTAAACTGCTGTTTATAAAAAATTTACTTTTTTATGCGGATTTTTTGTATTTTAAAGTAAATAAAATTTATTTTAAAACATGTGTTTAAATCTAAAATATTTTCGTCAAGACTGTTCAGGTCGTCTAAAAAAACGTATCATTACTCCCAATCAAATTGAACCGCAAAACGCCACCGCAATCACGGAAATCGCGTTTTGCCTTTTATTATTTTTGGATAGCACATCATGAACACCAGCACAATCAAAGTAACCAAACGCGATGGGCGTTTGGAAAACATCAATTTAGATAAAATCCACCGTGTGATTGAATGGGCGGCGGCAGGACTGAATCATGTGTCGGTATCGCAGGTGGAAATGAAGTCGCACATTCAGTTTTACAATGGCATTCGCACCCAAGACATTCATGAAACCATCATTAAATCCGCCGCCGATTTGATTTCAGAAGAAACGCCAGATTATCAATATCTTGCCGCACGTTTGGCGGTGTTTCATTTACGTAAAATCGCTTATGGTGATTACACGCCACCGCACTTGTTTGCTCATGTCAGCAAAATGGTGGACATGGGGAAATACGATAAGCATTTATTAAATGATTATAGCCAAGCAGAGTTTAATGAACTCAATGACTATTTGAACCATGAACGCGATTTAAATTTTTCTTATGCCGCAGTTAAACAACTGGAAGGCAAATATTTGGTACAAAATCGTGTTACAGGGCAAATCTATGAGAGTCCACAGTTTTTGTACATCTTGGTGGCAATGTGTTTGTTTGCTCAATACCCCAAAAACACGCGTTTGGATTATGTGAAACGTTTTTATGATGCTGTTTCGCTATTTAAGATTTCCTTGCCTACACCAATTATGGCAGGCGTGCGTACACCTACACGCCAATTTAGTTCTTGCGTTTTGATTGAATGTGATGATAGTTTAGACAGCATCAATGCCACAACCAGTGCGATTGTGAAATACGTTTCCCAGCGTGCAGGTATAGGTATCAATGGTGGTCGTATTCGTGGTTTAGGCAGCGAAATTCGCGGTGGCGAAGCACGTCATACAGGTTGTATTCCGTTTTTCAAAATGTTTCAGGCAGCCGTTAAATCATGTTCACAAGGTGGGGTACGCGGTGGTGCAGCAACATTGTTTTATCCACTTTGGCACATTGAAGCACAAAGCTTATTGGTGTTAAAAAACAATCGTGGTGTGGAAGACAACCGCATTCGCCAATTGGATTATGGTGTACAAATCAATCGTTTGCTCTATACCCGTTTGATTAAAGGCGGCAACATTACCTTATTTTCGCCCAATGAAGTACCAGGTTTGTATGAAGCATTTTTTGCCGACCAAGATGAATTTGAACGCCTATATGTGCAATATGAACAAGATGAGAGCATACGCAAAACCACAGTTGCTGCGGCAGAACTTTTTTCCAGTTTGATGCAAGAACGAGCAGGTACAGGGCGCATCTATATTCAAAATGTGGATCATTGCAATACGCATAGCCCATTTGACCCGACAGTTGCTCCTGTGCGTCAATCCAATTTGTGTCTGGAAATCGCCTTGCCCACCAAGCCATTAGACAATATTAATGATGAAAAGGGCGAAATTGCTTTGTGTACCTTATCTGCATTGAATTTAGGTGCAATCAATGATTTGGGTGAATTTGAAGCATTAAGTGATTTGGTTGTCCGCGCTTTGGACGCACTATTGGACTATCAAGATTATCCTGTTCCTGCGGCGCGTAAAGCGACCATGAATCGCCGCACTTTGGGTGTGGGTGTGATTAACTATGCCTATTATTTGGCGAAGAACGGTGCAAAATACAGTGATGACAGTGCAATTGGCTTAACTCATCGCACTTTTGAAGCCATTCAATATTATTTATTGAAAGCGTCTGTGAATTTGGCGAAAGAATATGGCGCATGTCCTTTGTTTCGCGAGACGACTTACGCACAAGGCATTTTGCCGATTGATACTTACAAATCGGATTTGGACAAATTCTGTACTGAACCTTTGCATTTAGATTGGGAAATGTTACGCGCGGATATTGTAAAATATGGTTTACGCAATAGTACTTTAACTGCGCTTATGCCCAGTGAAACCAGTTCGCAAATTGCCAACGCCACCAATGGCATTGAGCCGCCGCGTGGTTTGGTAACGGTTAAAGCGTCCAAAGATGGCATTTTGAAACAAGTTGTACCCGAAATTGATCGTTTGCGTGGACAATACGAAACGTTGTGGCAAATGGGCGGTAACGAGGGTTATCTGAAATTGGTTGGTGTGATGCAAAAATTTGTGGACCAAGCGATTTCTGCTAATACCAGCTACGACCCCAAACGCTTTGAAGGTGGTCGTGTGCCGATGAACCAAATGTTGAAAGATTTGTTATCTGCATATAAATATGGTTTGAAAACATTGTATTATCATAATACACGCGATGGTGCAGATGACACACAGTTTGATTTGCAGGACGATAGTTGTGCGGGTGGTGCGTGCAAAATCTAATTTGAATTGGCTGCCTGAAAAGTTTCAGGCAGCTTTTTAAAAATCCGTTTTTAAGAGACAACATGAATAAAACCGTTTTAATCACAGGTTCTAATCGCGGTATTGGTAAAGCAATCGCTTTGGCTTTGGCACAAGATGGTTTGGATATTGTGCTGCATTGTCGTAGTCGCATTGGCGAAGCCGAAATGGTGGCTGCGGAAATTCGTGATTTAGGCAGGCAAGTGCGTGTTTTGCAATTTGATGTGGCAAACCGTGCCGCTTGTCGTGAGATTTTAACTGCCGATGTAGCAGAGCATGGCGCGTATTATGGTGTGGTATTGAATGCAGGATTAACCCGAGACAATGCTTTTCCTGCTTTGGAAGATGAAGATTGGGACAGTATGTTGGCAGGTGGTGGCGAAGAGTTTTGTCCATCACAAGTTTATGTGTTTGACAGTTTATACGCTGCCAGTCGTCGCAATACAGAACCTGAATTGACACCGCGTCCTTACGATAAAAACCGAGATGGTTTGGTTATTGGCGAAGGTGCAGGCATTTTGGTATTGGAAAGTTTGGAACACGCTCAAGCACGCGGTGCAAAAATTCATGCTGAAATTGTGGGTTATGGTGCCAATAGCGATGGCAGTCATGTTACCCAACCCCAAAAAGATACCATGCAACGTTGTATGGAATTGGCATTAAAAGATGCAGGTATTTGTGCAGAACAAGTGGGTTATGTTAATGGGCATGGTACAGCCACCGAAAAAGGCGACATTGCAGAAACCCAAGCTGCCGCAGACGTATTCGGTTTCGTGCCCATGAGCTCACAAAAAAGTTATTTCGGGCATACGTTGGGTGCATGTGGTGCATTGGAAAGTTGGTTTTCCATTGAGATGATGCGTGATGCTTGGTTCGCACCCACCCTTAATTTGACGCATATTGATGAAAATTGCGGTCATGTGGATTTCATTTGTGGTAACGCTGGACGCAATATTCAAACCGATTATGTGGTCAATAACAATTTTGCTTTTGGTGGTGTGAACACTTCCCTGATATTCAAACGTTGGCAAGGCGAGTAATAGTAATAAAGATAAAAATAGGCTACCTGAACTGTTTCAGGCAGCCTTTAATCCCGTTTAAGTAATAAAAATATGAAAAAAATCATATCCTTAATTCTATTGATGTGTATGGGTATACTTTTAAATGCCTGTTCCCCATCTCAACCCACCGCCCAAATGACCACGCTCAACGGTAAAACGATGGGGACGACTTACACCGTTAAATACATCACTCAGCCCAATCAAAAATTGCCCAACAGCCAACAAGTACAAAAGCAAATTGATGATTTACTGAAAGAAGTTAATCGCCAAATGTCCACTTATGACAAAAATTCAGAAATCAGCCAATTCAACCAAATGCCCGCCAGCGCAGATGCCATGCCGATTGGTAATGATTTTGCCACCGTGTTGGCAGAAGCCTTGCGCTTACATACGCAAACCGAAGGTGCATTGGACGTTACGTTGGGCGCGTTAGTGAATGCGTGGGGTTTTGGCGCAGACAAATCCGTGAACAAATCGCCTACAACCGAAGAATTATTAAAAATAAATCAAATGGTTGGTATAGATAAATTGATTTTTCAGCACGCTGAAAACGGCAAATTCGCCACACTCACCAAAAAAGTAGACGGCTTGTATGTGGATTTGTCGGCAATCGCCAAAGGTTTTGGTGTGGACAAAGTTGCGTCGCATTTAGAGACTTTGGGTGTGGCAAATTATTTGGTGGAAATTGGCGGCGAATTGCGTGGCAAAGGTTTAAATTTGCAAGGAAAAGCGTGGTCAGTCGGCATAGAGCAGCCCAGTTTAGCGCAACAACAAAACAGTCAAATTGTGGTATCTTTGGGGCATGGTGCGTTGGCGACTTCGGGCGATTACCGCAATTTCCACACCGATGAGCGCGGTAAACGCTTGTCGCACATCATTAATCCGCGCACGCAACAGCCGATTAGCCACAATTTGGCATCGGTCAGTGTGATTGCCGACAGCGCGATGACGGCAGACGGTTTGGCAACTGGCTTGTTTGTGTTAGGCGAAACGGAAGCCATGCGCGTTGCAGAACGGCACAAATTGGCGGTGTTTTTCATCATCAAAACCGAAAATGGCTTTGAAACGAAACAATCGCCTGAATTTACTAAATTTGTGGCACAGCCTTGATTTTTCAGGCAGCCTGAAAGCGCAGAACATTCAAATTGTGGCATTGTGGTTTGATGATGCAGCATGGTTTACCTGCGCTTTATTGGCAACTTGGCATGCTGGTGCGCGCGCTTTATTGTTACCGAATTTGGCAAACGAGAATGTGAATTGGGCGAAAACGGCTGATATGGTATTGAGTGATTCAGCAGATTGTGTGGTGCAATTTTCAGGCAGCCTAGATAAGGGTCGTGTGTGGCAGCTGCCTGAATGTTTGACCGCTTTACCCGACACACAGGTTGAGGACTTTGCCATAGCTTTGTCTGCACAGGCGGTATTGAAAACCTCGGGTTCAAGTGGTGTAGCACAAATCGTTGTGAAGACGGTGGCACAAATGCAAGCAGAAGCATTGGCTTTGGCAGCTGTGATGCCATTCGGACAACAAGGTGCAAGTGTGATTGGCAGCGTGTCGCCACAACACATGTATGGTTTTACATTCCGTTTTGCCTTATCGCTGACAATGGGCTGGCAAATTGTGCGCCGTCAAGCAGTGTATCCAGAAGATTTGTTGTTGGAAGCAGCATCAGTAGAGCAAGCAGTGTGGATTGTCAGTCCTGCGGTATTAAATCGCATGGGCGAAGCACGCAACTGGCAAGCGGTTTCAGGCAGCTTGATTGGTATAGTGTCCGCAGGCGGTGCGCTGCCTGAAAATACGGCAGATTTGTTGGAGAAGCATGCTGTGCGTCCTTATGAAATTTATGGCAGTACTGAAACAGGTGTGGTGGCCGCGCGTCAATACGATAAATGCTGGCAGCCATTTGAACAGGTACTGTTACAACAAGATGCAGATGGTGCGTTGGCGATACAATCACCATGGATAGATGACGTGTGGCAAAGTGCTGATGTGGCGGAAATGCAAGCAGAAGGGTTTATTTTGTTAGGACGAAAAGACCGCATCGTAAAATTTGAAGATAAGCGTGTGTCGCTCACACAGATTGAACATGAATTGTTGCGCCATGAATGGCTATCAGATGCACATTGTGGGCAACATCCCAAGCATCAACGCATTGCCGTTTGGCTGGCATTGAATGAGACTGGGATTGTGGCTTTGCGCGAACGCGGTAGAGCGGCTGTGTTGGCAGAATTAAAGCGTTTTCTTGCTGATACACAAGATGCCGTTGCTTTACCGCGTTATTGGCGTTTGGCTTGTGCATTACCACGTAACGCACAAGCCAAAATTGCTGCTGCTGATTTTCAGGCAGCCTTAACCACTCCACAAACCGAACCCATTTGGAAAGAACACAAGCTGCCTGAAAAGCCTGATACTTGGTGTTTTACAGGGAGCGTGCCTTTGGATTTATTATATTTTTCAGGACATTTTGCCCAATTTCCGCTTGTACCTGGTGTAATTGAATTGCAATGGGTGTTGGATTTGGCTGCCCGTTTTGCATGGGGAAAACGTTCGATTGTGCGTGTGGAAAATTTGAAATATCAGCAGTTTTTGCGTCCAAATGATGTGGTTTCTGTGTTATTACAATATGATGTGGAAAAAGACAAACTCGTGTTTAAATTGAGCAATGATGAGATTATTTATGCTTCGGGTCGGATTGTGTTTGCGTAACGCGACAATTTGACACATCTGTTTCTTTCCCATCTGGCAGATGTGCCAAGTTCTTCGTAGGTTGGATACAAGTATCTGAACTACGCGGTATCAATTTAATAATTCGCAAGTCTGCGTTCCAAACGAGAGAGAAGATAAGTTCCAGGCAGCCTAAAAGATTTTTGTCGTATTGTCTTTAAGGCTGCCTGAAAATTCAAATCGCCATTTTCATTAGCACAGGCACCAATAAAGGTGCGATAAACGCTGTTAAAATGCCATTCACAATCAAGCCCACTGTACCATAAGCCACATAACGCGCCCCAAAGTGCATGATACTGGCAATGCCCAAAGCGTGTGAGGCCGTTCCCATTGCGACACCTTGTGCCATTGGACTTTTGATTTGGGTTAGGGCAAAAAAAGCCAGACCGACAATTTGTCCCAAAACGCCTGCAATCAATACCGTTGCAGAATTGATGCCCACCACACCACCGATATTGCGGGTAACTTCAATCGCAATCGGCATGGTTACAGATTTTGCTGCTACCGATAAAGCAGCTTGTTGACTACCACCGAGCCAAAGTGCCAATAAAACACCCGATGCAATGCCCACCACGCAGCCCACGATTTGTGAAACCATAATTGCCAGCCATTGTGATTTGATTTTCTGCCATTGCACATACAAAGGCACGGCCAAACACACCACCGCAGGTTGCAACCAAAAGGTAATATAACGGCTGGCATCGTTGAATTTCTCGTAAGGTGTGTTACTTGCTAATAAATAAGCAATCAATCCTACTGTGGTAATCAAAGTAGGATTAATGAGTGCCAAATTCAGGCGTTTTTTCAGCCATAAACTGAATTGAAATAAAAAAAACAGTAAAAACAACAACCAATATGGGCTATTGAACACCGATGTCCATTCATTCATCATGTTCTCCTTTGTCGTTGTTGGCACGGTTTTTCAATGCATGGCGCGTAAAAGAATGGGTTTTGCCTGTTAGCCATAACACCAGCAAAGTACTCAATATCGTACTCAAAACAATCGGAAAAGCATCAGTACGAATCACGTCTAAATATTGAATAATGGAAATGCAGGCAGGTACCACCATAAACGCCAAATAGTCCAACATGGTTTTTGCCACAGGCTGAACCATATTCAATTTAACTTTTTTGCTGGATAATAAAGTAAACAAAAGTAAAAGCCCAATAATGCTTGGCGGTAAGGGTAAACCTGTGATAAAAACCACCATTTCGCCGACAAATAAACAAGCAAAAACCAATAAAAAACCCATGAGCTGCATGAATTAACCTTGAAATGCAAAAACAATAACAAAAATTGTTTATCCTATCACAATTTAATAGCAAAAAACACTGTAACGCAGAATAAGCACGATTTCAGGCAGCCTGAAAACTTTTACACAATGAAACAATCCATGAACCCCCATATTCTTGCCCTAATTCCTCATTACAACCACCCCAAAACCATAGCCCAAGTTGTTGCCGCCATGCGCGATTTGGATTTGACAGTATTGGTGGTAGATGACGGGTCGCGTGATGAATGTCATGCGCTTTTGCGCGATTTGGTTTCAGAACACGTTCATGTTGTTTTTCGTTCTAAAAATGGTGGCAAAGGTGCGGCTGTGAAAACAGGTTTATGGTATGCCGAACAACATCGCTATACCCATGTTTTACAAGTTGATGCAGATGCACAGCACAATTTGAATGACAGCATTAAACTCATTCAGGCAGCCCGAGATAATCCCCAAGCGGTGATTTGCGCTCAACCACAATATAGCGATGATGCACCTAAATCCAGATTATATGGTCGCAAAATCACCGATTTTTGGAATGGCATTCATACTTTATCTACGGATATTAAAGACGGCATGTGTGGTTTTCGTTTGTATCCGCTTGCACCTTGTGTTCACTTATTGCGTACGGTCAATTTGGGCGACCGTATGGATTTTGACAATGAAATTTTGGTACGCCTACATTGGTTAGGTGTTCCTTTTATTTGGATTAAAACACCAGTACGCTATGAAGCAGGGGGCGTATCGCATTTTCGTGCGTGGGAAGACAATGTTTTGATTAGCAAAATGCACGCACGCTTGTTTTTTGGAATGTTGCTGCGGTGTTTCGGTTTAAAACGCGATAGGCTGCCTGAAAAATGACAACACAACATCAACATTGGGCAGCACAAAATGAACGTGGCAATCGCCTGTTTCTGAATTTAACAGCATTTATGGTACGTCATTTGCCTGCTTTCTTGCTGAAACCGTGCATTGTTTTTGTGGTGGCGTATTTTTATTTGACTGCACCACAAATGCGCCGCAACATTACGCGGTATCAACAACGTTTGAAAAACACTTTTTCAGATGTGAGGCTGCCTGAAACCATGCCCGTTTTTCAGCAATTTTTGGCGTTTGGTACGGCAATTTGTGATCGTTTTGCCGTTTGGCAACGCAAAATAACTTATGAAAACTTGGTTTTGCACGACCCAGATGATGTATATGCTTTAATCAAAAACAGTGCTCGTGGACAAATTTTTGTGTGTTCCCATTTCGGTAATGTGGAAATTTGTCGTGCGCTGGTGTCACATCATCAGCATTTTAAACTCAATGTTTTGGTACACAATCGCCATGCACAAGCCTTTAATGTGGCATTGGAAAAAGCAGGAGCAGACCGTATTCAGTTGATTCAAGTGGACGATTTGGACGCGCAACTCATGATGATGCTGAACCAACGAATTGAAGCAGGCGAATGGTTGGCGATTGCGGCAGACCGTGTACCTGTGCGTGGTGAAAAAACCGTTGAGGTTACATTTTTGGGTCAGTCTGCCCAAATGCCACAAGGTGCATGGCTGTTGGCGGCTTTATTGAAAACGCAAATTCACACGCTATTTTGTGTCAAACAAAATGGACGTTATCATTTGAAATTAAGGCGGTTTATGGACACGCAAACATGGCAACGTGGTACACGTCAAACCGAAGTGGTGTATGCTGCACAACAATTTGCCAATTTCTTGGCAGAAGAATGCCGCCAAAATCCTTTACAATGGTTTAATTTTTACAATTTTTGGAATGATAAACACGATGGCTAAACACGTTTATTGTCGTCATAGCATGGAATTGACCATTCCTTTTTTTGATGTTGATGCCATGCACATTGTTTGGCATGGGCATTATGTGAAATATTTAGAAATGGCACGCTGTGATTTTTTGGCAAGCATTCAATATGATTACAATGAGATGGGGCGACAGGGTTACAGTTGGCCCGTTGTGCAAATGCAATTTAAATACATCAAACCTGCACGATTTGGGCAAAAAATCCGTGTGGAGTTGGCGGTGGTAGAAATAGAAAGTTGTTTACGGATTGATTACACCATTTTTGATGTCCAAACAGGTGCTAAATTAACCCGAGCCAGTACCACACAAGCAGTTGTAGCGCAAGAAAGCGGTGAATTGCAGTTTCAAACACCAAACAGTTGGCTTCATGCTGTGCAAACCTACCCCACTTTTCAGGCTGCCTGAAAAACATATCAAGGGTATATTTCATGAAAAAACATTTATTCTCCGCTTTATTGTGCTTGTTCAGTCCCATTTTGTGGGCGTTTTCCACCAGTGAATTGGCAAAAACATTACAAAAGCCCAATCATTTACAGGGCGAATTCACACAAGAGCGACATTTAAAATCCCTATCCAAACCCATGCTGACATCAGGACAATTCGTATTGATGCCACAAAAAGGTTTGTTGTGGCAAATGCAAAAACCCTTTAACAGCATTTTGCGTGTACGCAGCGATGGCATTATGCAATGGAATGGCAAAACATGGTTGAATCCAAATAATGGCAAACTATCGGGTCAAAGCCAACAAATTCAATTGTTTTTGGATTTATTGGGTGGTAACACACAAGGTTTGGAAAAACAATTTGTTTTGCAACTTTCAGGCAGCCCACAAAAATGGACATTACAATTGCTACCCAAAAGTGTATTGATGCAACAAATTTTCAAACAAATTGACATACAGGGTGACAATGTGGTGCGACGCATTGAATTACATGAGAAACAGGGCGACCGAACTGTGATGCAATTCAAACACATTCAAATCAATCAAACCTTGTCTGAATTCGCACAGCAGGCTTTATAAATTGCAGGCTGCCTGAAACCATTTGAGTTGGTGCATAGATATACAAGTTTTTATCAAACATTCTTGATGATTTTCCATAAACAACAGGTGATTTAAAACTGTTTTATCCATGCAATCGGCGATACAATGTGTTTGTTTCAGGCGACCTTTCGCATACGACACAAAATTAGGTGGCTGCCTGAAAATGGTGTTGGGGACATACTCCACACGGTTTGACATAAAATGTCGTGTACTGTTCAGATAGCTGAAATCTCAGTTTATTGTTTATTTTGTAGGAGAATATTGATGTACCAACATATTGAGCCTTATGCGGGCGACCCGATTTTGAGTTTGGTGGAAACATTTAAAGCCGACCCACGTCCGAATAAAGTGAATTTGAGCATTGGCATTTATTTTGATAATACTGGCAAAATGCCGCTGCCTGAAAGTGTACGCCAAGCAAGTGAAGCGGTGGGCAATGGCGCACAGCCTTATTTACCTATGGAGGGTCATGCAGGTTTGCGTACTGCAATTGCTGAAATGTTATTTGGGGAAGACAATGTCGTTTTACATGAAAAACGTGTGGCAACGGTACAAACTTTGGGCGGTTCGGGTGCATTGAAATTGGGGGCGGATTTTTTACATGCTTGGTTTCCACAATCCAAAGTGTATGTGAGCGACCCTACTTGGGACAATCATCGTGGCATTTTTGAGGGAGCAGGTTGCGAAGTGGCAACTTATCCCTATTATGACCCCGATACAGTAGGCGTAAAATTTGCTGAAATGACGGCATTTTTCCATACGCTGCCTGAAAACAGCATCGTGATTTTGCATCCTTGTTGCCACAATCCAACGGGCGTGGATTTAAATCCAGCACAATGGGACGAAGTTTTGGACATTGTGCAAGCACGCAAATTGATTGCGTTTATGGACATTGCTTATCAGGGTTTTGGTGGTGATTTTGACAGTGATGCCTATGCCATTCGCCGTGCAGCAGAATTGGGCGTGGCTCTGTTTGTGAGTTGTTCGTTTTCCAAAAACATGTCGCTTTACGGTCAGCGCGTAGGCGGTCTGTGTGTGCTTGCGCCAAATAGTGTAGAAGCCGATTTGGTACTCGGTCGTTTGAAATTCGGAGTGCGCCGCATTTATTCTAGCCCACCTGCACAAGGTGGTTTAACAGCGTATGGCGTATTGTCCAATCCACAAACTCGCCAACAATGGCAAAGCGAAGTGTACGAAATGCGCGACCGCATTCGTGCCATGCGTGAAAAATTGTACACTGTTTTGAGCCAAAAATTGCCTGAAAAAGATTTCAGCTATTTTGTGAAACAGCGCGGCATGTTCAGCTACACGGGATTATCGCCTCATCAAGTTGCACGTCTGCAAGATGAATTTGCGGTATATGTGCTGCAGACAGGGCGTTTGTGTGTGGCAGGTTTGAACGATAGCAATATTGATTATGTTGCCAATGCGTTGGCAGCGGTGTTTGCTGATTTGTGAATTTAAGCCGATAATAAAAGGCTGCCTGAAAGCATATTTTGCTTTCAGGCAGCTTGCTTGTTTCATTCAATTTGTTCAATTCATTTTGTGGAAAATTCTTATGACATACCGCATTGCCCCCAGTATTCTTGCCGCCAATCTTGCCTGTTTAGGTGAAGAAGTGAAAAACGTCATTGCCGCAGGTGCAGACTGGATTCACTTTGATGTGATGGACAACCATTATGTGCCGAATTTAACTTTTGGTCCTGCTGTTTGTGCTGCGATTAAACCTTATGCAGGCAGAACTCCGATTGATGTACATTTGATGGTAGAGCCTGTTGATGATTTGATTGTGGCATTTGCCCAAGCGGGAGCAGACATGATTACTTTCCATCCCGAAGCCAGTCGCCATGTGGACAGAAGTTTGCAATTGATTCACAGTTTGGGCAAGCAAGCAGGTTTGGTTTTGAATCCCGCTACATCGGTTTCGGTTTTAGAAAATGTTTTGGATAAATTGGACATGGTCTTATTGATGTCGGTTAATCCAGGATTTGGCGGACAAGCTTTCATTACCAATACCTTGAATAAAATTCGTCAAACGCGTGCTTTATTGGACACGCATCAAATACAAAGTGGCAAGCGCATTTTATTGGAAGTGGACGGCGGCATAAAGGCAGAAAACATTCGTGCTGTAGCAGAAGCTGGGGCAGACACTTTTGTGGCAGGCACGGCGATTTTTGGTGCAGATGACTATCAAGTGGCAATAGACAAAATGCGCTGCGAATTGGCGGCTGTTTAGGCTGCCTGAAAGGACAAATCATGTCTAAAACGATTTTTTCAGCCCATCAATTAAGTGATTTTCTGAATTTAAACCATGCACCCAAAAGTTGTTTTACTGCAGACTGGTCTGCACCCCCAAACGTTAAAACCCTGATTTCCACACGACAAGGTGGCGTAAGCAAAGGCATTTACGCCAGTTTAAATGTGGGCGCACACGTTGGCGATGTACCTGAAAATGTGGCAGAAAATCGCGCTCGTGTGCAACAATATATTGCCTTGCCCGTTGCCTATTTAAATCAAACCCACAGCACCACTGTGGTTCAGGCAGCTGAAGTTTTACAAGTCGCAATTCCCCCAGAAGCCGATGCAGCGGTGGACAAGACAGGCAAAGTGGCTTGTGCAGTCATGACCGCCGATTGTTTGCCTGTTTTATTTTGTGATAGAGCAGGGACAGTGGTTGCTGCCGCACATGCAGGTTGGCGAGGTTTGGCTGCGGGTGTATTGCAAAATACAATAGACAAAATGGGTGTTGCACCCATTGAAATCATGGCGTATTTGGGACCTGCGATTGGTGCGGAATCGTTTGAAGTGGGACAAGATGTCTATGACGCATTTTGTGCACAACATCATGCAGCCCAAACAGCGTTTCAAGTGATTGGGGAGGGCAAATATTTGGCAGACATTTATTTATTGGCACGCCAAATTTTACAGCGCGAGGGTGTTACGCAAATTTATGGCGGTACACATTGCACCGTTTTGGAACGTGATGCCTTCTTTTCTTATCGTCGCGATGGACAAACGGGGCGTATGGTTAGTGCAATTTGGTTGGAAAAGGCTGCTTGAAAACCAGTTGATGCTTTATTTTTAAGTCATTTAATGTTAAATTTCGCCATTTTCAGGCAGCAAAAATTGCCTGATTTAAATTATAAGGAAAACGTATGAAAATCATCAGTCAATGGATAGACGGGCGTTGTTTTATTGCCAGCAATGAACGGGGTAACAGCATCGTAATGGACGGCACATCGCCCGATGAGGGCATTAAACGCGGTGTTAGCCCAATGGAAGTTTTGTTGATGGGGGTGGCAGGCTGTTCCAGTATTGATGTGGTGGATATTGCCAAAAAACAACGTCAAGACGTTGTGGATTGCATCGCCACAGTAGAAGCCGAACGTGCCGACAGCGTACCGCGAGTGTTTACCAAAATCCACATTCATTTCAAAGTGATTGGCAATCAGCTCAAAGAAGAAACCATTGCCAAAGCAGTGCAACTCTCGGCAGACAAGTACTGTTCTGCTTCGATTATGTTGGGCAAAGCTGCACCAATTACACACAGTTTTGAAATTGTGCAACGCGATGCTGCCTGAAATGTAAACTACTTTCAGGCAGCCTAACACCATCAAGGAGACAATGATGAATCAGGCTGGAACCATTTGGGCAGTACTTGCCATTTGTCTGTTTGTGGCAGAAATGTTCACAGGTACAGTATATTTACTGGTGATGGCATTGGCATTTTTGGGTGCGGCGGTTGTGGCATTTTGGGGTGCTAATCTCACATTAAGCGTTTTGGTGGCTGCTGTTTTGTCTGTTATGGGCATCACTTATGTGTATCGCTTACGCCGTAAACGCAGTCAAATGGTGCAAACCAGTCAAGACAATGATTTGGATTTGGGCGAACAAGTTGTGATACGCGAAGTCTTATCCGATACCCGTTGGCGCGTTTTTTATTGCGGTGCAAACTGGGAAGCTAAAAGTACAAGTTCATATGTTTTTCAGGCAGGTGATAACGCACGCATTTGCGGTAAAGACGGTATTGTTTTACTGATTGAACCGATTTGATTTTTTTGATTTTCAGGCAGCTTAATCACAAGATTTTTTATTGAATAAGGAAAATATCATGTTTCTTTCATTACCCATTATTATTTTAATCGGCATCGCCATTTTTGGTTTCAAAGCCTTTAAAGTCGTGCCACAACAAGAAGCACACATTGTAGAACGTTTGGGTAAATTCCATGCGGTACTTAATCCTGGATTGAATTTTTTAATTCCCTTTCTTGACCGAGTTGCCTACAAACACTCACTCAAAGAAATCCCATTAGACGTACCCAGCCAAGTCTGCATTACGCGCGACAACACACAACTTACTGTAGATGGCATTCTGTATTTCCGTGTTACAGACCCCAGACGTGCATCTTACGGTTCGAGTAATTATATTTTGGCGATTACACAATTAGCACAAACCACTTTACGCTCTGTAATAGGTCGCATGGAATTAGACAAAACTTTTGAAGAACGCGATGACATCAACCGTACCGTAGTGGCAGCTTTGGATGAAGCAGCTGTTTCATGGGGCGTAAAAGTGTTGCGTTATGAAATTAAAGACCTTGTTCCACCACAAGAAATTTTACGTTCCATGCAGGCACAAATTACCGCTGAACGTGAAAAACGTGCACGCATTGCTCAATCCGAAGGCTTAAAAGTGGAACAAATCAACTTGGCAACAGGTGCGCGTGAAGCCGATATCAAAAAATCAGAAGGTGAAGCCCAAGCTGCCATCAACGCTTCACAAGGTGAAAAAATGGCACAAATCAACCGCGCACAAGGTGAAGCAGAAGCCTTACGCTTGGTGGCACAGGCCAGCGCAGATGCCATTCGCACCATTGCAGCAGCGATTCAAGAACCAGGAGGTAGCGAAGCGGTTAATTTAAAAGTGGCTGAACAATATGTGGAAGCATTCGGTAAATTGGCAAAAGAAAACAATACGTTGATTATGCCAGCTAATGTGGCAGATATCGGCTCATTGGTTTCAGCAGGTATGAGTATTGTTAAAGGGCAAAATAAAAATCTGTCCTAAAATAATGGTTACTTTATTAACAAGCAGGTTGAAACCTTTATAAAACCATTTTTAAATAAATGCAGGGTGGATTTTATATCCACCCTTTATCCAATTTATTGATAAAATACAACTTTCCATAAAATTTATCCCTACGATCCGAGTTTGACAAACGTTTTAGTTTAAATTTTGCCAAAATTTTCCCATTACCAAAACATCACGAAAACCAATCACGCAAAGCATTTAAACCATTGTAATTGATACAAATGTCTGCTGCCATTTGTGTTTTGGGTTTGGCATGATAAGCCACACCTATACCTGCGACTTGCAACATCGGAATATCGTTTGCCCCATCACCAATCGCAATCACTTGGTCGGCACGACAAGCCAGTTGCTCACGAAATTGTCGCAAAATATCGGCTTTGGCTTGTGCGTCTATCACACGGTCGCAGATTTCGCCTGTTAAGATGCCGTTTTCATGGGTAAGCACATTGGCAAAAGCATGCTCAAAACCCAAGCGTTGTTTGAGTTTGTCGGTAAAAAACGTGAATCCACCCGATACCAGCACAAAACACACACCGTGTTTGTGGCATTCTTGTAAAAGGTATTCTGCCCCCACATTCAGTTGCAAAACATGGTCGTAAACATATTGCAAATGGCTTTCAGGCAGCCCTTTGAGCAAGGCAACACGCGCACGCAAGGATTGCTCAAAATCCATTTCGCCACGCATGGCACGTTCGGTAATTTCAGCAACTTGACTTTTCAAACCCGCCCCTGCGGCAATTTCATCTATACATTCAATATTAATGAGCGTGCTGTCCATATCACTGACAATCAGTTTAATATCAGAAAAAGGGCGGTCAGGCAAAATGGCAAAATCAACAGGTGCAACAGCCAATTCAGCTTGCACGTTTTCAGGTAGCGTATTTTCACGACAAGGAATACGCATAATGCTGCCTGAAAAATGTTTGGGTAAACCAAAGTAATCTGTGGTTTCAGGCAGACTTAATTGCGATAGTTGAGGGGACTGGATAACAAGTACTTGAGACATGATTTTCTGAATGAGATTAGGGATGTATGAAATTGTATCCTAAATTATCATTCCAAAGGCTGCCTGAAAACCTTTTTTGTTTTCAGGCAGCCTTTAAAATTCAGAATTGCAAAGACCGCAATCAGTTTTTCTCTTGGTCAACCAATTTGTTTTTCGCAATCCAAGGCATCATGCCACGCAATTGTGCGCCCACTTTTTCAATTTGATGGTCGGTATTCAAGCGGCGGCGAGCGGTCATGCTCGCATAGTTGGTTGCGCCTTCTTGAATGAACATTTTCGCATATTCGCCAGATTGAATGCGGTACAAGGCTTTTTTCATCGCTTCTTTGGTCGCAGGCGTAATCACTTCTGGACCCGTAACATATTCACCGTATTCCGCGTTGTTGGAAATGGAGTAGTTCATATTGGCAATGCCGCCTTCATACATCAAATCCACAATCAATTTCAGCTCGTGCAAGCATTCAAAATAAGCCATTTCAGGTGCATAGCCTGCTTCAACCAAAGTTTCAAAGCCTGCTTTTACCAATTCAACCGCACCACCACACAATACGGCTTGTTCGCCGAACAAGTCGGTTTCGGTTTCTTCGCGGAAGTTGGTTTCAATCACACCACCTTTGGTGCCACCATTGGCAGCCGCGTAAGACAAAGCGATGTCGCGTGCTTTGCCAGAATTATCGTGGTAAACAGCAATCAAAGAAGGCACGCCGCCACCTTTCAAAAATTCGCTGCGAACGGTATGACCTGGACCTTTTGGGGCAACCATAATCACGTCCACATTTTTAGGTGGTACGATTTGGTTGTAGTGTACGTTAAAGCCATGCGCGAATGCCAAAGCTGCGCCTTCTTTCAAGTTTGCGTGAATTTCGGCATTGTAAACTGCAGGTGCACTTTCGTCTGGCAACAAAATCATCACAACATCGGCTTTTTTGGTAGCATCGGCAACGCTCAATACTTCATGACCAGCCGCCACAGCTTTGTTCCAAGATGAACCTTGACGCAAACCAATTACCACGTTCACGCCTGAATCTTTCAAGTTTGCAGCGTGGGCATGACCTTGTGAACCATAGCCAATAATGGCAACAGTTTTACCTTTAATCAAAGACAAATCGGCATCTTTATCGTAATAAACTTGCATTTTTTTTTCCTTATTAATTCAATCAGTTTGACGTTTTGGGATTTAAGTTAAGGCTATCTTTACCTGCCTGAAAGTATGACGATGTCGTTTGAACATCGCCACTTTAACGGTTTTAACCTTGCGGATAGCGCGGTTTGTGATAAAAATAAACCCCATGATGCTACACCAATTTGCGTGTTTGTACAATTTTTCAGGCAAAATTATGCTTGTTTCAAATTAACATAGATAAGGCGATAAACTGATTTTCTCGAACAAAATAAACCATAATGATGTGGGTATTTATGATGTTCAAACACATTTTGTCGTCAATTCAAATAGAAACTTTTTGCTAAAATCACACGCTCTGAACTAAAATGTCTTATCTGTATTTTTGATTAAACCCCTTAATGACAAGGAAACAAAAATGACCAAACAAATCGCCATCTTACGCGGAGACGGTATCGGCCCAGAAATCATTGCCCAAGCCGTGCGCGTATTGGACAAATTGATTGAACAAGGCTTGGACGTGGCATACGACTACGCGCCTTTGGGCGGCGAAGCCTACGACCAATACGGTGCGCCTTACCCCGAATTCACGCAAAACTTATGCCGTAAAGCGGACGCGGTATTGCTCGGCGCGGTGGGTTCGCCACAATATGATAATCTGGAACGCCCATTGCGCCCCGAACGCGGCTTGCTGGCGATTCGCAAAGATTTGAATTTGTTTGCCAATTTGCGCCCAGCCGTGTTGTACAAAGAATTGGCAAACGCCTCCACGCTCAAACCCGAAGTGGTGGCAGGTTTAGACGTGTTAATCGTGCGCGAACTCACAGGCGATATTTATTTTGGCGAACCGCGCGGCATTCGCACGCTGGAAAATGGCGAACGCGAAGGTTTCAATACCATGAAATACAGCGAAAGCGAAATTCGCCGCATTGCCCACGTTTCGTTTCAGGCAGCCCAAAAACGCAACAAAAAATTGTGCAGCGTGGACAAAGCCAATGTTTTGGAAACAACCGAATTGTGGAAAGAAATTTTCACAGAAGTTTCAAAAGATTACCCCGATGTGCAATTAAGCCACATGTATGTGGACAATGCCGCCATGCAGCTCGTGCGCGCGCCCAAGCAATTTGACGTGATTGCCACTGGCAATATTTTTGGCGACATTTTGAGCGACCAAGCGTCCATGCTGACGGGCTCCATCGGCATGTTGCCCTCCGCGTCTTTAAACGAAACGGGCAAGGGTTTGTATGAGCCATCACACGGCTCTGCGCCCGATATTGCAGGGCAAAACAAAGCCAATCCTTTGGCGACCATTTTGTCGCTGGCGATGTTGGTGCGTTACAGTTTGAACGATGAAAATCGCGCCAAACAAATTGAACATGCCGTGCAAAAAGTGTTGGAACAAGGTTTGCGTACCGCCGATATTTTTGAAGAAGGCACGAAATTGGTGTCGTGTTCGGAAATGGGTGATGCGGTGATTGCCGCGTTGTAAAATTGGCATTTCAGGCAGCCTGAAAGCCTATGTCATCATTAAGCTTAAAGTATAAAGGGCAGACCAAGTATCTGCCCTTTATTTATCCATAATTTTAAGTATCGTCATAGAATTGAAAAAGCACCACGGCGTTGCTAACGTTTTGATGTACTGTTCGTACATCTCGGTTATTATCGACTTGTATTTTCACTTCTGTAACTTCATAGATTGGATAACCCACTTTAGTTATCCAATTCATGATTTCAGGCAGCCAAAAAATTTTGATTTTGTCTTAAATGCTGCCTGAAAAATCCTGTTCAGTTCAGGTATAATCACGCCGAATGATTTTTTGTCAATCCGCTTCGTGAGTTGAAACCATGTCTGTGATGACCCTGTTGCGCGGTGTGTCTGCGCTGTCGCCCTTTCGCATTGAAAAACTGTTGCAAAAAGCCCAAAAAATCGGGCTGCCTGAAACCCAATTATCCAGTCAATACTGGTATTTTGTTTCATCAGCCGCCCCATTGCACGCTGACACCGTGCAAAAATTGCAAGCCTTGCTGGTTGCCGAATGCGTTGCCAATCCCATTGACAATCAAGACAATTTGTTTTTGATTACCCCACGCATCGGCACAATTTCGCCATGGGCAAGCAAAGCCACCGACATCGCCCACAACTGCGGTTTGCAAGACATTGAACGCATTGAACGCGGCATGGCGGTTACGCTTTCAGGCAGCCTGAACAGCGAACAACGCCAAAAATGGGCAGATTTGCTCCACGACCGTATGACCGAATCGGTGTTGTCCGATTTTCAGGCAACCGAAAAACTGTTTTCACAGCACAATCAGCAAACTTTTGAAACCATTGATGTTTTAAACGGTGGTAAAAGCGTTTTGGAGCAAGCCAATCAAAACATGGGTTTGGCATTGTCGCCCGATGAAATTGATTATCTGATTGAAAATTATCAAAATTTAAACCGCAACCCCACCGATGTGGAATTGATGATGTTCGCGCAAGCCAATTCCGAGCATT
>NZ_JAUNEC010000044.1 GCF_030525755.1 Alysiella sp.
TGGGCATTGCCACTGTGGCGGTGCATTCCGAAGCCGACCGCGACAGCCTGCACGTTAAATTAGCCGATGAATCGGTGTGCATTGGTCCCGCGCCCAGCCCACAAAGTTATTTGCACATTCCGTCCATCATCGCGGCTGCCGAAGTGACGGGCGCGGACGGCATTCACCCTGGTTATGGCTTTTTGGCGGAAAACGCCAATTTTGCCGAACAGGTTGAAAATTCAGGCTTTATTTTCATCGGTCCCAAAGCGGATACGATTCGTTTGATGGGCGACAAGGTGTCTGCCAAACACGCAATGATTGCGGCTGGCGTGCCTTGCGTCCCTGGTTCGGACGGTGCGCTGCCTGATAATCCCGATGAAATCTTGAAAATTGCCGATAAAGTCGGTTTTCCTGTGATTATCAAAGCATCGGGTGGCGGTGGCGGTCGCGGTATGCGCGTGGTGGAAAAGAAAGAAGATTTGCTCAAATCGGTGGAAATGACCAAGGCGGAAGCACAAGCTGCCTTTGGCAACCCCATGGTTTACATGGAACGCTTTTTGCAAAAACCGCGCCACATTGAAATTCAGGTGCTGGCAGACGAACACGGCAACGCGATTTATTTGGGCGAACGCGATTGCTCCATGCAACGCCGCCACCAAAAAATCATTGAGGAAGCCCCTGCCCCATTCATCACGCCCGAAGAGCGCGAAAAAATCGGCACGGCTTGTACGGAAGCGTGTAAACGCATTGGCTATCGCGGTGCGGGTACGTTTGAGTTTTTGTATGAAGATGGCGAGTTTTTCTTTATTGAAATGAACACGCGCGTGCAGGTGGAACACCCTGTTACCGAGCTGATTACGGGCGTGGACATTGTGCAAGAACAATTGCGCGTGGCGGCTGGTTTGCCTTTGCAATACACGCAAGACGATATTGTGTTGGAAGGTCATGCTTTTGAATGCCGCATCAATGCGGAAGACCCCTACAATTTCATTCCCAGCCCTGGTACGATTGAATCGTGTCATTTGCCCGGTGGATTGGGTGTGCGTGTGGACAGCCACATTTATCAAGGCTACAAAATTCCACCGAATTACGACAGCTTAATCGGCAAAATTTGCGTACACGGCAAAACACGCCGTCAAGCGATTGCGAAAATGCTGGTGGCAATGAATGAGTTGGCGATTACGGGCATTAAAACCAATGCGCCTTTGCACCGCGATTTGTTTTGCGACAAGGGCTTTGTGGAAGGCGGTGTGAGCATTCATTATTTGGAACATTGGCTTGCTGAACGCAAAGAGAAACAAAGCCAATGAGTTTTCAGACTGCCTGAAAATGTCTGAAATAACCATTTAACAGAGGGCGGATCTCTATCCGCCTTTTCGCTTTGATGTTTGAATTTTTCAGGCAGCCTTTCTGCGTACGACAAAAAATGATTGTGGTACATTACATTGAACATCAATGCCCAACCACAAATTGTCGCGTACTTAAAAGGCTGCCTGAAATCCCAATCAAGAAAATCACCATGCAAACTTATCTCAATTTACTGCAAGACATTCTGGATAATGGCACTGACAAATCTGACCGTACAGGCGTTGGTACGCGTTCGGTATTCGGTCGCCAAATGCGTTTTGACCTATCGCAAGGCTTCCCTCTTTTAACCACCAAAAAACTGCATTTACGTTCCATCATTCATGAATTACTGTGGTTTCTCAAAGGCGATACCAATATCAAGTATTTGCAAAACAACAATGTTTCTATTTGGGACGAGTGGGCAGATGAAAACGGCGAGTTGGGTCGCGTTTACGGCGCGCAATGGCGTTCATGGCGTGGTGCAAACGGCAAAACCACAGACCAAATCACCAATGTGATAACACAAATCAAAAATAATCCCGATAGTCGCCGTTTAATCGTTTCTGCATGGAATCCTGCCGAAGTGGACGACATGGCACTACCGCCCTGTCATGCATTGTTTCAGTTTTACGTTGCCAACGGCAAACTCTCTTGTCAGCTTTATCAACGCAGCGCAGACGTGTTTCTCGGCGTGCCATTCAACATCGCCAGCTACGCACTCTTAACGATGATGATTGCCCAAGTTTGCGGCTTACAAGCAGGCGAATTTGTGCATACATTGGGCGATGCCCATCTTTACAGCAACCATTTTGAACAAGCACGTTTGCAACTGACACGCGCACCCAAAAAGCTGCCTGAAATGAAATTAAATCTTGAAATCAAAGATATCTTTGATTTCAAATTTGAAGATTTTGAATTGGTAAATTACGAAGCCTATCCACACATTAAAGCAGCAGTAGCGGTGTAATCTTTATTTCAGGCTGCCTACAACTGCAATTTTGGGTGCAGAAAAACGATGGTAAGCATTCCCAAATATCTGTAAAAATGGCACAATGCCACCTTTCAGGCAGCCTTTCTGCTCATGATACAATCGCCACACGATTGCTTTTCAAAAAGGAAATCACATGAAAAAACTTTGGCTTGCTTTAAGTACTGCCGTCTTACTTACCGCCTGTGCCAGCAGCAACAGCTCAGTAAGCAAAGAAACCAAACTTACCCAAGATTGGTCGGCAGATAAACTCTATCGCGAAGCACGTACCGAATTGGACGAAGGCAATTACAGTCGCGCCATTGAATTGTATGAATTATTGCGTGCGCGCCAACCCGAAGGTCGCTACACCGAACAATCTTTATTGGATTCAGCTTACGCCCATTTCAAAAATGAAAATCCACAAGGCGCAGAAATGGATTTGGCGCGATTTGAAAAAAATTTTCCTGCTAGCGTGGATATGGACTACGCCTTGTATTTACGCGGTTTAGTATTGTTTTCTGAAGACCAATCATTCTTAAATAAACTGGCCTCACAAGATTGGTCAGACCGTGATCCAGAAGCCAATCGCAAAGCATTCCGTGAATTTGAACGTTTGGTACGCAAATACCCAAACAGCAAATACGTTGAAGATGCCACCAAACGTATGGCTCAACTGGTTGATGCCATGGGCGGACACGAAATTGCGATTGCCCGTTATTATGCCAAACGCGGTGCATTTACCGCTGCCAACAACCGTGCACAACGTGTTTTAACTTATTATCAAAATACCCGTTATGTGGAAGAAGCCTTAGCAATCATGGCATTCACTTACGATAAAATGGGCAATGAGCAACTGAAAACCGATACCGAACGCGTATTATCACAAAATTTCCCCAATAGCCCTTATCTGCAAAAAGCATGGGTGGCAGACGATATGCCTTGGTGGCGGTATTGGAAATAAACAAAGCCAACAGACTGCAAACATATACTTATGCTCGTTTCAAATAGAATGACTGTACTATTTAAAACGAGCATATTTGCAGGAAGAAACCTGTACAAAACCCATTCATTTTAAAACAAACATAGGGGCGGATTATTTCATCTCCGCCCTTTTTCTCTCTTTCATGGATAAAAAACAACTCCCAACAGAGCAGATATGAAATCCGCCCCTATAAACCAAGTTTTGCAAAAGTTTCAGCCTGAAAATTCAATTTGCATTCAAATACCGCCTCAAACGAAACACATCATCGGGCGCAATCCGTGCTTTCAAGGGCGATGAATAAATGCACCAATCGCTTACATCTGCCAAAGGCAAAGTATAGGTATTACCACTGTGCATTTCGGGAATGGCAAAGGGGTCATTGACCAATTTAGCGGTAACGTTTTCATCGTCCATCTTTTCCACCACAAACCACATATGCTCGGTTTCTTCGGTGCTGGGTGAATGACAAGCAATTTTCATCATGTAACCCCAAACGCCTTGTTCAGGAGCAAAACGTTTCATACATTGTGCCAAAATCGGCAGTTTTTCCGCTGCCTGATAATACATTCTTGCGGTTTCTTGATTGGGCAACATGAACATCATGTGATTGTCTTCATGCAAAATGTCGCCCAAATCCGCAAAATGCGTCATCTTACCGTCCACATCTGCCAACAGCACCATAGAAGGCTCGGTGTGAATGTCGCCTTCAGGTCGGTCGTTCAAATCGCCACTGAATGCCCCTACTTTTTGTGGGTCAAACAAATCGTGTGTCAAAGCGTCTTGCCACGACATCATGCGGATTGCCAACTCACCATGTTCGTGTCGTGCCAAAGTAAAGGCTTCGTCTTCATGCCACAATGTACCATTGTACAGCAGAATGTTTGCCATGCTGGTGATGATGTTTTGACCCACAGACAAATGCGGCTGTTTCACACACAAAATTTCCAATTCAGGTAAACCGAATTTCAACAAACCGTGTGTGTGCAACCAATAGTCGCCGTTTTCCGCGTCTTCGGGGGTAATCGCGTGAATCACATAAGCACATTCCAAACTGGGCGGTGTGTGGGTTTGCGCCATTTCAGCCAGCCATGTGCCACTCAAAAAAGTAGAAGCAACAAGGTCTTGTACAGCGTAACATTCGCCAGCCACCGCATCGATGACCGCCAATTGCAATAACCAATTGGTTTGTCCCCAGTCGCTATCCAAATAGGTTAAACACTCCAATAATTGTGTGGCTTGATGCATTTCCATGCGTTCATCTGCCAGCAAATTGCGGTCGCGGAATGCAGCGGCTTCGTCAGACCATTCTTCGGGGTTTTCGTTTGCCAAAAATTTTACGCTGAACATGAAAAACGTGGGTTCATCTTCATCATCGTCTTGCGAAGACAACACAATGCGGATTTCGCCGTCTTCTGTTTCTTCTACCAATACCACATCGCTCACATCTGCACGTTGTAAAACTTTTTGCACACGTTCACGAACCATGTCCACAGTGGGTTTGGTAATGTGGTTTTTCAATGCCGCCAAATAAATGCTAGGGGCTTGGTATGCGCCGTTTTTTAAATCATCGTAAATGGGTAGGCTGGGGTTGTACATAGATGTCCTTTATGTGTAAAAATGCATTTTCAGGCTGCCTGAAAAAAACAAACAAATAAAATTGAAGTGTCAATAATATTTAAAACAATTTTTTCATGAATACAACAAAAAGCCTTTCAGGCAGCCTGTTCTTAATTATAATCAAAAACATTGACCGCCTGAAAACCACAAGGACACATCATGCAAAACATTCAAGCCCTTTTACAACACCCCGATATTGCCTTTGAACCTACTCCCAACAGCCTTGCCGTTTGTAATCCCTATGATGGCGGCGTGTTAGCCTATGTCCAAATACAGAACCCCAAACAGGTTTTACAACACATTCAGGCAGCCCAAATCGCCCAAAAAGCATGGGCGACACGTACAGCTTTGGAACGGGCGGACATTTTGTGGGCATGGTATCGTGCTGCGCTGGACAATCAAGATGAGTTAGCACGTTTAATCACATTGGAACAAGGCAAAACGCTGACTGAAGCACGAGGCGAAGTGGCATATGCGGCTGCATTTATCCGTTGGTTTGCCGAAGAAGCACGGCGTATTGATGGCGACATCATCACCTCTGTCAAGCCCAATCAAAAATTGCTGGTACTCAAACAAGCCATTGGCGTTACTGCCGCCATCACGCCTTGGAATTTCCCTGCTGCCATGATAACGCGCAAAGTTGCCCCTGCTCTGGCAGCAGGTTGTGCCATGCTGATTAAACCAGCCAGCCAAACACCATTAAGCGCATATGCTTGGGTACAACTGGCATATCAAGCAGGGCTGCCTGAAAATCTCTTGCCCATATTGTGCGGCAAAGCCAATGACATCAGCCAAATACTCACTGACAGCCCTATTGTGCGTAAAATCAGTTTCACAGGTTCAACCGAAATCGGTGCCAAACTCTATGCTGCTAGTGCACCTCACATCAAAAAACTCAGTTTGGAATTGGGCGGTAATGCACCTGCAATTGTGTTTGATGATGCGGATTTAGACCAAGCTGTATCAGGCGTAATGGCAAGCAAATTCCGCAACAGCGGACAAACCTGCGTATGCAGCAATCGCATTTATGTTCAGGCAGGCATTTATGATGCGTTTTGCCAACGCATTGCCCAAGCCGCAAGCGACCTGAAATTGGGCAATGGTTTGGAACACGGTGTGGAACAAGGTCCGCTCATCAATGAAAGTGCAGTAAAAAAAGTGCAACAACACATTGCTGATGCCTTACAAAAAGGGGCGCGTTGCTTAACAGGCGGTAAACGCAGCACATTGGGTGGCACATTTTTTGAGCCAACGGTGTTGTGTGATGTCCATCACGAGATGCAAGTGGCACACGAAGAAACCTTTGCACCACTTTGTCCAATTTTCAAATTTGATGATGAAGATGAAGTCATCGCCGCCGCCAATGCCAGTGAATACGGCTTGGCAGCTTATGTGTTTACCCGCAACGCCAGCCGACAATGGCGTGTAGCCGAAGCATTGGAATGTGGCATGGTTGGCATCAATACAGGTTTAATCAGCAATGAAGTTGCACCCTTTGGCGGCGTAAAATCCAGCGGTTTGGGACGCGAAGGCAGTCGCTACGGCATAGAAGAATATTTAGAAATGAAATATGTGTGTTTGGATTTAAGTTAAATCATCAAACAAGCTGCCTGAAAACCCACAACTGCATTAAAATACACTCCCTTGATTTTTGTTTTCCAGTCAGCCAATCATGCACACATTCAGCCCACAAGATGAACAGTATATGCGCCGTGCCCTTGAATTAGCGGCACTTGGTCGTTTTTCCACTTCGCCCAATCCGCGTGTGGGTTGCGTTGTGGTCAAAGATGGACAAATTGTGGGCGAAGGTTTCCATTTGCGAGCAGGCGAACCTCATGCCGAAGTACACGCTTTGCGGCAAGCAGGACAATGGGCACAAGGCGCAATCGCATACGTTACGCTGGAACCCTGTTCCCATTACGGTCGCACGCCACCTTGTGCCGAAAGCTTAATTCATTCGGGCATATCGCGTGTGGTCGCTGCCATGCGCGACCCCAATCCTTTGGTTGCTGGGCGTGGTTTAGCAATGTTGCAAGCAGCAGGCATCACAACCGAATGCGGTTTATTGGAACAGCAAGCACGCGCACTCAATCGTGGCTTTTTATCACGCATTGAACGCGGCAGACCCTTTGTTCGTTTAAAAACCGCCGTATCTTTGGACGGCAAAACCGCGCTTGCAGATGGACGCAGCCAATGGATAACAGGCACAGCGGCGCGTGATGATGTACAAATTCTGCGTGCCGAAAGTTGCGCCGTGTTAACAGGTATTGGCACGGTTTTGGCAGACAATCCACGTTTAAACGTGCGTGCATTCCCCACTTTGCGCCAACCTGTACGCGTGGTATTAGACAGCAAATGCAGGCTGCCTGAAACCAGCCATCTGGTACAAGACGGTGGCACAACTTGGCTGTTTACTACCGCCAATGATGTAACACGTTTTGCTGCTTATCCCAATATACGCGTTTTCAGGCTGCCTGAAAACGCAGATGGACATTTGGAGGTGTTGGAAGTGTTATCGGTTTTGGCACAAGAAGGCATAGGTGAAGTGTTATTGGAAGCAGGCGCAACCTTAAATGCCGCATTTTTGCAACAAAATTGTGTGGACGAAATCGTGTTGTATCAAGCACCTAAATTATTAGGCGAAACAGCACAAAGCGCATTCAGGCTACCTGAAAATGCCGATGCTTTGAGCCATGAACCCGAATGGCAAGCAATTGCCACCACTTTATTGGGCAACAATGTGAAAACCGTATGGCAACACCGTCATGTTTACCGCCCACAACAGGCTGCCTGAAACACAAAAACCTTTTTTATAATCATTTGAAATTTAAAATAATACAGCATCGCCAGTTCATTTATATACTGGGCGTATATAGTGGTTGCTGTCCCCTTGTCTTATTTTAATTTGAAACGACTAGAAATATCTCAAAGGCGATACATCATGCAAATCATTTTATGGCGACACGCCCAAGCCGAAGACGGTAAACACGATTTAATGCGTGCTTTAACCCCCAAAGGGCAACAACAAGCCAAGAAAATGGCAAGCAAATTGAAAAAAATGCTGCCTGAAAACACCCAAGTATGGGTTTCAGAAGCTATCCGCAGTCGTGAAACCGCTGCTTATTTAAACAGAAACATGGAAACCTTTGCTGCGCTCAATCCCGAAACAGCACCACAACAGGTACTGGATTTGCTGTTACAACAGCTTGATGATGACACCGTAGTCATTGTGGGACATCAACCTTGGTTGGGCAAGATTTGCGCTTTTTTATTAAACCAAAATTGGCAAAGTGCAAGTCCATGGTCGGTTAAAAAAGGCGCGTATTGGTGGTTTCAAGCCCAGCGTGAACACGACATTTTCCATTGTAAATTAAAACACATGCACACCCCTTAAACGACACCAATCCAAACGTGTACAATGCGTATTTTTGCCTTCCTTAATATTTGTGTACTATGAATAATATCCCAGTAAACGAAACCAATCGCCGCCCTATTCAAGCACGTGGTAACCCATATCTTGTCCGCTTTGCCGCTTATTTAGCACACCGTCAATCGCCTACGCCCAATCAAATCTCCTGTTTGAGTGCGGTTTTCGCCCTACTCGGTGCACTGATGATATTGGGACACAATCCCTTTACTATGGTATGCGCCGCGCTGTTCATTCAACTGCGCCTGTTGTGTAACTTAATGGACGGCATGGTGGCAGTAGAAGGTGGCAAAAAAACCGCGATTGGCGAGATATTCAATGAGTTTCCCGACCGCATTGCCGACAGCGTTTTACTGATTGCAACAGGCTATGCTTGTGGTGCAGGCTGGTTAGGTTGGCTAGCAGCACTTTTGGCTGCCTTAACCGCTTACATTCGCGTGTTTGGAGGCAGCTTGGGTTTTGCACAAAGTTTCATCGGTCCAATGGCAAAACAGCAACGCATGGCAGTTTTAACTCTTGCCTGTGTTGTCGCCACGTTTGAAACCGCGTTTTACAACAGCAATACTTTGATGTTCTACTTCTTGTTCATCATTACCATTGGCACAGCATACACTTGTTACACACGCACACGTCAAATCGCCACACAAATGCAACAACGCCACAACAACCATGCTGCCTGAAAACTGCTTTCAGACAACTTTATGAGCTATTGAGAATTCGTTTCGTGGTTGTTTTAACCGCGTAAATCCGCTTTGCCACCTTCGCCAAAATTGCCAATAGCCCCTATCACAAAATTGAAATCAAAAAGGAACAGTCATGGCACTTACCAAACGCATTATCCCCTGTTTAGACGTGGACAACGGTCGCGTGGTCAAAGGCGTAAACTTTCTCGGTTTACGTGATGCAGGCGACCCCGTAGATATTGCCAAACGCTATAACGATGAAGGGGCAGACGAAATCACATTTTTAGACATTACCGCCAGCAGCGACAACCGCGACACCATTTTGCACGTTATTGAAGCAGTAGCTTCACAAGTTTTTATCCCCTTAACCGTAGGCGGTGGTGTGCGTTCAGTTGCCGATATTCGCCGTCTGCTCAATGCAGGCGCAGACAAAGCAGGCATCAACACCGCAGCTGTCAGCAATCCCGACTTTGTCAGCGAAGCCAGCGCATTTTTTGGTTCTCAAGCCATTGTAGTGGCGATTGATGCCAAAGCGGTGGACGAAAGCAACACACGTTGGCACGTTTTCACTCACGGCGGACGCAAAGATACAGGTTTGGACGCAGTAGAATGGGCGCGAGAAATGCAACGGCGTGGCGCAGGTGAAATTCTGCTGACCAGTATGGACAGAGACGGCACCAAACAAGGTTTTAATTTGGCACTCACACGCGCCATTTCCGATGCTTTAAACATTCCCGTCATCGCATCAGGTGGCGTAGGCAATGTGCAACATTTGGTGGAAGGCATCACACAAGGTCATGCCGATGCAGTATTGGCAGCCAGCATTTTCCATTTTGGCGAAGTTTCCATTCGTGAAGCCAAATTGGCAATGCAAAATGCTGGAATTGAAGTACGCTTATAAATTTCAGGCAGCCTGCTGCTATAATCAGGCTGCCTGAAACTTTCGGACATATTTGCCATGAAACTTTTTCAACGCATTTTCGCCACTTTCTGTTTGGTCATCATCTGCGTGATTGCGATAGCCAGCTTCTCCTCTTGGTTTATTCAACAAAGGGTGCAAGAAAACCAATTGCAACAACAACGCAATATGGAAACCGCACTGCTGGCAAACATATTGAGTACATTCCAAACACACGGCGAACAAGCCACACGCAATTTAATGGAACGTTGGCGCAGCCACCCTGCTGCTCAAAACATCATTGTGGTTTCAGGCAGCAGCCGCAAAGACTTATTTGGACGAGAAGTGGGTGCAGAAGAAATCCTTTATGCCTATGAATTTGCCATTAAAAACCCCAAATCCAATCAAGCTGTGATTTATTTTGACCCCTTTGGCGAAGAATACCTGTTTTTCATTCGCCATTTTCACAATCAATCCACAAGTGAAACCCTACCTTTATTAATTATCCCAGGCTTACCAATTGCCCCAGTTTGGCATGAATTCATCATTTTTGCTTCCATTTTATTGATAGGTTTATTGATTGCCTACATCGTTACCACCAACATCACACAACCCATTGCCATTTTAGAACGCGCGATGAAACGCCTTGCCTCTGGTGAATTGGATACCCGTGTCTCACAGCAGTTGGACGAACGCAAAGATGAGTTAAGCATTTTAGGGCAGCAATTTGACCGCATGGCAGCCCAACTGCAAATTCTGGTGGAAAAAGAACGCCACCTTTTACACCATGTTTCCCACGAAATGCGCTCACCTTTGGCACGCATACAAGCCATCATCGGTTTACTACAAGCCCGTCCCGACAAACAAGCTGATTACATTGCTCGCTTGGAAAGCGAACTCACACGCATGGACATTTTGGTAGGCGAACTGCTGACTTTATCCCGCTTGGAAACCGCCAATATGCCAATGGAAAAAGAAAGCCTACCCATCGTTGCCTTTATGGAACACCTACTGGAAGACAGCCAAGCCGTTGCCCAGCAAAATCAACAAACCGTCAGCTTGGAAATCAAAAATCTGGATAAACATGCCCGCTTTGAAGGCAATGAAAGCTACCTTTACCGTGCCTTGGATAATGTGATACGCAACGCCATGAATTACAGCCCAGCAAGCAGTACCATTCATGTGCAAATGTATGAAGACCGCAAAAATCTACACATTACCGTTACCGACAATGGACCAGGTATCAAAGAAGAACAAATCCCCCACATTTTTACAGCCTTTTATCGTGCCGACAGCAGCAATGGCAAAAATGGCACAGGTTTAGGATTAGCAATCGCCAAACACGTTACCGAGCAACACAATGGCAAACTGATTGCCCAAAACGTGCAACCCAATGGTTTACAAATACATTTTATTTTTCCTAAAACCCACAAAAACAAACCCAACAAAGAGCAAAAAGCCCCGAAAACCGATAAAGAAGCTGCCTGAAAACCATATCCATTCCAAGCAAACTTGTTTCAGGCAGCCCAATCCACCAAATCAAAGGAAACCACCATGTATTTTTTGCTTTCTCCTGCCAAAAATCTGAATGAAAGCCGCGATATCGCGCCCAAAATTTATTCACAGCCTCCTTTATTGGATCAAGCCGAGATTCTGATGCAAGACGTACGCCCCTTATCACCACAACAAATTGCCGAACTCATGCACGTTTCCGACAAAATCGCCCTACTCAATGCCGAACGCAATGCCACATGGCAACCACCGTTTACGCTGGAAAACGCCAAACCCGCCTTATATATGTTCAACGGCGATGTTTACGAAGGCATAGATGCTTATGCCAGAAAACCCGAAGAAATCAGCTACATTCACAATCATGTCCGCATTTTATCGGGCTTATATGGCATTTTGCGTCCATTGGATTTAATACAAGCCTATCGTTTGGAGATGGGTACACCCCTAATCAATTCACGCGGCAAAAATCTGTATGAATTTTGGGGTGAACGCGTAACCAACCGTTTGAACTACACTTTGGGCACATCAGAAGACAATTTGGTCATCAATTTGGCATCACAAGAATACTTCAAAGTCATTCAACCCGCCAAACTCAACGCCCACATCATCACACCCATTTTCCAAGATGAAAAAGACGGTAAATACAAAGTCATCAGCTTTTATGCCAAACGTGCGCGCGGTTTAATGGTGCGTTACGCTGCACAAAACCAAATTGAAAATGTGGAACAACTCAAAAATTTTGATTTAGAAGGCTACCAATATTGTGAAGCCGCATCATCGGAAAACGAATGGGTGTTCCGCCGTAACAACCAAACCATTTAATTATCAAACTTTTTCAGGCAGCCATTGTATTCACAACGCCATTTAAGGCTGCCTGAAAATGCCCTTTTCATTTTCATCTGTTATCAAGCAACATCATGTCCAAACACATTCTGCTTGCCGTAAGCGGTGGCATTGCTGCCTACAAATCCTGTGAACTGGTTCGTCTCTTAAAAAAACAAGGACACACCATTACCGTTGCCCTATCCCAAGCCGCCAGCGAATTTGTTGGCGCACAAACATTCCAAGCCCTAAGTGGCAATCCCGTCTTAATGGAACAAGGTGGACACGGAAATGGCATGGCACACATCAATGCCACACGCGCCGCCGACATCATGTTAATTGCCCCTGCAACAGCCAATACCATCGCCAAAATCGCACACGGCATTGCCGACAATTTGATTACCGAAATGGCAGCCGCACGAACCTGTCCACTTGTGCTTGCACCCGCTATGAATGTAGCAATGTGGCGTAATCCCGCCAATCAACGCAATATCGCGCAACTGCAAACCGATGGCATACACATTTTCATGCCTCATTATGGCGAGCAAGCCTGTGGCGAACTTGGCGAAGGCAGAATGCAAGAAGCTGCCGACATTGCTGAATTGCTGCCTGAAATCTTGTCACCCAAGCCCTTACACGGCAAAAAAATTCTGCTTACCGCAGGTGCAACTTACGAAGCGATTGACCCTGTGCGTGGCATCACCAATATTTCCAGTGGCAAAATGGGCACGGCATTGGCACGCGCCTGCCGCCGTGCAGGTGCAGAAGTCTTCTTGATTTATGGCAAACTGCAAACCGCCCTACCGATTGGCTTGGCATACAGCGAACACACCATCAGCGCACGCCAAATGCACGCCGCCGTTTTCAAGCAGCTTGAAACACACAAAATAGACGCTTTTATCGCCGTTGCCGCCGTTGCCGACTACCACGTTAAAAACTCAGCTGCACACAAAATCAAAAAAGACAACAGCAAACAAGCCCCCATTATAGAACTGGCAGAAAATCCCGATATTTTGCGTGATGTAGCAGCCTTACCTAATGCGCCATTTTGTGTAGGTTTTGCCGCAGAAAGCGAAAACTTACTGGAATTTGCCCGCCAAAAACATCAAAAAAAAGGCATTCCATTATTGGTTGCCAATGATGTATCCGTGGCGATGGGCAACGATGTCAATCAAATTATTCTACTGGATAAAGAAAAAGAAACCATGTTGCCTGAAAGCAATAAAGACCAAATCGCCGATGCAATTGTGGCACGCATGAACCATCTGATGTTGCGTAATATAGATTAGTTCAACAGATTTTCAGGCAGCCTGAAAAATTTATCACCCCAATTTACACATTAATTCCATACCCCAAGCGCATCACTTAAACACCGAAACCATGAGTAAACCCAATTACCCCATTACCCCAGCCATCCGTTTTTTGCGCCAACATCAAATTGCTTTTACCCCACATTTATACCCTTATGTAGAACACGGAGGCACAGCCCATTCTGCTACCTGTTTGGGTGTTCCAGAGCACAATGTGATTAAAACCATCGTGTTACAAAACGAACACAGACAAGGCTTAATTTGCCTGATGCACGGCGACAAACAGATTTCCACCCGCAATCTGGCTCGCCAACTCAACATGAAACACATTGAAGCTGCCACACCACAACAGGCACAAAAATGGACAGGCTATTTACTTGGTGGGACCAGCCCATTTGGTATCCAAACCGTTCTGCCCATTTATGTACAAGAAAGCATCATGATGCTGCCTGAAATCCACATCAATGGCGGCAAACGCGGTTTTTTGGTCAGCATTCAAACCCAAAACTTAAACATACTTCGTCCCAAACTCGTAGAAGTCGCAACATAATTCAGACTCTATCTAGATATTAATTTTTCTTTCGTTTAAAATCAAATATTTATTTTATTTTTTAATAATAGTAACAATTATCATTTGCTATTTTTAACAAAGATGCGTATTATTCACCTTACCAGCTGCACGGCACACAGTTGCCAAACAACACCGTATCGTGCAGTCCATTTTGGTAGTGGTTTGTGTTCCTTTTGCGCCCCCGTTGCTGAATGTGGGGCGTTTTTTTGCTATCTACAAATAACGTAAAACTTGAAATGAGCAATCGCTTTAATAGAAACTGTGTTGTAGGTATAAATGATGTACCTACCCACCACCATCTCATAACTAAACAATTTGTGGCATTTTGTTTCAAGCTGCCTGAAACCCCTTTTTATGCTAAAATTCTCGTTTTCTCGCTCCGCTGCCTGAAACCCTAATCATGCACATTCATACGGGAACATTC
>NZ_JAUNEC010000082.1 GCF_030525755.1 Alysiella sp.
GGTCGCCAGGCATCAAAACGGTTTGGGCAAATGCGCCAGCAGGGGCGGAAATGTGTGGGGTTGCCATGTGTATTTTCCTTTAAAATAAAGTGGGTTAATCAAAAAACATTTTTCAGGCAGCCTTTCGGTATGCAGCAATTTTTGATGTTGCCACAAACCTACTCCCTCCCCCTATGTAAGGGGGAGGGCTGGGGTGGGGGTTAGAAACCCAACGTGCCACCCCCACCCTAACCCTCCCCCGCTAGCGAGGGAGGGGAGAAATTTCAGGCAGCCTGAAAAGACATGAAAACAGGCTGCATTGTAACCGCAATCATTTCAAGGTCAAAATCCGCAATGGCACGGGCGACAATGCCGACCATAAAGCCTGTGTGTGGGCGATGTGTCCGCCGTGTTCTGTGCAAATCAAAGCCGCCTCTTGTACCTGATTTTCGTGGTAGCCGCTCAATCGCAAAAAATTCAACGCCACTTGCAAAGGCGGCAAAGTGGGGTTGTATGCCGCGTTTTCGGCATAGCCGCCTGCAAAAATCTCGCCCGATTCAACGCGCAACGCCACGCCCGCATAGGCTTGGGAATAAGGCGCGTAGCTGCGGTTCAATTCGTGCAAGGCTGCCTGAAAAACCGCATCATCTTGCGCCCCATTTTCAGGCAGGCTGAAACCGTGATTTTGCGCGTCCAAAAACCGCACCGTCATGTCCAAATCTTTGGGACCAAAGCTGTCGGGCAAATATTGGCTCAACAGATTGTTGCGGCTGTGGGGCAGGTGGATACGCAGCTCTTCCGCGCCGCGCAATTCATTCAAAAATTGGCGACAATGTCCGCAAGGCGTGTAATTGACCACAATATCGGTAATGCGTTTTGCGCCACGCGCCCAAGCATGGGCAATCGCACTTTGTTCGGCATGGACGGTTTGTCCCATTGCCGCGTGGCTGCATTCTTGGTTTGCACCAAAATAGAAGTTGCCCTGCTCATCAATCGCGCACGCACCCACTTTAAAATGAGAAACAGGCACAACTGCTTGCTCTATCCCATTGACCAATAAAGAAAATGCCAAATCAATCAAATCATCTGAATGGTTGGCGTGGGCAGCCTGAAAAGCCAAAACATCTTGATGAGAAAAATAACTCTGTAATTTCATAAATTTACTTTCAAAAGACAAAATCAAATATTAAATCATGTTAATTTTAATCAAAAAGCATGGAAAATAACTTAACACTACATTGCAATAAAACGCATTTCAGTATAGCATTGTTGCCGATTTGATAAAGCGGATTTTGCGTTTTTTGGCATAAAATGCCACTTATCAAATTTAATTTGAGAAAAGAGATTTTAGAACCTGTGTTTGTAAGATTGATGGCTTGATTTTATCGTCAATTCTTGCGAATACAAGACGGCTTTTCATGCCAATATTGAACATATTGGCATGAAAAGCCAACGCAGTAGGCGCATGAAGTGGCGATAAAAGCAAGCTATTGAGATGATGAACACAGGTTCTTACGATTTGGAGTTTCCGTTATGGGTATTTTAAACAGTTTGTTGGGCATGGTCGCTTTGTTGGCAATTGCCTTTATTTTGTCCAAACACAAAAAATCAATCAACAAACGCACCGTTGGCGTGGCATTTGCCATTCAATTTGGTTTTGGGGCATTGATTTTGTATGTGCCAGCAGGACGTGCCGTGTTGGAAATGGTGTCCAATGGCG
>NZ_JAUNEC010000045.1 GCF_030525755.1 Alysiella sp.
AGGGACCTGCGGATTAACAGTCCGTCGCTCTACCGACTGAGCTATCAGGGAATGAGCCGTTATTATGTTTTTTTATGATGATTTTGTCAAGGTATTTTTCTTTGTTGTTGGGTAATAATTTGAAAATAGGTTTAATTTTTTTCTTTTGGGTTGTTTGAAATGGGTGTGTTTGGGTGGATTGTGTGGCGCAGATGTGCTAAATTCAGGGCGATAATCACGCCCAGCATATCGGCAATGCCGTCCCAAATGTCGCCTTGTCGTGTTTGCGTGAAAAGGTGTTGAGCCATTTCGCTGCTTAATGCGTAGATGAAACCCAATAAGAATAAGACAAAATAAGGTGGTTTTTGGTTTTCTGTGAGCCAGATTTTGGCAGCAAGCCATGTTTGACAGAGGAACAGTAGGCTATGTGCGACTTTATCAAAATGGGGAAAGGGTGGGGCGGTACGGTGTGGTGGTGTTTCGCGGAAAATCAGGGTGTAAATGCCTGCGATGAGCCAGATGAGTGTGGCAAGCAGCCATTTGTTTTTGGGGAAGGTCATCGGTTTTCCTGTAAGTATTGTTCGCAGAGTTGGGCAAGTTGGGTAAATTTACCACCGCGTTGATGCAAAATGGTTTGCCATTGTGCGATTTCTTCGTGGCTGGGTGCTTGGTCTAAACTGCATTCTTCCAGTAGAAAGATGAGGGTTTCACGTACATCGGTATGGGATTCGGTTTGTATGGTTTGAGTTAATTTGTGGGACATGACTGCTTGAAAATTGGGGTTTTGTGGATTTGGGGAATAATTTTCAGGCAGCCTGTGTTTGGGAAAAGGGCTGCCTGAAATGGTGTATCGTCAATATTCGCGTATGATGGCATTTTGTTGCAATTGTCCGATAAAGCTGTTTTGGGCTTTTTGTCGTTCTGCATTGAGTAGACTGCGGCGTATGGCTTCACGTTGGGTTTTGTTGGGGTCGGTTTCGGTGCGGCTGTCTAGCAGTTGTATCATTTGCCATGTGGTACCTGATGCAATAGGGGGCAGGATTTGCCCTTTTTGGATTTGAGGCAAGAAGTTTTCTGCGGTTGCGGGCAACATGCCTTCGGAAATGTTGTCGTGAATGCCGTCATGAGTGGCGGCTTGTGGCTCTTGTGAATAGCGACGCACCAGTATTTCAAATGCTGTACCTTGTTGAACGGCTTGTAGAATTTGATTCATACGTGAACCTGTGGCGGGCATATTTTGTTTGTTGCCTGCGTTGAGAATCAAACGGCGTATGGTGTAAACGGTGTAGGGCTGTGCTTGGGGTAGTGGTGTGCCGTTTCTTTGGGCTGTGGCATAAAATTCATTGATTTGGGCATCGCTGATGCGGATATCATCTGTTAAGTCGGTCAGTAGGTATTCAATTAATAGGTCTTTGGCGACTTCTGTGCGGAAGGTATCGCGGGTGTAACCATTGGCTTTGGCGGTTTGATAGAGTTGTTCAACGTTGGTTTTGGCATCTTGGGCGCGACGTGTGAGTTCGGCATCAATTTGGTTGGGCATGATTTTCATGCCCATTTGACGAGCGGCATCAGTTAATAGGGCGCGTTCCATGAGTTTGTTTTTGGCGGCTTGTGCCAATTGTGCCTCTGGAATACCTTGATTGGTGGGACGACTTTTCAGTTCTTTGATGTTGCGTTGAATGTCGCCATAGGTAATCAGGGTGGAATTGACTTCGGCTGCAACGCTGTTAATGGGTTTGATTTCGGCGGCTGCCTGAAAGCTGATGCTTAAAAGTAGGGCACTTGTTAAGATACGGTGTTTCATTTGTGGAATACCTCGTTGGTTTTGGTGTAACCAGGAATACCCAGTTTCAGTTGTTCATAGGGGTTGTTGCCGATGCTGCTTAAATCTTTGAGTTGTAGGGTTAGGAAAAAGGCGTTTTTGTATCCATTTAAATCTTTGGCATAGCGTTGTGCGACAAAGCTGGCACTCCAACAGCCACAGGGATTGCGGTATTCTAAACCTGCGGTTTGTTCTAATGTACGGCGTGGCGAGATACTGTAATTGAGTCTGCCTACGGCGTATAGATTGGATTTAATGGGCCATTGTGCTGCCAAATCAATGTGTTGGAGTTTGCTGTAAAAGTTGCTGTAAATTTCTTCGTTGCGACCGTATTTGTAGCGCAGGGATACGACTTTGCCTGCTTGTGGATTGTAACGTATGCCTGCATCAAAACGTTGTGTGGCTTTGCTGTTTTCGCTCCAATGCCAACGTAAATCGGTGTACCAGTTTGGGTGCAGCCAGCCATTTGCAAATGCGGTTAAATCGCTGCGGTTGCGTGTTTGTTTACTGATGTTGCCGCTCAATAAGACGTTGTCGTGGTTGAGGTAAAATTTTTGTCCTATGCCTGCTCGGAAGCGTTCTTGCCCTGTGTTGGGGTTTAAATAGCGTGTTTGTAAACCGATTGACAAGCTGTTGCTGGCATTGATGCGGTCGCTGCCTGAATAAATATTTTCGCGGAACAGTTGTTCGTAGTTGAAATCGTTTTCCGAGCTGTCAAAATTGGGTAGGTGGTTTTGGGCTTTTTGTGGAATGTAATTATAAAATAATTTGGGTTCCAGTGTTTGTAGGTAAGGTTTGCCAAATAAGGTGGTTTGGCGTTCAAAGTTTAAACCGCTTTCAATATTGGCGATGGGTAAAACACGCGAAAAGCGATGTGAGGGGCTGCCTGAAAAGGCGTTGAGCCAGTATTGTGTGGCGTGTATGCCGATTTTGGGTTTTAAGTAAGCCCAGTTGTTTTGGTAATGCCATTGTAAACTGGGATAGATAAAGACACGACTGCCAGCTTGTTTGCTATCGTGGTCAAAATGGGTAAATTGTGCGTTGATGGCGAAATGGCTGCTGTTGCCAAAGTCTTTGTGCCATTGCGCTGTAAGGCGTGGCAACATGGCGTAGGGTTTGTTTTTGTTGCCTTGTGCATCGCTTAATGTTTGGTATTTTTGTAACATGAATTCGGCGTGTAAAGGTTGTCCGTACATGTTATTTTGATAAGTCAGCCACAATTTTCGATTGAGATTGATGTTGGTGGCAATTTCGTTTCGTCCGTAAAAATCGCGGTAGTAGTCGTCATCGGACACTTGGTTGTAGTCAATGCCACCTTGCCATTTATTATTGAATTGGTGTTGGTGTTGCAGATTGATTTCGGTGCGATGATTGAAACGGCTGCGTTTGTCTTGGGGCATGTACATGGTGTTAAGGCTGCCTGAAAAGCTGGGTTGTAGATAACGTATTTCGCTACCAATACGTACGCCGCGTGCGGAAATGATGCTGGGTGTTATGGTGGCATCATAGTTGGGGGCAAGGTTCAGATAGTAGGGTAAATCCATTTGTGTGCCGTCTGAACCGATTTTGAGTGTAGGAACAAGAAAACCGCTTTTGCGATTGCCATTGATGGGAAAATCTGCCCAAGGTGTGTACAGAATGGGTATGCCACTGAATACCAATTTGGCATGGCGTGCTACACCTATGCCTGTTTCGCGGTCGGCATGCAATGAGGCTGCCTGAATGTACCATGATTTGTCGCCTGCGTTGCAGGTATTAAATGCCACATCGTGCATGGTCATTTGATTTTGGTTTTGCATTTCTAAATGGCTGCTGATGCCTTGTAGGCGGCGTGTACCATCATTGATTTCAAACTCGGTATTGTGTGCGCTGCCTGTGCCATTGTTCAGTTGGTAATTCAAGTTTTCGCCGCGTATGGTTTGATTTTCACTGCGGCTTAAAGTAAAGACATCGCCTGCGCGTATTGTGTCGTTGGTTTGGGTGTAGTTAATCCAATTGGCATTGAGGGTCTCATTGTTGCGCTCAACTATCACATTGCCTTCGGCATGGTGCTGGGTTTGTGTTTGACCTGCTACACGGTCTGCGGTAATGCGCGTCGCATTTGCATGCAGCTTGTCGCCTCCGCTGCTTTGTGCTGTAGGTAGGTTTTGATTGTTTTCAGGCAGCGCATGGCATAAAGCACCTTGTTGTGTCCAAGTGTTTGTGGTGGCAAACAGGCTGCCTGAAAAGGAGAGACACAATATCAAGACCAATGGTTTGGGAGTGGAAAAATGAGACAAAATCACACCTTGCGCGTTGAAATCATGAAAAACGCCACATTTTAACTGAAAAATACAGGCACGACATCATGATGTCAGTAATTATAGTCGTATAATTGAAAAAACAGTACGGTTTTGCCCACGCCTTCGGTATAGTAAATTCAATTTAAACCAGTACAGCGTTACCAGCTCCTTTATGTACTCGGTGTATACGGTTCTCGTTGTCGCTTTGTATTGCATTTTTACTTTTACGATTATATTTGTTGTATTAGGGGTTATTGACAATTCGTTTTGCGGTTGTTTTTGTGCTCAATTGCCCCATTTAGTGTTGAAAATACGTACAAATGGCGCGCATTGGCTTGTATTTTGGCTTCGTAAATCTGCTATGCTACTTGCCTTGAAGTGAATCCATTTATCTGAAAAATCAAATTCGTGCCCGAATTGTCAATTGCCCCTAGGTTTAGGTTGCCTGAAAATCCTGATGTTGGGGTTTAGGCAGCCTTGTATGAAGAATGGGATTGGTGTTGATGTTGTTCCTGTGGAAAATAGCCTTGATTGGTGGCTAAACTGTGAACAAAGTGTTGCCAACTGTGTCGTTCTTGCAATAGTGAGTGGCTGTATTGCCATGATTGTTGCAGTAGTGGTGTGTTGTGCAGCACATTTTGGATTTGATTGATGTGCGCATCTATATCATCATTATGGGGTAGTAGCATATTGGGGTGTATCAATTCGTGGACACCACCAACATCTGATGCGATAACGGGTAAGCCGCTGGCAATGGCTTCTAATAATACATTGGGCATGCCATCATAGGCGGATGTGTACAGAAAAGCCGCATATTTTTGTTGGACAAGTAAGCTTGCAAAATTATCGTAAACACCGAAATACGTTACATTGGGTAAAGCTTGAAGTTGTGTCAACAGGTCTTCACAGTTGCTTTCGCAAGCGCCATAAACATGAAATGTTTGTTCAGGCAGCCTTTGGGCAATGACGTACAGTAATTCAGGGTGTTTTTGTGTGGAAAAGCGACTTGCCCATAATACTGGGGCGTTGGTTTGGCTTTGGCAAATCTTGGCTTGGGGTAGTAGGCAGGGAAAGTACAAGGCTTGAAATAAGTCAGGGGGTAAATGCCAACGTTGGATTATTTCATTGGGATACCATTGCGTATCGCAAAATACGCGAGAAAGATGCATGTGGCAATGGGGAAGGTAGTCATCGGCATAACCCAGAAACAAACCGTTGCGTGGTGTGCCACAAAAAACGCTGCAAAACAGTTTTTTATTGGCAGAAAGCAAAATTGCGGCTTTGTAGCGGAAGACTTGCCAGCATAAGTCGGAATTATTGACATTGTGTATGGTGGTGGCGGTGCTTTGACGCAGCAGTTCAGTTAAAACTGCAACACGTAAATAGTCGCGCCGTAAAACATTGTGCCATTTGCACAAGTCCAAATGTTGAACGGTTTCAGGCAGCCTGTTTAGCCAAGGTGAATCGGTTGGGTCTGTGGTAATCAATAAAACGCGATTGCCTTGCTCGTGTTGTGCTTGAATGTGGTGCAAGACACCTAAATCCCCTCCACCGCGTTTTAAAAAGGGGGCAACAATGATGACATCGTAAGCCAAATCATGTTTTAAAGTTTGCATGATTTCGCGGTAAACAGATTGGTAGAGTGTGTGATTCCACCACCAATCGCGCCGTTCAATGATTTGTCCAATGTACAGTAATTTTTGTTGGTATGGGCTTTCAGGTAGCTTGTTTATCCAAGGTGCAAATAGGGCTTTCCATAAAGCGCGTATGAGATTTTTGATGGGTTGTTGTATGATGAAATACATCGCTGGCCACTTTCGTGGCATGAAATCAAAGCAGTTTAATACAATTTGGTTGATGTTTACAGGCGTGATTGGTTTAAAAATATAAACAGACATTGTACTACTATAGTGCAATGTCTGTTTGTGTTGGTAAAGGCTTATGCTGTCTTGCGATAGTGCAGGAATTTAACCAGCAATAACACAATGATTAAACCTGCTGGAATGGTTAAAGCCAAAGCCACATCGGCAAATTTCCAACCTGCGTTTAACATCCATGCACCTGCAAATGCGGAAATGAATGCACCTGTGCGACCGATGCCGTGCATCCAGCTGTTGCCCGTTGCGCGTGCAGGCAGGGGAAAGAAGTTGGTAGACAGGGCATTCATGGCTGTACCGCCACCATTGAAACCTGCACCGATGATGAAGGCAACAATACACATTAATACATATTCGCCACCAATGTTGCTCATGATGACCAAGAATACTGCACCAATAGCGTAGGCAGTTTGAATCACGCGATGTTGTTCAAAACGATCCATAAACCAACCCAAAGTTACCGAACCAAGTGGACCACCCAGTTGGAACATGGCGGAAATAATGGCGGCTTGTGAGGTGGTCATGCCCGATTCTTTAATCATGGTTGGCATCCAGCTGCCCAATAAGTAAACCAAGAATAAGTGCATGAAATAGCTAATCCAAAGCATGAAGCTGCCCAAGCGGTAGTGGTTGTTCAGGGCGATTTTGATTGGGTTTTCTGTACTGATTGAACCTGTGGCTTCGGCGGGGACAACAAATATCGAATCAGTTTGTGTGCTGCCTGGTGCGCAGCGCTCTACGATTTGGCGAATTTGTGTTTGGTTGCCGCGTTTGTGTACCATATAAGTTAACGATTCAGGCATGGCGGCAATCATTATACCTGCGGTGATAATTGGCAAAATGCCACCTAAATAGAACACGCTTTGCCAACCAAATGTAGGTACCATCCATGCAGCCAAGAAGCCGCCACCTGCTGCACCAACTGTAAAACCTGCGAATACGATGGTAACAAGCAAAGAGGCACGGCGTGCAGGTGAGTATTCTTTAACCAAAGTAGCAACCATTGGCATGATGCCACCCATGGCAAAACCTGCGATAAAACGGTAAACGATGAACTCGGTTTTGCTGCCTGCCAATGCCACCAATAAGGTGAATAAGCCGAAAATGAAAACGCTGGCAATCAAAACTTTGCGACGACCAAACTTGTCGCCCAATGGACCTGCGGTTAAGGCACCAAAAGTTAAACCTGCCAAAGCGGCGGATAAGACGGGAGCCAAATCGCTGTTGCTCCATTGCCATGCTTCTTTTAAAGCAGGACCGACAAAGCCCATGATGACCACGTCAAAGCCGTCCATTACAACGATTAAGAAGCAGAGAAAAACGATGAATTTTTGGTACGCGCTCACTTCACGGTTATCCAGCAACTCGCGCACGTTAATGGTTTTGTTATCCGACATGATGTGTCTGTCCCATATTGATGTGGTTTAAAAATATGCTGCCTGAAAAGGCGGGTATGTGTTTTCAGGCAGTCTGAAAATTGAAAAATCAATAACGAATATTTGCTAAACGGCGCAGATTATCTGCTGTGGTAGTAGGAATGTCAAAATACTCTAAGTAAACAGGGATTTGTTCAAACAGCATGTCTACGCCCACTTGGGTTTGGCAACCTTTAGCTTGGCAGGCTTGTAAGAACGCGGTGGGCTCAGATTGCAATACCACATCGCCTACAAATGTGTCGGCAGTGATTCTGTCCATGTCCACAGGCATGGCATCGCCTGCTTTCATGCCCAATGGTGTGGCATTAACCAATAAATCAAAGCCTTGTGGGTCTTTATTGCCGTATTCCAAAACCAATTCAGGATAATGTTCTTGCAAACGTCCACCCAATTTGCGTGAAGATTCTTCGTTTAAGTCAAACAATGCCAAACGTGCGATACCCGCTGCTGCCAAACTTGCCGCAATCGCTGAACCGACTCCACCACTACCTACTACCAAAGCCGATTTACCTTTGGGTTCAAAACCTTTGTTTTTGATGCCGCGTACAAAACCTTCGCCATCAAATAAATCACCTTCCATTTTGCCATCTGCGCCTAAACGTACAGCATTGACTGCCCCTGCAATTTGTGCTGTTTTGCTAATGCGTTCCAAACCCAATAAAGTGGCTGTAGTAACTTTATGTGGCATGGTAATCAATGCGCCTTTGATGTTGGTCAGCGAGAACACGGCCTTGAGAAAATCGGGATAATCTTCAGCTTTGCTCCCCATAGGCACAACCAAACAGTTGATACCTGTGTCGGCAAAGTAAGGGTTGTAAATCATCGGCGAAGTGAAGCTGTAAGTAGGGTAGCCGATGTGGGCAATGATTTCGGTGCGACCGTTGATTAACATAATGTGATTCCTCGTGATGTGTGTTGGATTAAGTTAGCTTGTGGCAATATTGCGTTAAAAAAGATAAAAGGCATAGTGTTATTTGATGCTAACAGTTATGACGATTTTATATATCTTGATAAGCAGGGTATATTTGGGGCTACCTGAAAAATGGGGCGAGCATTCTGTGAAACACAAATTTGCTTGCCCCGTATTTTTAGCTGGAAATCATCAGAATAGGTTCTGACCAAAATACAGCATGATAATGGCAGCCAAAGCCAGAATCACGCCTGCAAAATTGAACTTGCTGATTTTTTCTTTGAATGCAATTGCACCAATCAAAGTACCCAGCACAATCACACCCATATTCATGCCTGCAAATACCAGAGTGGGGCTGTCTTTAAAGGCTTGATGTGCTTTGATGTAAAACAAAATATTCATAAAATTCATGCAGCCAAGCAAGATACCTACCAGTAAATTTTGTTTCTGCCAAGCTGTTTTTTTCCAGAATAAATAGGTAAACATCAATACACCCGACAACATAAAAACCACCAACAGGCTGCCTGAAAAAGCGGTACCTTGTTTGGATAATTGTTTGAATAAAATATCAATTACACCGTAGCCAAACCATACAGCAAGCAACCATTTCGCGGCACCGTGTTCACCAGTAGTGGTGGCATGGTTTTGTGGTTTATATAACACAGCAATTAAAGCCAAAATCGCCAAGATTAAACCGACCAAGCGATGTGGTAATACTGTTTCACCAAAAAGTGTGAATGCAGCTAATACAGGTAGAAATAAAGACAGACGTTGTGCGGCATCTGATTTCACAATACCTGCCGTTGTAACAGCGCATCCCATAGCAATGAAAATGCTTGGCAGCAAAATCCCTAAACTACCAAATAGTACAATTTGGCTGCCTGAAAAATGTAGGCTGCTGGTTTGTGGTTGTAGAACAAGTACAGTTAATGCTGTGGCAATCACATAATTCATCGCCACCATTTGTTCAATGGATAAGCCGCGTTGTCGTGCCATTTTCAATAACACCGCCACCGACACGCTTGCTAAAATACTCAAAATCAAAAAGTGCATTTTAAAACTCCATATTCAAAAACGAAAAACGTGAACAACGCAATGTGGTTCAACGGCTTGACTGCCAATCAGTCAAGCGGTGGCGTTTATAAGCAAAAAAGAACAAAAAAGCAAATGAAAAAGCTGCCTGAAAGTTTCAGGCAGCTTAAAAATGCTGTGATGACAATTAAACAGAACGTTTGAACATATTGCCATATTTTTGGTTGAATTTATCTACGCGACCAGCAGTATCCACGATTTTTTGTTTGCCAGTATAAAATGGGTGGCATTCAGAGCAAACTTCAATATTAAAGTTGTCTTTTGCCATAACAGATTGGGTTTTGAAGTTGTTGCCACAAGAGCAAGTAACATTAACTTCATGGTAATTTGGGTGAATGTCTTGTTTCATGATTTTTCCTTAAATAAAGCGGGTACAGGGGATTTACCTGTACTTCAAAAGTACAAGCTATCTATTATCCTGTTTTTTGTGGTTTTGTCAAGGAAAAATGGTGGTGGAAAACATTATAAATACCAATTTGGGTGCTTATACAAAGATAATTGATACTTGAATTGTCATATTAAATCGCCAAAATTTAATCATAAAGTGGTTTTATACTTGCGATAAAGTCATGGGTCTAATACAATTATCCGTTTTTGTTATCGCTGCCCGAACGCCCCAAACAGCAAGTTATTGTCAATAAAAGGTATTTTAAATTTTGATTTAAAATGAAATTGACATGGCTGCTGTCCAAAGCAATCAAATCAGCCTCATTTTCACCTTCTAACGAACCCGCGTCGTCGGTACACGTTTTATTGCGGAGTATTGCTCATGACCACCAATCAACCTTATTTACAAATCAAGGGCTTGGTTAAAAAATACGGTGATAATCTTGCTGTCAAATACATTGACTTGGATATTCACAAACACGAAATTTTTGCGCTGCTGGGCAGTTCAGGCAGCGGTAAATCCACGCTACTGCGTATGTTAGCAGGCATGGAAAAACCCACCGAAGGTCAGATTTTATTGGACGGTCAAGATATTACGCATCTTGCCCCTTACGACCGTCCTATTAACATGATGTTTCAAAGCTACGCATTGTTTCCGCACATGACAGTGGCGGAAAATATCGCTTTCGGTTTGAAACAAGACAAACTCCCTAAAGATGAAATTGATGCGCGCGTAGAAGAAATGCTGCGCTTGGTGCAAATGCCGCAATTTGCTAAACGCAAACCGCATCAGCTTTCAGGTGGTCAGCAGCAACGCGTGGCTTTGGCACGAAGCTTGGCAAAACGTCCTAAATTATTGCTGTTGGACGAACCACTTGGCGCATTGGACAAAAAATTGCGCCAACAAACCCAATTTGAATTGGTCAATACATTGGAAAAAGTGGGTGTAACCTGCATCATGGTAACGCATGACCAAGAAGAAGCCATGACCATGGCAAGTCGTGTAGCGATTATGTCGCATGGCGAATTGCAACAAGTTGGCACGCCCGCTGATGTGTATGACTACCCCAATAGCAAATTTGTGGCGGAATTTATTGGTGAAACCAATATTTTTGAAGGCAAACTCGTTCACAAAGACGATGCCCACGCGCTGATTGATTGCCCTGAATTGCCTGCCAAAGTCTATACCGACCAAAAATTTGAAGCCCAAGATGGACAAACCATTTGGGTCTCAATTCGCCCAGAAGACATTGATTTGCATAAAGAAAAACCAGCTCATCGCGATACGCATAACTGGGCAAAAGGCAAAGTGAAAGAAATCGCTTATTTGGGTAGTTTTGCGGTTTATCATGTGGAAATGGAGAACGGCTGTATCATCAAAAGCCAAGTACCTGCACCTTATTGGTATGTCCGCAATATTGAACCACCAACTTGGGGCGATGAAGTGTATTTGGATTGGCCTGAAAACCAACCTACACCTTTAACGCGCTGATGGAGGCTGCCTGAAAATGTCTGATATTAATCCCAAACGCAGACTGCGTCCTGGTGGACGCTTTGTCATTGCTGTACCTTATGTTTGGCTTTTGCTACTGTTTTTGGTGCCATTTTTCATTGTGCTGAAAATAAGCTTTGCTGAACAGGAATTGACGATTCCACCGTTTACGCCCTTATTCAAAGAGGACGGTTCTTTGCATTTGGTCATGCAAAACTACAAAGACATTTTTACCGATTTGGGTTCATCTTTGGCTGCATTACTCAACCCATTTGATGACGGCAAACAGGGTGAAAATGTTTATTTGCTAACTTATTGGCTGTCGCTTAAAACCGCATTGATGACCACTTTAATTTGTTTATTGATTGGTTATCCTATGGCATACGCGATTGCGCGTGCCAATCCAAGTATTCGTAATGGTTTGTTATTGGCGGTTATGTTGCCATTTTGGACATCATTCCTATTGCGTGTGTACGCATGGATGGGGCTTTTAGGACAAAATGGCATTATCAATAATTTCTTATTGGACTGGGGCATCATTAAAGAGCCTTTGGACTTGTTTTATAACACATTTTCATTGAATTTAGTAATGGTATATGCCTATTTGCCATTTATGATTCTGCCCCTTTACACCCAGTTGGTTAAATTGGATAACCGATTATTGGAAGCCGCAGCTGATTTGGGTGCACACCCAATTAAAGCTTTCTTAACCATTACCTTACCCTTGTCCAAAACAGGCATTATTGCAGGGAGTATGTTGGTATTTATTCCAGCAGTAGGAGAATATGTGATTCCTGAACTGGTGGGTGGTCCTGATGACTTGATGATTGGTAAAACTTTGTGGATGACATTCTTTGATGCGAATAACTGGCCATTGGCTTCGGCTGTGGCGGTGGTTATGGTTCTGCTTTTAGTTGTACCTATGGCATTGTTCCAACGCTTTGAAGAAAGAGAACTGGAAGAAGGGAAAAAATCATGAATCAAAGTAAAGCATCATGGTTTCTTCGCATTATGCTGTTGTTGGGTTTAGCGTTTCTTTACATTCCGCTTGTGATTTTGGTGATTTATTCTTTCAATGATTCCAAATTGGTAACGGTATGGGGTGGTTTTTCCACCAAATGGTATGGTCAATTGATGAACAACAGCCAAGTACTCAATGCCACATGGCTTTCTTTACGCATTGCTGCTGTTTCTTCATTGGCTGCGGTGGTGTTGGGTACAATGGCAGGCTATGCATTGGCTCGTATCAAACGTTTTCGCGGTAAAACCCTGTTTGCTGGTATGGTTTCTGCACCAATGGTTATGCCTGATGTGATTACTGGTTTATCCATGTTGTTACTGATTATTGAGGTGCAAACCTTGTTACAAAGTGTATTGGGTGAAGGTGCCAAATTTGACAGAGGTTTTTTTACCATTTTCTTGGGACACACAACCCTATGTATGGCGTACATTACTGTTGTGATTCGTTCACGTCTGATGGAGCTTGACCAATCTTTGGAAGAAGCCGCAATGGATTTGGGGGCACGACCCATGAAAATATTTTTTGTTATTACATTGCCTTTAATTGCTCCTGCTATTGCATCAGGATTTTTGTTGGGTGTGACCTTATCACTTGATGACTTGGTGATTGCTTCATTTTTATCGGGTCCAGGAGAAGTAACTTTGCCGCAACTGATTTTTGGTAAAGTACGGCGTGGACTTGACCCACAAATGAATGTTTTGGCAACCATCATGATAGCCATTATTGGCACTCTGGTTATTGCCATCAACTATTTCATGATGCGTCAGGCGACCAAACGTGAACGTGAAATGCAAGCGGTTTATCAAACGGAAGTGGTTAGAGCATCATAATTGAATATGTCCAAATTTTCAGGCAGCCTATTACTAGGCTGCCTGAAAAATTTTTTATCCGTCTGCACGTTCCAGCAACATCAACATCATGCACGAAAGTGTAACCAATTCGTTGTGTGCTGCATCGCCCAGTTTTTGTAAACTGAAACGGCGTTCCATAAAAGACGGCGTTTTTTTCAATTTATACTGAATATTGCCCGAAATGTCGCTAATCAAATAAGTGGGGTTCAGAAAATAACCCGTAAACATACCTAAAATTGGAATTTCACCCAACAAACCATCTGCTACAGCAACCCAAGGATTTTCTTCTTTAATATCAAACAATTTCACATTATTTGCGTCAAAAATTTCATAATGTGTTTTCCACAATGAACGCATACCTGCACGGCGCACATTGCCTAATTCTGCACCATTTTCTGCGTGAATGCGGTAGCAAGCATTGAAATCAATGATGCGGTCGGCATTGATTTGATACAGGCGTTGGCTACGACTGCTGTCGGTAAAAATTTCAATCGCTTCTTTGATTTTGAAGATTTTTTGGCGTGTGTAGGCGATTTCCTCACCTTGCGCGTTTAGGACGCTAAAATCGTTGGACGGCGTGAAAATTTTGAATTGGAAGTCCAAAGGAAAAGTTAAATTTCGCATGGTCAAAACCGTTTTGTGATTGTTAAGACAAATACAGTCGTAGAATTGTGGTTGCACATGGGGAAAGGGTAAAATGAATCCTGAGCATTTCAGGCTGCCTGAAACACGAAAGCAGCTGTTTTTCTTCAATCAGGTAGGAAAGATGATGTGTTGGGGTTTAGGTATGTGTTTCAAAATATTTGAATGAAATGAAAAAGCAGATATGGCATCTATCCTGATGTAGCATGACCTATTTTCAGGCAGCCTTGCATGGTTAATTCGTTTAAAAATAGGACAAATTGTTGCACCATTTTTCTAATCAAACAGGGATTGGTTGCAACAAGTTACACTCTACATTGTGTCCTATTCCTATTGGGTTCACGATATATTTGCCCTGATTTGGGGGCAAATATACAAGGCTGCCTGAAAAGTGATGCGATTATTTAATGATTTGATTCAACTCGCCATTGGTATAGCGCGTTGCCATTTTTTCCAGTGAAATTGGCTTGATTTTGTCCGCCATGCCCTCGCAACCAAACGCCAAATAACGGTCAATGC